>DASXAP010000044.1:0-2418 GCA_036406655.1 Xanthobacteraceae bacterium | reverse complement strand
CCACTCCCGTGGTGCTGGCTGCGATTGCCCAAGTGACGGCGAGGGTGCGACTGGCCAGCGCCGTGACGATCCTGCCCACGGCGGATCCGGTCAGGGTGTTCGAGGACTTTGCCACGGTCGACCTGCTCTCGGGCGGGCGCGCCGAGGTGATTGCCGGCCGCGGTGTGTTCACCGAGTCATTCCCCCTGTTCGGCTACGACCTGACAGATCAGGACGAGCTGTTCGCGGAAAAGCTCGACCTTCTGCTGCGGCTCAACGCCGCCGAGCGCGTCACCTGGCAGGGCCGCTTTCGTCCCGCGCTGCACGATGCGCCGATCCCGCCCCGCCCGTCGCAAGGTCGATTGCCGATCTGGGTTGGGACTGGAGGAACGCGGGGCAGCGTGGTCAGGGCGGGAGCGCTCGGGTTGCCGCTGGCGCTGGCGAACATCGGACTGCCGCCGGCGCAATTGGCCCCGCTGGTCGAGCTCTACCGGCGCACCGGCAGCGAAGCGGGCCACCGCGCGGCGGACCTCAAGGTGGCGGTCGCCAGCCACCTGCACGTGCAAAAGAACTCACAGGATGCAATGCGCACGTTCTATCCGTACTACGCCGGTTATTTCCGCAACCACGCGCCCGATCAGTATCGTGCGCGCGAGATTTCCCCCGACGCCTACGAGCAGCTCGCAAGCCGCGAGGGCGCGCTGTTCGTGGGCAGCCCGCAGCAGATCGTGGACAAGATCCTCTATGGCTACGGGCTGTTCCGGCATCAGCGTTTCATGGCGCAGATCGACATCGGCGGGCTGCCTTACGCCAAGGTTGCCGAGGTGATCGAGCTCCTCGCGACGCAGGTCGCACCGGTCGTGCAGCGCGAGCTCGCGGGTTGAAGCAGCGTCGGCGCGGGCATGGAGCCGGGCATGAAAAGCACCGGCCCCGCCGCGGGGCGGGGCCGGCATGGGGGATGATGCTGCGGGGGAAACTGCTGACGCTGCTCAGCGGAACAGGCTGAAGCCGGTGGAGGCGCTGCGCTCGGCGGCGGGCATGACCACGACCTTGGTGCCGACCTTGACGCGGTCGTAGAGGTCGATCACGTCCTCGTTGGCCATCCGGATGCATCCGGCGGTCGCGCGGCTGCCGATGGTCGAGGGCGCGTTGGTGCCGTGGATGCGGTAGAAGGTGCCGCTGAGATACATGGCGCGGGCGCCGAGCGGGTTGGTGGCGCCGCCGGCCATGAAGCGCGGCAGATAGGGCGAGCGGGCGATCATCTCCGGCGGGGGCGTCCAGTCCGGCCACTCGGCCTTGCGCTCGACGGTCTTTACGCCCGACCAGGTGAAGCCCTCGCGGCCGACGCCGATGCCGTAGCGGATCGCCTTGCCGCCGCCCAGCACGTAGTAGAGATACGTGTTCTGGGTGTCGACGACGATCGTGCCCGCGGCCTCGTTGCTCGGGTATTCGACGGTCACGCGCCGCAGGTCGGCCCGGACCTGGTTGCCGTTGTCGGTCGGCGAGTAGCCGAGCCAGGCGAATGGATTGGCGGATGCTTCGGTGGCGAAGGCGGTCGCGGCAACGACGAGCGCGGCGACGGTCGCAATACGGCAGAGCTTGTTCATGATGTCCCCCGTGTTCCCCAGTGCCTATTAGTCGGGCCAGGGGGCCCGGAGGTTCAAAATCAGGCCAAGAATTTGCGCCGGTACCCGAACGGTATCCCGTTGGCGGCTCGGAAGCGCACCCGTCCCGGCGCCCTAGGCGCCCAGAATCTCGCGTTTCACGGGCTTTTCTGGTGCCGACGAAGGTTGAACGTAGGACCCTTACCAAGGAGAAGGTGGCACGCTGCGAGCCGTTCGGGGGAAGGGGCTCCGGGCCGGTTAACCAGCCGGGAAGCTATGTGATCGCCGCCGGGTCACGCGTCCGCCGGGGGGCGGGGGGCGTGATGGCCGGCTGCGATGGGGGCGCCGCCGTGACCACCGCAACCCCCGTATCCGCCACGATGCGCTTGAGCTCGGGCAGGCAGGAGCCGCAATTGGTGCCGGCGCGCAGCGCCGCCCCGATGGCTTCGACGCTCCGGGCGGCGCCCGATTGGATCGCATCGCGAATGGTGGCGAGGCCGACGCCGAAGCAGGCGCAGACGACGGGCCCGGCGCCGGCGAGCCCGTCGGCAGAGCGGCCCGAGAGCAGAACGCGCCGCGCCTCCTCGGCGAGCGTGTCGGCTGCGAACAGGGGCTTCACCGCATCCCATTGCGGCGCCGCCGCGGCTGGGCCGATGAAGAGCGCGCCCGCAAGCCCGCCGGCGGCGAACGCTGCCGCGCGGTAGATGCCGTGCCGCGCATCGTTGTATTCGGCGAGCTCGGCGCCATCGCCGAACATCTGCCGCGCCCGCTCGCGCCAGGTCTCGGGCCCGTCGTCGGTCGCCAGCAGCGTGCCCAACGCTTTCGCCACTGCGAC
>DASXAP010000043.1:0-16022 GCA_036406655.1 Xanthobacteraceae bacterium | reverse complement strand
CTTGGCCGTGCTGGCGGGCGCTCTGCAGCGCCCCCTGTCGGCAGACGCGGGCCGCGCGCTCAACGCCAACGCGACGCTGGCGGCCGGCTTGCAAGAGCTCGATGTCATCGCCAGCCTCGTGCGCGCCGCCGGCTTTGGCCCAGAGCGCATCCGCATCGATGCCTCGGTGGTGCGGGGCCTTGAGTATTACACCGGCCCCGTGTTCGAGGCCGAACTGAGCTTCCCGGTCAAAAACGAGGATGGCGAGACCGTCCGCTTCGGCTCGGTCGGCGGCGGCGGCCGCTACGATGGGCTCGTCGGCCGCTTCCGCAGCGAGCCGGTCCCGGCGACCGGCTTCTCCATCGGTGTCTCCCGCCTGCAGGCGGCGCTGACTCATCTCGGCAAGCTCGACACCAGCCCGCAAGCCGGCCCGGTCGTGGTGACCGTGTTCGATCAATCGCGGCTCGCCGACTACCAGCGCATGGTGCAGCAGCTGCGCGCGGCCGAATACGCGCCGGGCAAGCGCATCCGCGCCGAGCTCTACCTCGGCTCCGGCAAGATGGGTCCGCAGCTCAAGTATGCCGACAAGCGCGGCTCGCCGTGCGTCATCATCCAGGGCGGCGACGAGAAGGCGAAAGGCGAGGTGCAGATCAAGGATCTGATCGAGGGCGCGAGGGCGGCGGCCGCCATCGCCTCGCACCAGGAATGGCGCGAGGCACGGCCAGCGCAATTCGCGGTGCCCGAGCACAGGCTGGTCGAGGCGGTGCGCGAGGTGCTGACGCGCCACGATGTGCGGTGGAGCTAGAGGCTCGTCAATCGAGCGCCCTCACGACGAACGGCTGCTTGTAATAGCAGCTCGCGCGCGTGCGCACCGCCGGCAAGGCATACGGGTTGACGTAGGGCGACCAGAGGCAGACGAAGCCGATGAAGTCGCCGTACTGCCGGTGCACGCTGGTGATCCGATGATACTTGTTCCAGCGCGCGCAATACTCGCCGGCGATCTCGTGCGCGGCGGCTTCGTTCTCGCACGACCAGGAGATGATGCCGCCGGTATCGTTGCCGTGATAGACCTGCGCCTGCGTGGCGCTCGCGCACAGTGTCAGCGCCATGATCAGCCATCGCACGCGCATGCTCGCGCCTCCCCTGCCGGCCCCTCGGCTCTCCCCGCGAGCGGGAGGACTCAAGAGGGGACGATCCCCGTGCAAGCTTAGAGGCCACCGCGGTGGCTGCAAAGCCGATCCGCGCATGAAAGTCCGCCACTGTTGCGGATCGGCACCGCGCCCCGCCGGGCGACGCCGACCCGCCGGCCAGCTCCGACGCGTACCAGTGGCTCGAACGCCACAACCGGAGACTTTCTTGCCCGGCGCGGCTGCCGGGATCTTGATTCCGCCCGCGTTGCTGGTCACCGTCGGAAACGACCGGATCCGGAGAAGATCATGTCGGCCCGCACAGGCTTGGTGGCGCTCGCCCTCGCACTCGCGGTCCTGACCGCCGGCCCCGCCGTGGCGGCGAGCTGGCTCGAGAAGAACTTCTACCTTTCCGGGCCGCGCTATGACGGGGTGCTGCCGCCCTGCGACTACCCCCCGGCCCTCGGCAGGATCGCGCAGCGCTTCGGCACCAAGGAAAATCGCTTCTGGAACTCCGAGCTGGTGATTCTCGCCTTCGAGAACATCCGCGAGATCGCGTTCCGCCCGTGGGCGGCCAACACCGTTCCACGCCGCTTCTGCACCGGCAAGGTCGAGGTCTCCGACGGGCGCCGGCACGTCATCCACTATTCCATTGCCGAGGACACCGGCATGATCGGCGCGTCCTGGGGGGTCGAGTGGTGCGTGGTCGGGCTAGACCGCAACTGGGCCTACAGCCCCGCCTGCAAGATGGCGCTGCCCTGATGCGCTGATGCAGGCTTTCGGCGCGGGTGATCCGCTTTCGTTGCCGCTTCGTTCTTGAAATGTCCTTGTCGCCGTGCTAATGAGCGGGGCGCGCCTGATGTGGTTGGGAGTAGAGGCAATGCTCAGGATCTTGAGCCGCGCTGTCCTTGCCGCGGCAGTCTCCGCCATAGCCCTCACCGGAGCGCCAGCCCAGGACCGCCGCCAGAACGAGGCCGGGCAATTCGACTTCTACGTGCTGTCGCTCTCGTGGTCGCCCTCATTCTGCGAGGCGGCGGGGGAGCGCGGAACCGCGCCGCAGCAGCAATGCGGCGCGCGGCCCTATTCGTTCGTGGTGCACGGGCTGTGGCCGCAATACGAACGTGGCTTTCCCGAATTCTGCCAGCAGCCGCCGCCGCGGCTCGACCGCAACATCGTCGCTTCCATGCTCGATCTCATGCCGGCGCCGCGCCTGATCTTCCGCGAGTGGGACCGCCACGGCACCTGCTCGGGGCTCGGCGCCCGCGCCTATTTCGACACCGTGCGCAAGGCGCGCGCGCAGGTGCGGATTCCCGAGCGGTATATGGAGGTGAAGGAGCCGCTGCTGGTCAGCCCGGAGGAGGTTGCGGCGAGCTTCGTGGAGGCCAATCCCGGGATGACCCGCGACGCGATCGCCGTGACCTGCGACCGCCGGCGACTGGGCGAGGTGCGCATCTGCATCGGCAAGGAGCTGCATTTCCGGCCCTGCCCCGAGACCGGGGTGCGCGCCTGCCGCCGCGACAAGGTGGTGATGCCGCCGCTGAGGGTCAGACGGCAGATGTCAGATGACAGATGATGCCAGACCTCTGACGTCTGTCATCTGACATCTGTCATCTGATGAACTATCGACATGCGTTCAATGCCGGCAATTTCGCCGACGTGCTCAAGCACGCGACGCTGGTGCGCATTCTCGTGCATCTCGCGCGAAAGCCCTCGGCCTTTCGGGTCCTCGACACCCATGCCGGAGCCGGCTTCTATGACCTCACCGGTGCCGAGGCGAGCCGCGGCGGGGAATGGCGCGAGGGGATCGCGCGGCTGCTCGCCGGCCCGGTTGCCGGGCCGGCGGCTGCCCTGCTGGCCCCCTATATCGAAATCGTCAAGGCGCACAACCGCAACGGCGCGCTTGCGCTCTATCCCGGCTCGCCGGTGCTCATTCGCGCCTTCCTGCGCCCGCAGGACCGGCTGATCGCCTGCGAGATCGAGCCCGGTGCGGCCGCGGCGCTGGCGCGCGAGCTCGGCCGTGACCGCCGAGCGAAGGCGCTCGCCATCGACGGCTGGACCGCGCTCAATGCCTATGTGCCGCCGAAGGAGCGCCGCGGCCTCGTGCTGATCGATCCGTCCTATGAGGACGCCGACGAGCTTGCGCGGCTGGCGCAGGCGCTGCCGGCGGTCTATCGCAAATGGCCAACCGGCATCTATCTCGCCTGGTATCCGGTCAAGGAGCGCGCGGCCGCCGATGCGCTGGCGCAGCGGCTCCGGCGCGCCGGCATCGACAAGCTCCTGCACGCCGAGCTCGACATCGGCGCCCGCCCGCGCATCGCTCGATCGCGCCCGGCGACGCAACCAGGCCCGCATCGCCGAGCCGCGCTCACCGCCTGCGGCTTGCTCGTGATCAATCCGCCCTGGACGCTCGCCGACGAGCTCGCGCTGCTGCTGCCGGCGCTCGCGGCGATCCTGTCGGATGCTCGCGGCGCTGCGCACCGTCTCGATGTCGTCGCCGGCGAAAAGTAGTTTCGCTACTTCTCCACAGCCTTGGATTGCACTATTTTCATTGCCGCTGGCTTTGACGTTCCGCTCCTCATGGGGGCCGGCGGAGTGACAGAGGACCTCGATGGCCAACTGCTTTCCCCGTTTGCGAATGTCCGGCCGCCCCGTCGTGCCGCGGGGGCCGACGGCGGAGTAACCACGGGGTAAGGAGCTTCCCGATGGCCATGGCAGGTACGGTCAAGTTCTTCAACGCCGAGCGCGGCTACGGCTTCATCAAGCCGGATGACGGCGGCCGCGACGTGTTCGTGCACGTGACCGCAGTCGAGCGCGCCGGGCTCAAATCGTTGAGCGAAGGGCAGCGCATCTCCTTCGATGTCGAGCCCGACAAGAAAGGCAAGGGCCCCAAAGCGGTGAACCTGATCGTCACGGGCTAGGCTCGCCGACTGCTGCTTCTCCGCGCCGCTTGCCTCCCCGCGTGAAAGCTCGGCGGGCCACCTACGGCGCAGCCCGCCGCCTCCATCACCTTGCTGCCGCCTTGCCGCGGCACGTCAGCATCGGAAAACCGTGCATGCTCAAGCTCCGCAGCTCTCCCGCCTCCCCGTTCGTGCGCAAGGTCAGGATCGCCGCGAGCCTGCTCGGGCTCGAACGCGAGATCGCAACCGAGGATGCCGACACCACCGACCCCCGCGACAACGTCCGTCAGCAGAACCCGCTCGGCAAGATTCCGGCTCTCCTTCTCGAGGACGGGACGGTGCTGTTCGATTCGCGGGTGATTCTCGAATATCTCGATCATCGCGCGGGCGGCGGGCGGATCATTCCCAAGGAAGCCGCCGCGCGGTTTGCGGCGCTGCGCCTGCAGGCCCTCGCCGACGGCATGATGGACGCCTCGATTCTCGTGATCTACGAGGCCCGCTGGCGCCAGCCCGAGCGGCACGAGCCGAAATGGGTGGAGCATCAGGCCGGCAAGGTCGCGCGCGCCTTGGCCGCGCTCGAGGCCGCGCCGCCGGCGCTCACCGCCACCCCCGATGTCGGGCAGATCGCGCTCGCCTGCGCGCTGGGCTACCGTGACTTCCGCTTCAGCGGCACCTGGCGCCCGGAGCACCCGCGCCTGGTGAAATGGCTCGACGACTTCACCGCCCGTATCCCCGCCTTCGCCGCGACCAGGCCCCCGCCGGCGTGACCGGTCTCAGAACCGCACGTTGAGGCCGCCGCGGAAGACGTTGGCGTAGAACGACACGTTGCCGCCCGCGGCAAGGCCGCAGTTGAACCCGCAGTTGAAGCTGCTCAGCGTCTCGAACAGATACTCGGCCTTGACGCTCACATGGCGCCAGACGCCGAATTCGACCCCCGCGCCGGCGGTCCAGCCGGTCGCGGTGGTGCTGCCGCCCGGCAGCGCCACCGTTGCAGCGCTGATGTCGCCTGCCGCGAGCCCGGCGGTCACATACGGCAGGACCCAATCCCAGGCAAAGCCGACCCGGCCCCGCGCGGTGGCGAGCCAATGGTTGCGGGTCTGGCAGCCCAGCGGGCACAGCACCGTGGTGGTGCCCCCGATGCCCGACCAGTCGACGTCGCCTTCGACGCCGAGCACCCAGCCCCAGCGGGGACCGAGCTGCCAATTGTAGCCGATCGTGCCGCCGATGAGCCCGCCCGAGACGGCGAACGTGTCGACGCCGTCCCACTGCGAGCGGCCCCAGCCGCCGCCGCCGTTGATGCCGAGATAGAACCCGGTCCAGTAGGGGGGAGCGAGAACGGCGACACCGTAGGCCGGCGCCGGCGGCACCGGCTGATAGCGCGGGATGACATCCGCTGCGGCCGCCGCTCCCACCATCAGTTGCAAGGCCAGCAGTCCCACGCAGCCGCCAACGCTCCGCCGCATCACGCGCTCCTCCGATTTGAATTGCAGCATGTTCCGATCGAAAGAAATCAACTCCTCATGGCCGGGCTCGTCCCGGCCATCCCTACCAATGAGGCACCATTGCGCCCCGTCCGTCGGGATGCGCGGGACATCAGCGCGTTCACGCGCGTCTTGCGCCGCGCCACGCCCGCGCATGACGTGGTGAGCTTAGGGATTGGTTTGTGGTTTTCTTCGTGTCTTGCTCTCGAAAAGCTGCCGATATGGTGAACGTTCCCTTCAGCGGCGGACGGACAGGGTGAACGGCCGCTCAACTTTGCCCGGCTCCGCATCGCGCCCGGCTCGGGCCGGGCGCGCCGGCACCGAGCGAGGCTGGCTCGGCCGCGGCGCAGCGCTTACGTTTCCGCCATGAACGTCCCGCGCAAGGACATCGATCCCACGACCGAGCTCGTCGAGGAGGACGAGGAGCAGCCGCTCCCCGAGGCGGACGCCGAGAGCGAGCCCGGCGCCGGCGCCGGACCGCTCGCCGCCGGGCGCGCCGCCATCGCCCGCCACACGAGGCTCGCCCCGTCGGCGCCCGGCGTCTACCGGATGATCGATGCCCGCGGCGACGTCCTCTACGTCGGCAAGGCCAAGAGCATCCGCAAGCGGCTCGTCGCCTATACGCGGCCGACCGCGTACGACCCGCGCATCGAGCGGATGATCGCCGCCACCGCCGCTGTCGAGCTCGTCTCGACGGCGACCGAGACCGAGGCGCTGCTGCTCGAGGCCAATCTCATCAAGCGCCTGCGCCCGCGGTTCAACGTGCTGCTGCGCGATGACAAGTCGTTTCCCTACATCCTGATCACCGCCGACCATTGGGCGCCGCAGATACTGAAGCATCGCGGCGCGCAGCGCCGCGAGGGCAAGTACTACGGTCCGTTCGCCTCGGTGTGGGCCGTCAACCGCACCATCACCGCGCTGCAGCGGGCGTTTCTGCTGCGCTCGTGCTCGGACGGCTTCTTCGAAAGCCGCACCCGGCCGTGCCTGCTCTACCAGATCAAGCGCTGCTCCGGTCCCTGCACCGGCGAGATCGACTTCGCCGAATATTCCCAGCTGGTGCGGGAGGCGCACGCGTTCCTGTCGGGCAGGAGCCAGGCGATCAGGGACGAGCTGGCAGCCGAGATGGAGAAGGCGTCGGCGGCGCTCGATTTCGAGCGCGCCGCGGTCTACCGCGACCGGCTGGCGGCGCTCTCGGCGGTGCAGGCGCATCAAGGGATCAATCCGCGCGGCGTCGAGGAGGCGGACGTGTTCGCCGTGCACCAGGACGGCGGCTTCAGCTGCGTCGAGGTCTTCTTCTTCCGCGCCGGACAGAACTGGGGCAACCGCGCCTATTTTCCCAAGGCCGACCGGTCGCTCCCCGCCGGCGCGGTGCTGGGCGCGTTCCTCGCCCAGTTCTACGACGACAAGCCGTGCCCGCGCTGCATCTTCATCTCCCACCCGATCGAGGAGCGCGCGCTGCTCGAGGCGGCGCTCGCCACCAGGAGCGGCCACAGGGTCGAGGTGATCGTTCCGCAGCGCGGGGAGAAGAAGGAGCTCGTCGAGCACGCGCTCGCCAATGCGCGCGAGGCGCTGGCGCGCAAGCTCGCCGACACCTCCTCGCAGCGCAGGCTCATGGCCGCGCTCGCCGAGCCGTTCGGGCTCTCGCGCCTGCCGCGCCGCATCGAGGTCTACGACAACAGTCACATCCAGGGGAGCAACGCAGTCGGCGCGATGATCGTCGCCGGGCTCGAGGGCTTTGCCAAGAGCCAGTACCGCAAGTTCAACATCCGCTCCGCCGATCTCGCTCCCGGCGACGACTTCGCCATGATGCGCGAGGTGCTCGGCCGCCGCTTCAGGCGGCTGCTCGCGCAGGCGCCGCGTGCGCCCGCATCCGTCGAGGCGGGCGAAGAGCGCGCAGCGGCGCCGCTCGAGGCTCGCGCCGGCGAGGAAGCCGGGCGGGCAGCACGGGGTGACGGCGAGCCCCTCTCCGAGGCCGACGAGTCGCCGTGGCCCGATCTGATCCTGATCGACGGCGGCCGCGGGCAATTGACCGCCGCCCGGGAGACGCTGGCCGCGCTCGGCATAACCGAGCTGCCGCTGGTTGCGGTGGCCAAGGGCCCGGACCGCGATGCCGGGCTCGAGACCTTCTTCGTGCCGGGCCGCGAGGCGTTCAAGCTCAAGCCGCGCGATCCGGTGCTCTACTTCGTGCAGCGGTTGCGCGACGAGGCGCACCGTTTCGCCGTCGGCTCGCACCGCGCGCGCCGCCGCCGCGACCTGCGCGAGGGTGGCCTGCAGGAGATCCCCGGCGTGGGGCCCGCGCGCAAGCGCGCGCTCCTGCACCACTTCGGCACGCTCAAGGCAATCGAGCGCGCCGCTCCCGCCGATCTCGCCAAGGTCCCCGGAATCAGCGCCGACACCGCGCGCAAGATCTACGACTTCTTCCACGCGCAGACGCCGTAGGAGGGATGGAGCGCGCTCCCTGCACGGGTTGCCCATTGCGGACCTCCAAGCCTGTGGATAGCGCCCGTTGCAGCCCTTCCAGCCACCCTGCCTGGCCCGCCGGCTGGAGCCGCCCCTTTGTCCCTGGCGCCGTCGCAGAGCGGCAATATTTATCCGGCAGGCGCCCGCGGCGTTCGGCCGGTGTCGGGTGACTGGCCCGGCGCAAAGCGGATGGGGAGACGCGGGCATTTCGATTTGACGCGCGCCCCGGAAGGGTATTGTTTCGGCCCATGAACACGGTGACGACGACGAGGCTCGTTCCGGCGCGGCGCCTGGCGGTGGCCAACCTGCTCACCTACGCCCGCATCGCCGCCGTTCCGGCGGTAGTGGCTTGCCTCTACTGGCAGGACATCCTCCGCGGCGGGCTGTGGCTGCGCTGGGTCGCGCTGGTGATCTTCATCGCCGCCGGCATCACCGACATGCTGGACGGCTATCTCGCCCGCAAATGGGGCGAGCAGTCGGCCTTCGGCCGCATGCTCGATCCGATCGCCGACAAGCTTCTCGTGTCGTCGTGCCTGCTGATGCTGGCGGCCGACGGCACGATCCGCGGCTGGTCGCTGTGGGCGGCGATCGTCATCCTCTGCCGGGAAATCCTCGTTTCCGGCCTGCGCGAGTATCTGGCCGAGCTGCGCGTCGGTGTTCCCGTCACCCAGCTCGCCAAATGGAAGACGACGCTCCAGCTCGTCGCGGTCGGGTTCCTGGTCGCCGGCAAGGCCGGCGACCTCGTCGTGCCGGTGGTGACGCCGGTCGGGCTCGCGCTGCTCTGGCTGTCGGCCCTGCTGACGCTCTACACCGGCTGGGACTATTTCCGCGCCGGCGTGCAGCATCTCATCGAGGATTGAATCGGCCTCTTGGTGGCCGATCGCCCGTGAGCTGGACCACTGCCGGGCTGTGCACGAGGAAGGTGAACCGTGAAGCTGCGTTATTTCGCCTGGGTGCGCGAGCGCATCGGCAAGCCGGAGGAGGAGCTCGAGCCGCCGGCGGCGATTGCGACCGTCGCCGATCTCATCGGCTGGCTGAGTCGGCGTGGCGAGGCCTACGCCCACGCCTTCGAGAACCCGCAGGTGATCCGCGCCGCGATCGACCGCGCGCATGTGCGCGCCGACACGATGATTGCCGGCGCGCGCGAGATCGCCTTCTTTCCGCCGATGAGCGGAGGCTAGCGGTGCGGGCCCCCAATGCCCCAGCCAGTCATGGCCGGGCTTGTCCCCGCCATCCACGTCTTTTTCGCTCAGGAAAGACGTAGATGCGCGGGACATCAGCGCGTTCACGCGCGTCTGCGACGCGCTTCTGCCCGCGCATGACCTGCATGAACGTGAGCGGAACCGGCCTACGAATGCCATGACCGCCAGCATCCGCCTGCAGCGCGAGCCGTTCGACGCCGCGCGCGAAGCGGCGAAGCTCAGAGAGGCGCGCACCGACATCGGCGCCCTCGTCAGCTTCACCGGCATCTGCCGCAGCGAGGAGGCGGGCGGCGAGCTCGTCGCCATGACGCTCGAGCATTACCCCGGCATGGCGGAAGCCGAGATCGCCCGCCACGTCGAGGCCGCCGAGCGGCGCTGGCCGCTCCTCGGCGCAACGGTCGTTCACCGCTACGGCCGCATCACCCCGGGCGAGGACATCGTGCTCGTGCTCACCGCCGCGGCGCACCGGCAGGATGCATTCGCCGCCGCCGAGTTTTTGATGGACTATCTCAAGACCCGCGCGCCGTTCTGGAAGCAGGTGGAATATGCCGGCGTGGCCGGCAGGCAGATCGCGTGGGTGGACGCCAAGCGCGCCGACGACGCGCTGGCCGAACGCTGGACGAGCCTGCCGACCCGGCGCAACGCCGCGGAGTGACCCGCAGAAACATGCTCGGTTTCGCACGCGGCGACGGCCATTGAGCCCCCGCCGGCCGTCGCGTAAGTTTCGAGCGTCCGCGACGAGCCGCGTCACAAGACGGCAAGCGGCATGGGGGTCCGATGCCGCACGCGCCCGAAGCCGCCCGCGACGACGAGCTGGCACGCACGCGGCGTGAGCTCGCCGACGCGCTGCAGCGGCAGGCGGGGAGCGACGAGGTGCTGCGCGTCATCGCCGGCTCGCGGGGCGAGCTCGCGCCCGTGTTCCAGGCGATGCTGGCGAATGCGGTGCGCATCTGCGCGGCCAATTACGGGGTGCTGTTCCGCTTCGAGGATGGGGCCTGGCGTGCGGCAGCGATGTTCGGGGTGCCGCCGGCATTCGCCGAGTTCTGGCAATCCGGAGCGCAACGGCCGGGCCCGCGAACCGCGCTCGGCCGTATCGTCGCGACGAAGCAGACCGTTCACGTCGCCGATGTCACGGCCGAGCCGGGTTACGCCGAGGGCGAGCCCATCTTCTTGGCGGCCGCCGACCTGGGACGGTTTCGCACCCTCCTCGTCGTTCCGATGCTCAAGCACGACGAGCTAGTCGGCGCGATCGCCGTCTACCGGCAGGAGGTCCGCCCCTTCTCCGACGAGCAGGTGGCGCTGCTTCGCAATTTCGCCAGCCAGGCGGTCATCGCCATCGAGAACGCGCGCCTGCTCGCCGAGCTGCGCGGGCGCACCGATGATCTTTCCGAATCGCTCCAGCGGCAGACCGCCACGGCCGATGTCCTCAAGGTCATCAGCCGCTCGACCTTCGACCTCAAGACCGTGCTCGATACCCTCGTCAAATCGGCGGCACGGCTGTGCAACGCCTATGACGCGGCAATCCTCCTGCGCGACGGCGAGGCGCTCGTGCTCGGCGCCCATCACGGCCCGATCCCGGTCGATTTCGTCAAATGGCCGATCTCCCGAGGCTGGACCGCCGGTCGCGCGGTGGTCGATCGGCGGCCGATCCATGTGTACGATCTCGCCGCCGAGGGCGCCGAGTTCCCGGAAGGGCAGGAGATGGCGCTGCGGCTGGGCCACCGGACAATCCTGACCGTGCCGCTGCTGCGGGAGAACGAGGCCATCGGCTCGCTGACGGTTCGTCGGACCGAGGTGCGGCCTTTCACCGCCAAGCAGATCGAGCTTACCGAGACCTTCGCCGACCAGGCGGTGATCGCAATCGAGAACGTGCGGCTGTTCGAGGCCGAGCAGGCGCGCACGCGCGAGCTCGCCGAATCGCTCGAATACCAGACCGCCATCAGCGACGTGCTCAACGTCATCTCCCGCTCGCCGGCGGACGTGCAGCCCGTGCTCGACACCATCGCTGAGACGGCGCACCGGCTCTGCAAGTCCGAGCAGGCCTATGTGATGACGCTCGACGGCGGCCGCTACTATCCGGCCGCCGGCAAGAACGTCGAGCCGGAGCGGATGGAGTTCCTGCGGCAGAATCCGATCGCTCCCGGCCGCGGCTCGATGTGCGGCCGCGTGGCGCTCGAGCGGCGCACGGTGCAGATCGTCGACGCGCTCGCCGACCCGGAATACGCGCTGAGCCAGACCGGTCACCGCAGCAGGTATCGGACGCTGCTCGGGGTGCCGCTGCTGCGCGAGGGAGTGGCGATCGGGGTCATCGTGCTAATCCGCGCCGTGGTCGAGCCGTTCACCAACAAGCAGATCGAGCTCGTCACCACCTTCGCCGACCAGGCGGTCATCGCCATCGAGAACGCGCGGCTCCTCCACGAGGTGCAGGCGCGCACGCGCGAGCTCACCGAGGCGCTGGAGCAGCAGACCGCGACTTCCGAGGTGCTGCGCGTCATCGCCGGCTCGTCGGGCGAGCTTGGCCCAGTGTTCGAGGCCGTGCTGGCGAACGCGGTACAGCTCTGCAATGCCAAGTTCGGCAACCTGTATGTTCGCGACGGCGATGCCCTTCGCATCGTCGCCATGCACGGCGCCCCGCCCGAATATGTCGAGCAGCGGCGGCGCAACCCGCTGGTACGTCCGCGACCCGAACTTTTGCTCGGTCGGGCGATGGCGACCAGGGAGCCGGTGCAGATCGCCGATATCCGCGACGAGGCGGACTACGCCGAGACAGTGGAGGGGGCGACCGGCGCCAAGCTCGCCAGCCTCGCCGGCGTCCGCACTGTGCTCTCCGTCCCGATGCTCAGGGAGGGCGAGCCGGTCGGCGCCATTATCATCTTCCGCCGGGAAATTAGCCTGTTCACCGAGCAGCAGGTCGCGCTGGTCACGAGCTTTGCGGCCCAGGCGGTTATCGCCATCGAGAACACGCGCCTGCTCAACGAGCTGCGCGAATCGCTGCAGCAGCAGACGGCCACCGCCGACGTGCTCAAGGTGATCAGCCGCTCGACCTTCGACCTGCAGGCGGTGTTCGACACGCTGATCGAGTCGGCGGCGCGACTCTGCCACGCCGACAAGGCGACCATTACCCGCATAGAGGGCGACCGGATCAAGCACGTCGCCGCCTACGGCTTCCCCGCCGGTTTCATGGACTACATGCTCTCGCTCGGCCTCAAGGTCGACCGCAGCTCGATCAGCGGCAGAGCCGTGCTGAAAAAGCGCATCATCCACACCCACGACGTCCTGGCCGATCCCGAATTCGTCCTGCTGGACTCACAGAAGCTCGGCAGCTTCCGCAGCGCACTCGGCGTTCCGCTGCAGCGCGAAGGGGTGCCGATCGGCAGCATGTTCCTCGCCCGCTCCGAGGTCAGCCCGTTCACCCAGCAGCAGATCGATCTCGTCACCACCTTCGCCGACCAGGCGGTGATCGCGATCGAGAACGTGCGGCTGTTCGACGAGGTGCAGGCGCGCACCCGCGAGCTCTCCGAGGCGCTGGAGCAGCAGACCGCGACCTCCGAGGTGCTGCAGGTCATCTCCAGCTCGCCCGGCGCGCTGCAGCCCGTGTTCGAGGCGATGCTGGAGAACGCTACCCGGATCTGCGAAGCGAAAGTCGGCAACCTGTTCCTGCGCGAGGGAGACGACTTTCGCGCTGTGGCGGTGCACGGCGCGTCCGAATATGCGGAGTGGTTCCGGCGCGAGCCGGTGGCCGGAACGCTGGCGGGAACTCCGCTCGAGCGCATCACCAAGAGCAAGAAGGTCCTTCACATCCCCGACCTTCGCGAGGATCGCAGCTACATCGACGGACACCCGCGCATCGTCTCCCTTGTCGATACCGCCGGCGCGCGAACCCACCTGGTCGTGCCCATGCTCAAGGAAAACGAGGTCATGGGCGCGATCGTGATCTACCGGCAGCAGGTGCGGCCGTTCACCGAGAAGCAGATCGAGCTCATCACGAGCTTCGCCAGCCAGGCGGTGATCGCCATCGAGAACACCCGGCTGCTCAACGAGCTGCGCGAGTCGCTGCAGCAGCAGACCGCCACCGCCGACGTGCTCAAGGTGATCAGCCGCTCGACCTTCGACCTGCAGGCGGTGCTCGATACGCTGGTCGAATCAGCGACGCGGCTGTGCGAGGCGGACATGGGCCATATCGCCCGCCCCAAGGGGGACGGCACCTTCCAGTCGCTGGCGAACTACGGCTTCTCGCCGGAGATGAAGGCGGAGTTCGAGCGCACCCCGTTCAAGGCCGGGCGGGAAAGCGTCACCGGGCGGGCGCTGCTCGAGGGCGCGACCGTGCACATTCTCGATGCGCTGGCCGATCCCGACTACAGGATGTCCCGGCTGCTGGAGGTCGGCAACTACCGCACCATGCTCGGCGTGCCGCTGCTGCGCGAGGGGGTGCCGATCGGGGTGATCGGGCTCGCCCGCCACGCGGTGCGGCCCTTCACCGCCAAGCAGATGGAGCTCGTCACCACCTTCGCCGACCAAGCGGTGATCGCCATCGAGAACGCGCGGCTGTTCGAGGCCGAGCAGGCGCGCACCCGCGAGCTCACGGAAGCGCTGGAGCAGCAGACCGCGACCTCGGACGTCTTGCGGGTGATCTCCAGCTCGCCGGGCGAGCTCGAGCCCGTGTTCGACGCCATGCTCGCCAATGCCACGCGCCTTTGTGACGCCAAGTTCGGCTTCTTGTTCCGTTATGAGGACGGCGCGTTCCACCCGGTCGCCATGTTGAACGTGCCCGCCGCGCTGGCCGATCACACGCGGGAGCGTGGACCATTTCGGCCGTCGCCCGGGGTCCCTCTCTACCGGCTGCTGGAGACCAAGGAGGCCGTCCACACTCTCGATCAGGCCGCCGAGCAAGTCCAAACTCTTTCGGCCAGGCTGGCAGGCGCACGAACCCATATCGCGGTGCCGATGCTGAAAGAGGGTGAGGTTCTCGGGGCCATCGCGATCTACCGCACCGAGGTGCGGCCGTTCACCGACAAGCAGATCGAGCTGGTGACGAATTTCGCCAGCCAGGCGGTCATCGCCATCGAGAACACCCGGCTGCTCAAGGAGCTGCGCCAGCGCACCGACGACCTCACTGAATCGCTGCAGCAGCAGACCGCCACCGCCCAGGTGCTGGAAGTGATCAGCCGTTCCGCCTTCGATCTGCAGCCGGTGTTCGAGACGGTGGCCGAGAGCGCGGTACGGCTGTGCGGGGCCGACCGGGGCTTGGTCTTCCGCTTCGACGGCGAGCTGCTGCAGCTGGTGGTAGCGTACAATGCCTCGGACGAGATGAAGGAGTTCGTGGCGAAGAACCCGATCCGGCCGGGGCGGCACAGCGGTGCGGCCCGCGCTGCCCTCGAGCGGCGCACGATCCACATCCCGGACTGCCGGGCCGATCCGGAATATTCCTACGGCGCGCTCCACGTCGATCCGATCCGGACGCTGCTCGGCGTCCCGATCCTCAAGGGCGACGACTTGCTCGGGGTGATGATGATCTATCGGCTCGAGGTCAAGCCGTTCACCGACAAGCAGATCGCGCTGGTCGAGACCTTCGCCGACCAGGCGGCGATCGCGATCGAGAACGTGCGGCTGTTCGATGCCGTGCAGCAGCGCACCAGCGACCTGAGCGAATCGCTGCGGCAGCAGACCGCCACCGCCGACGTGCTCAAGGTGATCAGCCGCTCGACCTTCGACCTGCAGACCGTGCTCGAGACGCTCGCCGAATCGGCGGCGCGGCTGTGCGACGCCGATCACGCCTGGCTGTTCCGCCGCGACGGCGACGGCTTCCGCTGGGCGGCCAGCTACGGCCACTCCCGGGAAGAGCACGCGCGCATCCGCGACTATTTCAAGACCCAGCACGTCAGGCCGGGGCGGGGATCGCTGATCGGGCGCACCGCGCTGGAAGGACGGCCCACCCACATCATCGACGTGTTCGCCGATCCCGACTACACCTGGACCGAGGCGCAGAGGCTCGGGCAGTACCGCACCACCTTCGGCGTGCCGCTGCTGCGCGAGGGGGTGACGATCGGGGTGATGGCGCTCACCCGCTCCGAGGTGCGCCCCTTCACCGACAAGCAGGTCGAGCTCGCCACCACCTTCGCCGACCAGGCCGGCATCGCCATCGAGAACGTGCGACTGTTCGACGAGATCCAGGACAAGAGCCGGCAGCTCGAGGAGGCGAGCCGGCACAAGTCGCAGTTCCTCGCCAGCATGAGCCACGAGCTGCGCACGCCGCTCAACGCCATCATCGGCGTCACCGAGATGCTCCTGGAGGACGCCCGCGACCTCGAGCGCGACGACGAGCTCGAGCCGCTCGACCGGGTCCTGCGCGCCGCCCGCCACCTGCTCGCGCTGATCAACGACATTCTCGATCTCTCCAAGATCGAGGCGGGGCGAATGGAGCTTCACCTCGAATCCTTTCCGCTCGCGCCGCTCATCGAGGACGTGGCGAAGACGATCGAGCCGGTGGCGGCGAAGAACGGCAACCGCACGCTGGTCGATTGCGCGGCGGATCTCGGCAGCATCCATGCCGACCAGATCCGCTTCCGGCAGGTGCTGCTCAACCTCGCCAGCAACGCCCACAAATTCACCGAGAACGGCACCGTCACCATCGCCGCGCAGCCGCAGCGGATCGACGGCCGCGACTGCATCAGCGTCGCCGTGACCGACACCGGGATCGGGATGAACGAGGCGCAGCTGGCACGCCTGTTCCAGGAATTCTCCCAGGCCGATTCCTCGACCACCCGCAAATACGGCGGCACCGGCCTCGGCCTCGCCATCAGCCGTCACTTCTGCCGGATGATGGGCGGCGATATCACCGTCGAGAGCGCGCCGGGCACGGGCTCGACCTTCACGGTC
>DASXAP010000042.1:0-4246 GCA_036406655.1 Xanthobacteraceae bacterium | reverse complement strand
TCGGGGCCAGCATCGGCATGATGTTGGGCGTCACGAGCGTCCATTTCGGCGGCATGATCGACCTCGTCGTCCAGCGCGTCATCGATGCCCTGATGGCTTTTCCGCCCCTCATTCTGGCGATTGCCGTCATGGCGGCGCTCGGCGCGTCGTTGAACAACGTCGTCATCGCTCTCAGCATCGCCTTCATCCCCAGCACCGCCCGGGTGCTCCGCTCCCAGGCCCTGGCGGTCAAGGAAATGGGCTACGTATTGTCGGCGAGGGCGATCGGGGCCGGGCACGCGCGCGTCATCTTTCGCTACATGATCCCCAATTGTCTGGCGCTCTACATCGTGCTGGTCACGGTGTTTCTCGGCACCGCGATCGTCGCCGAAGCCACCCTCAGCTTTCTCGGGATCGGCGTCCCGCCCGACGTCCCGTCCTGGGGCGGCATGTTGAACGGGGCCGCCCAGACCTACGTGCACCTGGCCCCCTGGCTCGGCGTCTTTCCCGGCCTCGCCATAGCCGTCGTCGTGTTTGCCTGGAACCTCCTTGGGGACGCCTTGCGCGACGTGCTGGACCCGAGGCTCAGGGGCACTTGGTAAATCCCCTCTGCCTTGACCGGGATCACTCCGGCGGCTGCCAGCCTCTTCCACATCAACAACATCGCTCTGACAAATTGAGCATCATGACTTTCGCGAGGGTGAAATGGCTGATCAATGGCTGTTCAAGAGCGAGACTTATGATAACTGCAATTGCGCGATGAATTGTGGTTGCCAGTTCAACTTGCCGAGCACTCACGGCTATTGCCAGTCGGCCTTCGTCGGCAACATCGTTGCAGGACACTTCAACGATATGCCGCTCGCAGACCTGAACTGGGCGGCGCTGTACAAGTGGCCCGGCGAAATCAAGGACGGCAACGGCCGGCGCCAGATCGTCATCGACCAGCGTGCGGATGAGGCTCAACGGACCGCGCTCGAAACGATCATCTCAGGCGAGGCATGCGAACCATTGAGCAATCTTTTCGCCGTGCTCGCGTCCACATGCTCGGAATTTTGCGAGACATTGTTCCTGGCGATTGATCTCGAAGCGGACTTGGAGCTCAGAACCGCAAGAGTAGAGATACCCGGCCTCATGCGGAGCAGCGGCAGGCCGATGATCAACGAGTTTACCGGTCAGCCATTCCACGTTGCGCTGGCGCGTCCCAGTGGCAGCTTCGAGTTTACCTACGCAGAAATCGGGCTGGGCACGACCTCGGTCACCGGCGATATGGAGATGGCGTTCGAAAATTCGTGGGCGCATTTTTGTGTTCACCATTTCGATCAGCACGGCTTGGTCCGAGAAAGATCAAGGCTCACGGCATGGCTCGACCGCATGAGGCCGAGCTCCCGTGAATGAGGCCGGAGGGGAGCGCCGATAAACCGCCGGTGAGGGCGGCGATCATCGAGTGGCCTTGGTTTTTCACCGCAGAAGGCGTGTGCATGGCTACGCTGCTAGAGGTCAGGGATCTCAAGACGTATTTCTTCACCCCGGCGGGCGTGGTGAAGGCGGTGGACGGCGTCTCCTATGCTCTCGATGAGGGAGAGACGCTCGGCCTCGTCGGCGAAAGCGGCTGCGGCAAGAGTGTGAGCGCGCTGTCGATCATGCGCCTTGTCCCGAACCCGCCCGGCAAGATCGTGGGCGGGGAGGTCATTTTCGCGGGTCGAGACCTGCTCAAGCTGTCCGACGCGGAGATCAGGCGCGTCCGCGGCAAGCAGATTGCCATGGTCTATCAGGAGCCGATGACCTCGCTCAACCCGGTGCTCTCGATCGGGCGCCAGCTGACCGAGTCGCTCGAGCTCCACCTTCGCATGAGCAAGGCGGAGGCGCGCCGCGAGGCCGTGCGCCGGCTCGAGCAGGTCGGAATCCCGGACCCGGAACGCCGGCTGAGGCAGTTTCCCCATCACTTCAGCGGTGGCATGCTGCAGCGGGTGATGATCGCGATGGCGCTCAGCTGCAATCCCAAGCTGATCATCGCCGACGAGCCGACGACGGCGCTCGACGTGACCATCCAGGCCCAGATCCTTGATTTGATGAAGGATCTCAGCCGGGAGTACGGCGTCTCCCTGCTCATCATCACCCACAATCTTGGGGTCGTGGCCCGCTACGCCGACCGGGTCAACATCATGTATGCCGGCAAGATCATCGAGCGGGGAACGGCCCGGGACATCTATCGGCGCCCCGGCCACCCCTACACCCTCGGACTCTTGAACTCCGTCCCCAGGCTCGACCTGCCGCGAACGGAGAAGCTCGACCCTGTCGAGGGACAGCCGCCGGATATGCTGCACCTGCCGGCAGGGTGCGCCTTCCGAGAGCGGTGTCGGTTCGCCACAGAGCGCTGCGTGGCGGAGACGCCGCCGTTGCGGCCGGTCGGGGCGGGTCACGTCTCGGCCTGCTTCGCGGCGGAGGCGCTGCTGTCGCGGGCCAAGGAGCATGCGGCATGACGGCAGTCGAGAACGCCCGGCACGAGCCGGACGACGAAGTCCTGATCGAGGTGAAGAACCTCAAGATGTACTTTCCGGTGACCTCGGGCGTTGTCGTTCAGCAGACCGTCGGGCACATCAAGGCGGTCGATGACGTGAGCTTTGTCGTCCGGCGCGGCGAGACCCTGGGGCTGGTCGGCGAAAGCGGCTGCGGCAAGACCACGACGGGGCGCTGCATCTTGCAGCTCTACCGGCCGACCGCCGGCACCGTCCTGTTCGACGGCAGGGATTTGTGCAGCATGGACGGGCGGGAGCTGCGAGGCATGCGCCGCCACATGCAGGTGATCTTTCAGGACCCGTACAGCTCGTTGAACCCGCGCATGACCGCCGGGGACATCGTCGGCGAGCCGCTCCTCGTGCAGGGCCTGTGCGCCGATCGGGGGGCGTATCGCGAGCGGGTTGCGGAGCTCATGTCGCTGGTCGGGCTGCGCGCCTCGATGGCCGACCGGTATCCCCATGAGTTCAGCGGCGGGCAGCGGCAGCGCATCGGCGTGGCCCGGGCGCTCGCAGTCAATCCCCGGTTTGTCGTGTGCGACGAGCCGGTGTCGGCCTTGGACGTGTCGATCCAGGCGCAGATCGTCAACCTGCTGGAGGAGCTGCAGGAGAAATTCGACCTGACCTATCTGTTCATCGCGCACGATCTGTCGGTGGTGCGGCACATCAGCGACAGGGTGGCGGTGATGTATCTCGGCCATATCATGGAAATCGCCGAGCGGAATGCGATCTATGCAACCCCGCTCCACCCCTACACCAAGGCGCTGCTTTCGGCCGTGCCGATACCCGACCCGATCATCGACACTGAGAGAGAGCGCATACCCCTGGCTGGAGAGGTGCCGAGCCCGCTCAATCCGCCCAAGGGGTGCGTCTTCCACCCCCGCTGCTGGATGGCTACCGCGGAGTGCCGGCAAGCGGCGCCCGAGCTGCGGGAGGTGCAAGCCGGCCACTGGACGGCCTGCCTTCACGCTCCGGGCTACGGCTCGCCATAGCGCGCCCCGCGAGGTGGAGGTTTACGCCCGGCGTCCGTGGCGCTCGATCCAATTCCTGTCGTCGCGCGAGCCGGCATGCCGGCCGACCGCTGCGGCTCGATCCGCCCGAGGCAGACTTACCGGGCAAGGCGCGAAAATCACCAGCCCATATCGGCCGGGCGCAGGCCCAGCAGCACCTTGCCGGCGGATTCGTATTGCGCCGGGAAGGCGGCGTTGTGCTGCACCGCGACGTGGATGTCGCGAAAATGCCGCTCCAGCGGGTTGCGCGTATAGATCGCGTTGGTTCCGGCGGCGTGGAACACCAGATCGACGGTGCGGACCGCCTCGCGCATCGCGTGCACGATCGCGAGCCGCGCCTGGGCGAGGGCGAGGCTCGGGTCGGCGCCGCCGCCGGCCTCGTCCCACAATCTGCCGACCGCGGCGACGACATAGGCGCGGGCGGCGTTGAGAATGGCTTCGGCCTCGGCGAGGCGCGCCTGCACGGCCGGGCGGTCGCGCAGCAGGTCCGCGGACCGGGTCGAGGTCTCCCGGCCCGCCATGTCGACGAATGCGTCGATGGCGCCCCGGGCGATGCCGAGCGAGTTCGCGGCGACGGCGGTAAAGAGGTTCACGAAAACCAGGCGGCGGTCGTAGAGCGGGTTCGGCTCGACCGCCGGGTCGCCGAGAAAGCAGGTGTGGGCGGCGGGGACGAACACGTCCTCGACGACAAAATCCTGGCTGCCGGTGCCGCGCATGCCGACGACCGACCAGGTGTCCTCGATC
>DASXAP010000041.1:0-2347 GCA_036406655.1 Xanthobacteraceae bacterium | reverse complement strand
CGCGCTCGACGGTCGAGAGCGGATCGCGCTTGAGCACAACCCCGCTCCTCCAGCGGCCGGCGAGCTCGCTCGGGGCGGTCACCTCGCTACTCCGCCGCGACCGCGTCAGCATGAGCTGCGATCCAGCGCTCGAGATCGGCGAGCGCGCGCCGGGTGAGCGCCGGTTTTTTCCCCGTCTCCCGTGCCCTCCCGCGCTCGCGGGAAGGGGCGGCCTCTCCGCGCAACCGGCCGCCATCCTCGCCGGCCACCCCCTGTGCCAGGGGAGGAAAGAGGCCGAAATTGACGTTCATCGGCTGATACGAGCGGGGGCCCGCGTCGATTGTCTGCAGATGCCCGCCGGTCAGGTGAGCAAGCAGCGCACCGTGCGCCGTGGTCGGGGGCGGCGGCACGAGTTGCTCCGAGCGCCGCTGCGCCGCTGCAAACCGGCCGGCTAGCAGCCCGATCGCCGCCGATTCCACATAGCCTTCGCAGCCGGCGATCTGGCCGGCAAAGCGCAGCCGCGGCTCGAGCTTGAGGCACAAGGTGGCGTCGAGCAGCCGCGGCGCGTTGATGAAGGTGTTGCGGTGAAGCCCGCCGAGCCGCGCGAACTCCGCCTTCTCGAGCCCGGGGATGCTGCGAAAGATGCGCGTCTGCTCGCCGTGCCGGAGCCTGGTCTGGAAACCCACCATGTTGAACAGCGTCCCCAGCCGGTTGTCCTGGCGCAGCTGCACGACCGCATAGGGCTTGATGCCCGGCGTGTGCGGATCGGTGAGCCCGAACGGCTTCATCGGACCGTGCCGCAGCGTCTCACGGCCGCGCTCCGCCATCACCTCGATCGGCAGGCAGCCCTCGAAGAACGGCGTTGCCGCTTCCCAGTCGTGCAAAGCCGTCTTCTCGCCGGCAAGCAAGGCATCGACGAACGCAAAATACTGCTCGCGGGTGAGCGGACAATTGATGTAGTCGGCCCCCGAGCCGCCCGGCCCTGGCTTGTCGTAGCGCGACTGCAGCCAGGCGACCGACATGTCGATCGAGCCGCGGTGGACGATCGGGGCGATGGCGTCGAAGAAGGCGAGCGCGTCCTCGCTGGTCCGCCTCCTTATCGCCGATGCGAGCGCGGGCGAGGTCAGCGGTCCGGTCGCGACGATGACGTTGTCCCATTCCGGAGGCGGCCAGGCGGCCACCTCCTCGCGTCGTATCTCCACCAGCGGCTCGGCGGCGAGGGCTGAGGAGACCGCGGCGGCAAAGCCTTCGCGGTCGACCGCGAGCGCCGAGCCGGCGGGCACCTGATTGGCGTCCGCGGCGCGCATGATCAGCGACCCCAACCGGCGCATCTCCTGATGCAGCAGCCCGACCGCATTGTGCTCGTGGTCATCGGATCGGAACGAGTTCGAGCACACGAGCTCGGCGAGAGCGCCCGTCCTGTGTGCCGGGGTGGAGTTGCCCGGCCGCATCTCGTGCAGCACGACCGGAACCCCTGCCGCGGCGATCTGCCAGGCCGCCTCGGAGCCGGCAAGTCCGCCGCCGATGACATGGATCGACTCGCCTCGTCGCATGCTCGTCTCGTGCGCGCGGGACTGATGACAGGCCCCCGCCTTCTACGCGGCGGGCCCCGGCACGGCAATCCGCCGGGGGGACGTGCCGCCCTCGCCAAAAGCCGAGCGCCCGCCTTTCGGCGGGCGCTCCGGGTTCGGCGATGGGAGGAACGCTCAGCGCTCGGCGTTATCCCAGGCAACGCGCGGAATGTCCGAACGGCTGATGCCGATGTCGGCCAATTCCCGGTCGCCGAGCTGGGACAGCTCCCGCAGGTTGGCGTTGTAGCGCTTCCACGCGCGAATGAAGTTGACGATAGCGACAAGCATGGTCTTTTACCTCTCTGTCCCGGGCAGCGGCCCGGAACCGTCTCGAGCCGACATATAAGTTCCATTTTGCATCGCAAAACGAGTCATGTTGCGGCGCAGTCATGCAATAACTGCATGCATCGAGAGTCCGGGACAGGCCAAGGGCGGTGATCGACCAAGCATCTGCGGTGGGGCCGCTTCGCGTCCTGCCGCTCAGCCGCTTATGCTCGTGCCGCCAAAGCGCTCCTTCCAGCGGGCGATCACCTCGCGGTTGAAGACGTTGTCGGGGATACCGCCGCCGAGCGCCGTGACCACCGAGCGTGTCGCCCAGGCCACCCCTTGCCGAAGCTCACCTCCCTCGGTGTAGGAGGCCGAATGCGGCGACAGCTGCACGCGATCGCCCAGCTTGCGCAGCGGCGAATCGAGCGGCAGCGGCTCCTCTTCGAAGGTGTCGATTGCGGCGCCGCGAATCCGCCCTAGCTCGATGGCGCGGGCCAGCGCCCGCTCGTCCACGACCTTGCCGCGCGCGG
>DASXAP010000040.1:0-2946 GCA_036406655.1 Xanthobacteraceae bacterium | reverse complement strand
CTCGCGCGGGTGGCCCGCTGGAACGGGCAAACCGAAGGGGCGCAAATCTTCTCCGTCGCCCAGCATTCGCTGCTGGTCGAGAGCCTCGCCCGCGCCGGCGCCCGCCTCGACCGCCCGAGCCGTCTCGCCGTGCTGCTGCACGACGCTCCCGAATACGTGATCGGTGACATGATCTCTCCGTTCAAGGCGGTGATCGGAGACGCCTACAAGGCGGTCGAGGCGCGGCTGTTGGCAGCCGTGCATCTGCGCTTCGGGCTGCCCCCGGTGCTGCCGCCCGACCTCGCTGCCCGCATCAAGAGCTGCGACCTTTCCGCGGCCTATCTCGAAGCCACGCGCCTTGCCGGGTTTTCGGCCGCCGAAGCGCGGCGCTTCTTCGGCGCGCCGCCCAGATTCTCCGCGGTCCTGGAGCGTGACTATCTCTCGCCCTGGCCCGCCGAGGTGGCGGAGAGGCGCTATCTCGCGCGTTTCGCCCAGCTCGCCGGCGATTGACACTTCCGCGCCGCTCTCCCGCGACATATATCCCCCTTACCCACGAGCACACGTCCTCTTCCAGCAAGCAACTCGGCAATTCCCGATGATCCATGTCTGCTCGCTCGCGCGGCTCCATCAGACGGTCGAGACGACCGGAGCCCTGCACGTGGTCACGCTGCTCAAGGACAGCGACCTGGTGCTGCGCCCGAAGAGCATCGCCGAGGCCAATCACCTCATTCTCGGCGTGGACGACATCGCCGCGCCCGTGGACGGCCACGTGCTCGCCGGGGAAGAGCACGTGCTTGCGCTCGTTGACTTCGTGCGCGGCTGGGACCGCGCCAAGCCGCTGGTCGTGCATTGCTTTGCCGGCATCAGCCGCTCGACCGCGGCGGCCTATGTCGCGGCCTGCGCGCTCAACCCCGGACGCGACGAACGGGCGATCGCGCAGGCGCTGCGCTGCGCCTCGCCGACCGCCACGCCCAATCCCCGCATCGTGTCGCTCGCCGACCGCATGCTCGCCCGCGACAGCCGCATGGTCGCGGCGATCGAGTCGATCGGCCGCGGCACGCTGGGCTTCGAAGCCGATCCATTCCGCCTCGAGCTCGAGTAGCGTGCGGGCGCTACCGCGCCGCAATGCCGGGTCGGGGTGACGAGCGCGGATCGAGGCGGCGCGCGGCGAGCAGCTCCCGCGTATGCCGGGCGATCATCTGCTCCTCGTCGGTCGGCACGACGTAGAGACCGATCCGGCTGTTGCGCGCGGATATCAAGGTGCCGCCCGCTGAATTCGCCTCCGGGTCGAGCACTGCGCCCAGCCAGCCGAGCTTCTGCGCGATGCGTTCGCGCATGCCGGGCGAGTTCTCGCCGATGCCGGCGGTGAACACGAAGGCGTCGAGCCCGCCGAGCGCCGCCGCCAGCAGCCCGGCGTGCAGGCCTACCCGGTAGACGAAATAATCGAGGGCAAAGCGTGCCCGCGGGTCGGGACTCGCATCGAGCTCGCGTACATCGTTGCTTATCCCGGAGAGGCCTTTCAGTCCGCACTCGTGGTAGAGCAGGCTCTGGATCTGCGCGGCGCTCATCCGCTTCTCCTCGACGAGGTAGAGCACGACGCCGGGATCGAGCTGGCCCGGCCGCGTCCCCATCGGCAGCCCGTCGAGCGCGGTGAATCCCATGGTGCTTTCGACGCTGCGGCCGTTGCGCAGCGCGCACATCGACGCGCCGCTGCCGAGATGGGCAACGATGACCCGTCCGGCGGCGATCTCCGGCGCCACCTTCGGCAGCCGGCCGGCGATGTATTCGTAGGACAAGCCGTGAAAACCGTAGCGGCGCACGCCTTCGGCATAGAAACGCTCGGGAATCGCGAAGTGGTCGGCGAGCGCATCGTGGCCGCGATGGAAGGCGGTGTCGAAGCAGGCGACCTGGGGCAGGTCGGGGAAACGGGCGAGGAGCGCACGGATCGGCGCAAGGTTGTTCGGCTGGTGCAGCGGGGCGAGCGAGACATAATGCTCGAGGTCGGCGAGCACGCTCGGCTCGATCAGGACCGGCCGGTCGTAGCGCGGGCCGCCGTGCACCACCCGATGCCCCACGGCCACAGGCTCCACGTTCTGCGCCTCGCGCAGCCAGGCTCCCGCGGTGGCGAGCGCGGTCGGAACATCGCCGACCTGCTCCGGCGGATAGCTCTTGTCGATGAGCGGCTTTTCATCGGCGCCCGTTGCACGCAGTCGCGGGCGCGTGCCGATGCCGTCCATCTGCCCCTTGATCAGGCGCTCGAGGCGGCCCTCGCCGGAGGCGCCGAACACCTGGAACTTGACGCTCGACGAGCCCGCATTGACGACGAGGACGGTGTCCATCGCCGGTCAGGCCGCCGGCAGCGCGGCCGTGCTGCGCCGCGCATGCGCGTAGAGAACGGCAGCGGCGCACGACGCCAGCCGCGAGCGCACCGAGTCCGCGCGCGAGGTCAAGATGATCGGCACGCGCGCGCCGAGGACGAGGCCGGCCGAGTCCGCCTTGGCGAGGAAGCTGAGATTCTTCGCCAGCATGTTGCCCGCCTCGAGGTCGGGCACGACCAGAATCTGCGCCCGTCCCGCCACCGCGGACTTGATCCCTTTGATCCTCGCCGCCTCGGGATCGATGGCATTGTCGAAGGCCAGCGGGCCGTCGAGGATGCCGCCGGTGATCTGCCCGCGCTCGGCCATCTTGCAGAGCGCCGCCGCCTCGATGGTCGAGGGGATCTTCGAGGTCACCGTCTCGACGGCGGAGAGAATCGCCACCCGCGGGGTGCCGAGCCCGACCTGGGTGAATAAGTCGATCGCGTTCTGCACGATGTCGCGCTTGGCATCGAGATCGGGAAAGATGTTGATCGCGGCATCGGTGATGAACAGCGTCTCCGCATAGGTCGGCACATCCATGATGAAGACATGGCTGATGCGCCGTGCCGTGCGCAGGCCGGTCTTGCTCGAGGCCACCTCGCGCATCAGC
>DASXAP010000039.1:0-64248 GCA_036406655.1 Xanthobacteraceae bacterium | reverse complement strand
ACGGCAACGCCGGCGCGGCGCTCGCGGCCTATGGCCGGCGCGCGGGCATGACCGTCACCGCCTATTGCCCGGCGGACACTCCCGAAGTGAACGTGAACGAGATCGCGCTGCAGGGCGCGACGGTCTATCTGGTCGATGGCCTGATCAACGACTGCGGCAAGCTCGTCGGCGAAGGCGTGCGCACTCGCGGCTGGTTCGACTTCTCGACGCTGAAGGAGCCCTACCGCATCGAGGGCAAGAAGACGATGGGGATCGAGCTCGCCGAGCAGCTCGGCTGGGAGCTTCCCGACGTGATTCTCTACCCCACCGGCGGCGGCACCGGGCTGATCGGCATGTGGAAGGCATTCGCCGAGCTCGAGGCGATCGGCTTTATCGACGCCAGGCGCCCGCGCATGGTCGCCGTGCAGGCGGCGGGCTGCGCACCGATCGTGCGCGCCTTCGAATCCGGAAAGGAGCACGCGCCGCGCTGGGATGGAGCGCGCACTATCGCAGCCGGGATCCGCGTGCCGCAGGCGCTCGGCGATTTCCTGATCCTGCGCGCGGTGCGCGCGAGCAAGGGCTTCGCCGTCGCGGTCGGCGACGAGGCGATCACCGCTGCGGTCGAGGAGGTGGCGCGCGCCGAGGGCTTCCTGATGTGCCCCGAGGGGGCCGCGACCTATGCCGCGTTGAAGCAGGCAGTGGCCGACGGGCGGATCGGCCGCGACGAGCGGGTGCTGTTGTTCAATTGCGCGACGGGCCTCAAGTATCCGATGCCGATCGCGCATCGCACGCTCGACCGCCGCCGGCCCATCGATTTTGCCGCTTTCTGCGATCGACCACCGGAAGGAGCGGCATGACCTCATGCCGACTGCGGCGATTGCAGCCCGGCTTCGAGCCTGGCGTAGAGCGGGTTGGCGCGGGAGAAGACGTAGCCGAGCTCGGTGACCACGACGTTCTCGGCGCCGCGCTGCCGCAGCAGGGTCGCCGTTGCGTGCACGTGCTCCGGTGGAGAATGCAGGGTGATCATGCCGGACGAGGTTGGTCCACCGAACGGCGTCTCGACCCCGAACCGCTGCCTGAGCTCGGAGAGCAATGCCTGATCGCATTCGACGAAGCGCGCCCGCACCTCGCGGAAGGCGCGGGCGCGGTCTTGCGCGGCAATGCGATCGAGGACGAGCCGGGCGTGCTCGCGTTCGAAGCTGCCCCAGATCGCCGCGCGGGCCGCCACCAGATTGGCCTGGGAGCGCAGGATGATTCCATCCTCGATCACCTTGAGACCGTTGGCCGCAAGCGTCGCTCCAGTGGTCGTGATGTCGACGATCAGCTCGGCGGTGCCCGCGGCGGGCGCTCCTTCGGTCGCGCCGGTGCTTTCGACGATGCGATAGTCGGTGATGCCCTGGGCCGAGAAAAAGCGACGCGTCAGATGCACGTATTTCGTGGCAACTCGCATCTTGCGCTCGTGCTTGAGCCGAAACGCGGTGGCCACATCGTCGAGATCGGCCATGCTGTGAACGTCGATCCAGGCCTGGGGCACGGCCACCGCCACACTCGCATGCCCGAACCCGAGCTCGTTGATGAGGACGACGTGACGATCCGCCTCCGGGATCATCTCCCTGACCAGATCTTCGCCGGTGAGCCCGAGATGCACCGCGCCCTGCGCCAGCATGGTGACGATCTCGGCGGCGGAAATATAGGCGACCTCGACGCCGGGAATATCCGCGATCGAGCCGCGATAGTCGCGGGCGCCCCGCGGCTTCAGAAGCTCGAGGCCGGCGCGGGCGAAAAACGACTCCGCGTTCTGCTGCAGCCGACCCTTGGCCGGCACCGCGATGACGAACGGGGCGGTCATGCTCTGCTCCGCAGCGCGGCGAGCCGCTCGATCCAGACCGCGAAACCGACAGCGGGAATGGGTTGGGCGCTGCCGAGCCGGGACAGCAGCCCGTCGTAGCGGCCGCCGGCAACCAGGGGCTCAGCTTCACCGCCTCCCGGTGAATGCAGCTCGAACAC
Organism: Xanthobacteraceae bacterium; assembly: GCA_036406655.1. Taxonomy (GTDB): domain Bacteria; phylum Pseudomonadota; class Alphaproteobacteria; order Rhizobiales; family Xanthobacteraceae; genus VAZQ01. Next base: position 62,262 of record DASXAP010000039.1, on the reverse strand, counting down.
GAAGCCGCTGTAGTAGTCGAGGCCGCGGCCGAATGCGGTGGAAAAGCGGATGCGCGACACGTCGACGCCCCGGGCGGCGAGAAAACCGGTGCGGCTCTCGAAAAGGTCGAGCGCCGCATCAAGTGCGACACTGCTGGCGCGGGCGAAAGCGCGCAGCTCTGCCGCCGTTTCATCGGGGTCACCGCGGATCGCGAGAAACTTCTCGATCAATGCCCGGGTCTCGCTGGGCAGCGAGGCGCGCGCGCCGAGCGCTGCCTGGTCGAGAAAGCGATCGGCAATCTCGCCGGCGGAGCGGCCACCGACGGCGGTTATGCCCGCGATCGAGAGGAGGTCGGTGACCAGCGCGTGTGCGGCCTTGGGATCGGACCCGGCAAGCGCCGCGAGCACGCCTTGATATTCCGGCCGGGCGTGCGATGCACTGATGGTCAGCCGCTCGAGATCATGCGCGAGCGATGTCTTGTGATTGAAATCCTTGATCAGGCGCCGCTTCCAGACCGGCGCAAGGTCGAGGGCTGCGACCAGCGCCGAGAAAAGCGCGACATCGCCGATGCGGATCGCCGGCTGCGGCAGGCCGTAGTGGGCGGTGGCGTCGAGCCCCAGCGCGAGCATCTCCGCGTCCGCTGCCGCGGTATCGGAGCGACCAAAGGACTCGATGCCGGCCTGCAGGAATTCGACCGCGGCATCGGGGCGATGGCGAAAAATCGGGCCGAGATAGCAAAATCCGCGCGGCTTGCCGGCGGCAGGAGAGCTCAGATAGACGCGCGATACCGGAATGGTCAGATCGGGGCGCAGGCAAAGCTCGCGACCCTGCGGATCGCTGGTGAGATACATGCTCTTGCGGATCTCCTCGCCGGAAAGGTCGAGGAACGGCTCCGCCGGCTGCAGGATCGGCGGCGCCACCCGGACGTAGCCGGCGCGCTCGAACAGCTCGAGGAGCGCATCTGCCCGCTGATCGCTCGGGCCGGTGGGCGACGGCAAAATGCTGACGGATGTCATTGGCGGGGGCGGCGTCGCTCGTTTCTGCAGGCACGGCGCCGATTAGCACGGGCCAGCGGCGATTACGACGACAAACGGGCGCTGCCCTTAACGCGATGCCAACCACATGAATTTCCATTAAAACGTCGACCGGCCTACCGCCAATCGCCCAGCACTGCCCCAACCAAGGCCAGCGCCGCAACTGCCGCGGTATCGGCGCGCAGGATGCGCGGCCCAAGCGCGAGCCGCACCACGTTCGGCTGGGCCAGGAGAACGGATCGCTCGTCTGCGGCAAAGCCGCCTTCCGGCCCGATCAGCACTGCCAGCGGGACAGCAGGGCCGCTCCGTGGTCCGTCCGCTGCCGCAAGCGCGGCAACCGGGTCCTTCACCTCGGCATCCTCGTCGCAGAACACCAGCAGGCGAGCGGTGTCACGCGCGGCGATCATTGCCTCGAAGCCGAGCAGCGCTCCGATCTGCGGTAGCGTGAGGATCCCGCACTGCTCGGCCGCCTCGATCGCATTCGCGCGCACGCGGTCGAGATTCACGCGTGCAGGCTGGGTGTGGCGGGTAATGACGGGCTGCAGACGCGAGGCACCCATCTCGACCGCCTTCTGCACCATGTAGTCGAGCCGCGCATGCTTCAATGGGGCGAACAGATAGTGCAGATCGAGCGCGGCGGTCTGCGCCCGGGTGCGGTTGTCGAGAGCAAGCGCAGCCCGGCGCCGGCCCGCGCGCACCAGCCGGCCCTGCCACTCCCCGTCAGAACCGTTGAAGACCAGCACCTTGTCGCCGTCCCGCAGGCGGAGCACGTTGCCCAGGTAATTCGCCTGCGTGGCGTCGAGTGCCAGCGTGGTGCCCGCGCCGAGGGGTGCGTCAACGTAGACACGGGGGCTGCGGAAATCGTAGCGGGGCATGGCTGACTGCGTTACCCGGTCTCTGCCGCCGTACCAATAGCCGCGGGAGCAAACGGCGGCGGCGGTGAAACGGGCTGCTGGACTTATCGCAGTGGAACGTTATGGCCGGACGCGGCCCGACCTTGTTGGGCCGGCGCTTGCCCGGGCCGCCTCCGGTCTTGTTATCGCCGAAATCTGGAGGCGGTATCTGCCGGGGGCCGCCGGACCACTCGAGGTCCATGGGGCTCCGGGGAATCTTGCCATGCCGCTCAGCCGGGCTGTGCCAATCGTGCTTGCGCTTGCCGTGGTGCCGCTGGGACCGGCCGCCGCACAGTTCGGCGGCATGCCGGGAATGCCCGGGTCTCCAGGCATGTCCCCCGGCATACCGGGCTCTCCGTTCGGGGCTCCCCAACAGCCGCCTGCGGCCTGCCAGGAGCTGCTGACCTATCGGGACGAGGCGGGCAAGCACGGCCAGGCTTTGCAGGCAGCCGGCAAGAAGAAGGTCGGTCCTGAACAATTGTGCAAGCTTTTCAAGGTGTTTCTGGCCGCCGAAGGCAAGATGCTCAAGGCCCTGGAGGAGCGCAAGTCGATATGCGGGGTTCCCGCCGAGGCGATCCAGCAGGTCAAGGCGGGACACAGTCACGCTTCGAAAATAGGCAAGCAGGTCTGCGACGCGGCCGCAGATGGCCCACGGCCGGCCGGCCCCACGCTGAGCGAGGTGCTCGGCACTACGCCGGTCGTGCCGGACGCATCGAGTGCAGGCAAGCGCGGCGCCGGAACGTTCGACACGCTCGAGGGCAGCCCGCTGATGCGATGACCGGCGGCGAGAGCCCGGTTGCCGACTCGACGGGCAACTGGGTCGACGGTCTCGCTCCTGCATGGGCTCGGCCCTACCTTCGGCTCGCCCGCCTCGACCGGCCGATCGGCTCCTGGCTTCTGCTCATCCCCTGCTGGTGGTCGGTAGCACTTGCTGCGATTCCTGCCGGGGCGCTCCTCGACCTGCGGCATCTGCTGCTGTTCTTCATCGGCGCCTTCGCGATGCGCGGCGCGGGTTGCACCTGGAACGATATCGTGGATCGCGATCTCGACGCCCGGGTCGAGCGCACACGGTCGCGACCGATTCCGTCAGGGCAGGTGAGTGTCGCCGCCGCAGCCGCCTTCCTGCTGCTGCAGGCCTTGATCGGGCTGGCGGTGCTGCTCGAGTTCAATCGATTCACGATCGCCGTCGGGCTTGCGTCGCTCGCGGTGGTGGCCGTCTATCCTTTCATGAAGCGGCTGACCTACTGGCCGCAGATCGTGCTCGGCCTGGCGTTCTCCTGGGGCGCGCTGATGGGCTGGCCGGCCGCGTTCGGCAGGCTCGACCCGCCCGCCCTCTGGCTCTACGCCGGTGCGATCTGCTGGGTCATCGGCTACGACACGATCTATGCCCATCAGGATCGCGAGGACGATGCGCTGATCGGCATCAAATCGACCGCGCTCCTGTTCCAGGAGCGGACCAAGCCGATGCTGGGTGCCTTCTACGCTCTCGCCGTTCTATTGATCGGAGTTGCCGGATGGCGAGCCGGAGGCGGGATCGCGTTCTTGCTTGGGCTGATTGCCTTCGCCGCGCATCTGGGTTGGCAAATTCGCCGCCTCGCGATCGATGATCCCGTCAACTGCCTGCATGTGTTCAAGTCGAACCGCGATGCCGGGCTCATTCTGTTCGCAGGGATGGCGCTCGACGGAGCGTTGCCCTGGTAGTCGGGCATGCTCGGTCTCGCCACTCGCCGGCGCGACCGGTCGGCGGTCAATTCCGCGCGATCATCTCTCGCTCGCCACGATGCACGAGGGGGACTCGCAGCGCGCCTGCGCGCCGTCGTAGCGGCAGCGACGGCCGCCGCGCAGCTACCGCCGAGCGGCTCCGCCGGCGCGCGCACGGGATCCCGGTGCACAGCGCGCCAACACGCGGGAATGGCTCATGCAGCTGGCCATCCGCATCGGCGACGAGCAGCGGCAGCCCCAATGCCCGACCCCACGACTGCCATTCGCCGACCGCCTCGCCGGGATCATGGGCTCGGCAGAGAGTGAGCGAGAGAGCGGGGTCATGATGCTCCAGCACGACGGCGGCAACGGCCGCGGCCCCCGCTGCGGCGGGCTCGATACGGATCACCACCCCGAGAAAGCAGCTGACCGGGACGTTCAGCGCCATCCGCATGCCGCGCAAGGCGCGGCGTACCACCACGCGCTCGCGATGCAGATCGACCACGCGAACCCGCGCGTCGGCGCTGATATCAGGGCGCAGGAAACGGAGCGGAAGGGCGAAGGGGTCGAGCCATTGGCCCGACCCCGCAAGCGTGTCCCTGCCGGTTGTTGCGTGACGCCTCAATCCCTATCTCCCCGCCAGGGGAGTCCGGTTCATCGTCGCTGCCGGAATTGCCCCCGATCCGGTCTGGCACGATGCCGCAAGCGCCTCGACATCCGCTTAACGTTGCTGGTTAAAGCCCGGTATCGCGCTCGCCAACCGGTTTCATGCTTGACGAGAGGTTGCCGCGCTCGGTCCAAAGAAGCCCTGCAGGCGTTTCCCTGCCATCGATATGCCCAATGACCTCACTGCTTGATCAATCGGCGCTGACCGAGCTTGCCGAGCGGCTAGTGGCGGCCGCGCGTCACGCCGGCGCCGATGCCGCCGATGCGCTGGCGGTGCGCTCGGTCTCGCTCTCGGTTGAAGTGCGCGAGCATGCAGTGGAGGAATCGGAGCGCTCCGAAAGCGACGACATCGGCCTGCGTGTGCTCGTCGGCCGTCGCCAGGCGGTGGTATCCAGCAACGACGCCAAGGCCGACGTGACCGAGCTCGCGCACCGCGCCGTCGCCATGGCGCGGGTGGCGCCTGACGACCCGTTCGCCGGCCTGGCCGATCCGGCGCGCCTGGCGCGCGCCGTTGCCGACCTTGATCTCCTGGATCCCGATCTGCCCAGCGTCGCGCAGCTGGAAGAGCGGGCAAGGCAGGCCGAGGCTGCCGCGCTGGCAGTGATCGGCGTGACCAAGTCGGGCGGTGCCTCCGCCTCGGCCGGCATCGGTGGCATGGTGCTGGTGACCAGCGAAGGATTTCGCGGTGCCTATCTCAATTCCGGCCAGAGCGTATCGATGACCGCCATTGCCGGCGACGGCACGGCGATGGAGCGCGACTACGATTACTCATCCGCGCTGCATGGCTCCGATCTCGATCCTTCCGACACGATCGGGCGTAGCGCCGGGGAACGGGCGGTCGCGCGGCTCGATCCCCGCAAGGTCGAGACCAGGCGTGTGCCGGTCGTGTTCGATCCGCGGGTTGCGGGCTCACTGATCGGTCATCTCGCGGGCGCAATCAACGGCGCGGCAGTCGCGCGCAAGACGAGCTTTCTCAAGGATCGCCTCGGCCAGCGACTGTTCAGGCCGGGCATTCAAGTGGTCGACGATCCGCTTCGCAAGCGCGGTCTGCGCTCGCGGCCATTCGATGCGGAAGGCGTCGCACCCGCGCGGCTGGCCATGGTCGAAGACGGCGTGCTCACCTCCTGGCTTCTCGACACCGCGACGGCGCGCGAGCTTGGCTTGTCCACGACCGGTCATGCGCAGCGAGGCGTGTCCTCGACCCCTTCCCCCGGAGCCAGCAACCTGCATCTCGCGCCCGGCCCGGCGACGCCGGAAGCGCTGATGGCGGACGTCGCCGAGGGGTTCTACGTCACTGATCTTATCGGGATGGGAGTCAATCAGGTCACCGGCGACTACAGTCGCGGTGCGTGCGGGTTCTGGATCGAGAACGGCAGGTGCAGCTATCCGGTCAGCGAGGTGACGATCGCGGGAAACCTCATCGAGATGTTCAGGGAATTGACCCCGGCAAACGATCTGAAATTTCGCTTCGGTACCAATGCGCCTACCGTCCGCGTGGAGGGTCTGACTGTTGCCGGAAGATAGCTTGTTCATCGATCGCGAGGAGGTGCGCGACCGGCTTGCCGCCGCCGTGCGTGAAGCGGGTGCACTGGCGCTGCAAGCATTTGGCAGTGAGCTCAGGAGCTGGACCAAGGGCCATTCCTCGCCGGTGAGCGAGGCCGACATCGCCGTCGATGGATTGCTGCGCGAACGCCTGCTCGCCGTGCACGACATCGGCTGGCTCTCGGAGGAAACGGAGGACGATCCTGCACGCCTGCAGGAGGAGAACGTTTGGGTGGTCGATCCCATCGATGGCACCCGCGGCTATCTAGCGGGACTCTCCGATTGGTCGGTCTCGGCTGCCTTGGTCAACGCCGGCCGCCCGGTTGTAGCCGCCGTGTTTGCTCCGGTAACGGATGAATTGTTCCTGGCGGTGTCGGGGAGCGGTGCGACGTTGAATGGAGCACCGATCCGCTCCAGTCGCGGTGACCGGCTGGCGGGCGCCAAGTTTTCCGGGCCGAAGCGGCGCCTGGAGCGGCTCGCAGCGGTCGAGCCGGGCATCGAGGCGATGCCGCGCATGTCCTCGCTGGCCCTGCGGCTTGCCCGCGTGGCCAGCGGGGCGCTCGACGGCGCTCTTGCCGGCCCCAATAGCCACGACTGGGACCTTGCGGCGGCTGATCTTTTGGTGCACGAAGCCGGAGGGATGCTCACTTCTTTCGCGGGGGAATCATTGATTTACAATCGGCCGGAGCCGGTACACGAATCGCTCGTTGCCGCAGGCCGCTCCCGCCATGCGACCTTGCTCCGGCTCATCCGCGAGCGGCTTGCGGAACTGGCATGATGCGCGATCCGCAAGGGCAGCCGCTCGAGGGAAGGAGCCATGTCGGACCAAGCTGCGGGCGGGCAACTGCTGCATCTTGTATTCGGAGGCGAGCTCACCGACTTGGATAAGGTCGAGTTCAGGGACCTCAACAAGCTCGACATCGTCGGTATTTATCCGAGCTACGCCACGGCTTATTCCGCCTGGAAGGCCAAGGCGCAGCAAACCGTCGATAACGCGCACATGCGCTATTTCATCGTTCACATGCATAGGTTGCTCGATCCCGGAGCGGATCGACGGCCTCGTCGCTGACGGCTCCCATGTCGTGGGTCAGGCGTGCCGTGGGGTCGCGGACGTTCCAGCAGACGGCCGGGTTCCTGGCGGCCGAGTACCTTCGTCTGGTGTGGAAGAGCAGCCGCATTATCGTCGAGCCCCCCGACATCTACGAGCAGGGGACTCCCGACATACCGGTCATCATCGCCATGTGGCACGGCCAGCACTTTCTGGCGCCGTTCGCCCGACGCCCGGGGGACCGCGCCAAGGTGCTCGTCTCGCGCCATCGCGACGGCGAAATCAATGCCGTGGCCGCCGAGCGCCTCGGGGTCGGGATCATTCGCGGCTCCGGGCATCTCGACGGCGGATTCGTCGAGAAAGGCGGAGTGAGCGCCTTCAGGCAGATGCTGGACGCGCTGGCCGAGGGCTACAACGTTGCACTCACCGCCGATGTGCCCAAGATCGCCCGGGTCGTGGGCCTCGGCATCGTCAAGCTTGCGCGTGCCTCGGGCCGACCGATTTACCCGATCGCGATCGCGACGCGGCGGCGCCTGGAGCTGAGCAACTGGGACCGCACGACGATCAATCTGCCGTTCGGGGTCGTCGCCGGAGTTGCCGGGACGCCCGTTCGCGTCGAAGCAACGGCCGATGCGGCGATGCTGGAAACGGGACGGCGCGCCCTGCAAGTCTCTCTCGATGCCGCCACCGCGCGCGCCTATGCCATCGCCGACGGATTGCCGGGGGTCCAAGGTGGTTGAGGCATTGCCGCTGACGCTCCGGGGCTATCGGCTGCTGACTGCCGTGGCTGCGCCGCTGGCGCCGACCCTCATTTCCCATCGGCTCAAGCAGGGCAAGGAGCACCCAGGGCGCCTCAATGAACGATACGGGCAGAGCAAGCGGGAGCGACCGGCCGGTCCGCTGGTTTGGGTGCACGGCGCGAGCGTAGGCGAGCTTCTCGCCGTGATTCCGCTGATCGAGCGCCTGCGCGAGAAGGGATTCGGTGTCCTGTGCACGTCCGGCACTGTGACCTCGGCCAATCTCGCCGAGCAACGCTTGCCGGAAGGAGCCATTCATCAGTTCATTGCCTTGGACGCGCCGCGGTTCGTGCAGCGCTTCCTGAACCATTGGAAGCCCGATCTCGCGCTGCTCGTCGAATCGGACCTGTGGCCCAACCTCATCATGGCCAGCGCCAAGCGGGGCATTCCCTTGATCCTGGTCAACGGTCGGGTTTCGGAGCGGTCCTTCAGGCGGTGGCGCCGGGTGCCCGGCACCATTGCTGCGCTGCTGCGCTCCTTCGATCTGTGCCTGGTGCAATCGGCCGAGCATGCCGAACGGTTTCGCGACCTGGGGGCGCCACGCGTCACCACCACCGGAAATCTCAAGCTGGACGTGCCGGAGCCGCCAGCCGACGACGGCAGCCTGCTGGCGCTCAAGGCGGCGATTGGCGAGCGGACCGTGGTCACCGGCGCCTCGACCCACCCGGGCGAGGAGGCGATCCTGATCGAGGCGCACCGACGGCTGCGCGGCTCGTTTCCCCGGCTCCTGAGCATCATTGCCCCGCGGCATCCGGATCGTGGCCCCGGTATTCTCAAGATCGCCAGCGCCGCCCATCTCAGAGCTGCCTTGCGCTCCCGGGGCGAATTGCCGGCCGCAGATGCCGACATCTATGTCGCCGATACCGTCGGTGAGCTCGGGCTCGTCTATCGGCTCTCGCCGATCGTATTCGTCGGCGGCTCGCTCGTGAGCCATGGCGGGCAGAATCCGATCGAGCCGATCAAGCTCGGTGCGGCGATCCTGCACGGGCCGAATGTCTGGAATTTTGCCGAAATCTACGATGCACTCGACAAGGTGCACGGTGCCGAGCAGGTCGCCGATGTCGGCAGGCTCGCAGTGCGCATGGGTGCCTGGCTCAAGGATGCCGGTGAGCGCTCGGCGGTGGCAGCGGCAGCCCGCGAGACGGTCGCCTCGCTCGGAGGCGGGCTCGACCGGACGATCGCCGCGCTCGACCCCTATCTGATGCAGATCCGTCTCGAGCACCGCAACGGCAATGCGTGAGCCCTCGTTCTGGTGGCGCAAAGCCGGGCTCGCGGCAGGATTGCTCGCGCCGCTGGCCACGGCCTATGCCGCAGTCGCTGCAGCGAGGCTCGATCGACGCGGCTGCCGTGCCGCAATGCCGGTGATCTGCATCGGCAATTTGACGATCGGTGGCGCGGGCAAGACTCCGACCGCATTGGCGGTGGCGCAGATGCTTGCCGCGGCGGGCGAACGGCCTGCTTTCCTGAGCCGTGGCTATGGCGGGCACGAGGCCGGTCCGCTGCGGGTGGATCCGGGACGGCACCGCGCCCACGATGTAGGGGACGAGCCGCTGCTGCTCGCGCGGATGGCGCCCACGATCGTGGCGCGCGCCCGGCCCGAAGGCGCGCGCATGGCCGCGGAGCTGGGCGCGAGCGTGACCGTCATGGACGACGGTTTCCAGAACCCGTCGCTGCTCAAGGATCTGTCACTGCTGGTGGTCGATACTGACCGCGGGATCGGCAACGGGCGCACTATTCCAGCCGGTCCGCTGCGGGCTCCCTTGCCGGTGCAACTGCGGCACGCTCACGCCCTGGTTCTGCTGGGCCCGCAATCGGCCCCGGGCACCGGGCCCGAGGAGGTCACCGCGCAAGCTCGCCGGCGTGGTCTCCCCGTATTCACTGCGCAGCTCCGGCCGGATCCGGGCATGCTCGCCAAGCTGGGCAACTCTCGGGTGTTGGCATTTGCCGGCATCGGCCATCCGGAAAAGTTTTTCGCCACGCTGGCGCAAGCCGCGATTTCGGTCGCCGCCACTCGCAGCTTTCCCGATCATCACTCTTATACGGCGGGCGAGGCTCAGGCTCTGTGTGAGGAGGCGGATCGTAACGCGCTGGAGATGGTGACGACCGAGAAGGACCTGGCACGAGTTACCGGGGATGTCCGGGCGGCGCAGCTTGCCGCACGCGCGCATGCACTTCCGGTCAGGCTCACATTCGACCAACCGGAGCACGTGCTGTCGTTCGTGCTGTCGCGGCTCGCAGAGAGCCGAGGACGGACGGCGGATGGATGACCGAGGCCAGAGCCGGCAAGCGGAGATGCCGTCTGCCCCTCGCCCGTCCTTCGTCATCCACCGTCCGTGCCCGCTCTTCGGGCATGGGGGAAATGACGTTGCAGAACCACCTCGGGATTGGCATAGGCCTCCTGCAGATCGACGCTCCAGTATTTGAGCTCCTCCAGCGGGATCGGCAGGCCGGTCACCGCGCAGCGAACGAACGCGCCCGGTCGCACCACGCGAAAATCGCCGTCCAGATATTTGATCTCGGCCTCGCCGGCCATCGGTGGGGAGCGATCGGTTCGGTTCAGCACGTCGTTTCTCCGAGCCAGTGAAGAGAATGGCTGCCGTCGACAGATAGTGGCTGTTTTCGCACGTGTAAGCCGCGAGACGAGTGTTATCCGCCGAAGAGGTTTCCCTGACCGGGGCCGCCGCGGCGGCCGCGCGTGCGCGGCGGCATCGCCGTGAGCGCCTGATCCGGGGGAGTGGCGATCGAGGCTTCCGCTCGCGCCCGCACTCGCCCGTCCGAGAACTCGATGTCGAGGCGCATTCCCTCGACGATTGCTGCCGCGTGGCGGAGCGGGCGACCGTCCGGGTGCCGCACCAGCGCGAAGCCCCGCGCCAGCACGCCGCGATGAGAGAGCGCGCCGAGCAGCTGTCCGCAATGCTCGATCGATGCCGCGCGCTGCTGCAGGAACGACTGCACGGCCCGCTGCGCACGTTCGGCGAGGGCCAGCAACCGCGTATGCTGGTTGCCAATGCGGTCGCGGTGCGCCTCGGTATTCGCACGCAAGCCCACCCTCAGCCGCTCGGTCGCATTGGCCAGTCGCTCGCGCCGACGCAGCTGCAGGACGTGCTGGGCACGCCTGGTTCGCTCGGCCAGCGCGCCGACCACCTCGCCGCAGCGGCTCACACGCCCGCGCAGCATCTGTGGCGACAGTCGCCCGGCGATGCCCGAGAAATCGCGATGGTGAATCTGCGCATTCGCCGTGAGCGCCCGAGGAAGCCGCGCAGCGGCGTGATCGAGCCGCTGACGCGGCATCGCCAGCAGCTCGTCGGCAGAGGGGAGGGCGCGAGCAGCGGCTCGCAGCCCGGCGCGCCGCGCCTCCTGCCCGCGTTCCCAGCAGGCGAGCGAGCGCCGCGCGACGCCGTCGACCCGCACCAGCAGCTCGGCACGAACCGGCACCGCCATCTCCGCGGCCGCAGTCGGCGTCGGCGCGCGGCGGTCGGCGGCGAAGTCAATGAGCGTGATGTCGGTCTCGTGACCGACCGCCGAGATCAGCGGAATCGCGCTCGCCGCCGCCGCGCGCACGACGATCTCCTCGTTGAATGACCATAAGTCCTCGAGCGAGCCGCCGCCGCGCGCGACGATCAGCAGATCGGGCTTGTGAAGCGCTCCCTCCGGCAAGCTGTTGAAGCCGCGGATGGCGGCAGCGACCTCCTCGGCCGATCCCTCACCCTGAACCCGCACCGGCCAGACGAGCACGCGACGTGGAAAGCGGTCGGCCAGCCGGTGCAGGATGTCGCGGATGACGGCGCCAGTCGGCGAGGTCACGACGCCGATCACCTCCGGCAGGAACGGCAGCGGCTGCTTGCGCGCAGTCTCGAACAGGCCCTCGGCGGCGAGCCTTCTCTTGCGCTCCTCGAGGAGCGCCATCAAGGCACCCGCCCCGGCCGGCTCCAGCGTCTCGACCACGATCTGGTACTTCGACTGGCCGGGGTAGGTGGTCAGCCGTCCGGTGACGAAGACCTCGAGCCCATCCTCGGGCTTGAGCCGCATCCGATTGAACGTGAGGCGCCAGATCACCGCCTCGATTTTCGCGTTATCATCCTTCAGCGCGAAATAACAATGGCCCGATGAGTGGGGGCCCCGGTAGCCGGTGATTTCGCCGCGCACGCGAACATGGCCGAACGCATCCTCTACCGTTCTCCGCAGCGCTGCCGAGAGCTCGGAGACGGTCCATTCCCGGACATTGAGGCGTGCCGGCTCGCTCATGCTCCAACCTGCTCAATTGCCGGTGATGCTCTCCAGCGACGGGCAGCTTCGCTGCTCCATCGCAAGCTCGTAAGGCCGGTAGCTCGTCTTGTCTACCACTACCGGCTTCAACATGAGCTCCTTCGGCACCGCCTGCTTGCGCAGATTTCGCAAAGCGATCTCCACCCCGAGGCAGCCCTGGAGGAATCCGTCATAGTCGCCGCTGCCGAGCAGGTCGCCCGACTTGATGAGCTCGATCGCCTCTCTGCTGGCATTCATCCCGATCACGAGTGCGTGCCTGTTGGCCCTCTTGAGCTGGGCGATGGCGCCGATTGCCATTTGATCGTTGGCAGCGAGAATGCCGTCGATCTGCGGGTAGCTGCGCAGCAGGCTCTTCATGACGTCGACGGCCGAAGCGCGCGCGTAATTGGCGGATTTGGAGGCCAGGAGCTTGATCGCGGGAAATCCCTCGAGCGCGTCCTTGTAGCCTCTGACGCGCGCCACGCTGCCGGCGAGGTTATCCGGGCCCTCGAGGATCACCACATTTCCTTTGCCGGCCAGCGCGTTCATGAGATAGCGCGCGCTGGACAGGGCGAGCTGATAATCGTCGGTGCCTACGAAGGAGACCACGCTGCCTCCGGCGAGGCGCTCGCTTACGTTGGTCACGGGAATGCCGGCGGCGTTGAGCCGATCGACCGCGGCGAGCATGGCTTTCGGGTCATACGGCACGAGCACCAGGGCGTCCGGCTTGTTGACGATGAGCTCGTCGACCAACGCGAGCTGCTCGGATGGAGCCTCGCTGCGCGGGATGTAATGCACGGCTTGCGCGCCGTAGGCAGTAGCGGCGATTTCCGCACCGATGCGCACCCCGCGTAGAATCGGATTCGTCCGATTGCGAGTGAAGGTGGCGATCGTCTCGCCGGGCGCGGGGAGGACGGGGCTCGACCCTGCCAGCGCTGCCGCCAGGCAGGCGGCGCGGCATGTCCTCGTGCTCCATCCAGGACACGAATGGAACCACATCCGAAAAGCTACGTGCCGATCTTCCCGCTATATTGCTCGTCGCTCACGTGCTCGAGCCAGGCGACGTGCTTGCCATCGAGATGCTCCTGCAGCGCGATGTGCACCATGTTCGTGTCGGGCCCCGCCCCATGCCAGTGCTTCTCTCCCGGCGCGATCCAGACGGTGTCGCCGGGGCGGATTTCGCGGATGGAAGCCCCCCAGACCTGCACCCGCCCGACGCCGGAGACGACGTGCAGGGTCTGGCCGAGGGGATGGGTGTGCCAGGCCGTGCGCGCCTTCGGCTCGAATCGCACGAAGGCCCCGCGAATGCGGGCAGGCGCCGGAGCCTCGATGATGGGTTCCTGCCAGACCGTTCCGGTGAACGAGTCGGCGGGGCCGCGGCGCGAGGGCGTCGCCCCCAATTGCTTGATGTCCATGGTTGTGGGTTCCCCTCGATGTGAAGGAATAGGGAAAGCTGGTCGTGCGGGATGGCCGCTGCCGCCATCCGCTCCTGCCTAGCACCGTTTCCAGGGCGCTAGAAGCCGCAGAAGCCGCTCGGCCGCCGCGACCCGCATTGCAGCAATCTGGCGGTCCCGTCATGCTGCAGCCCACCCGGGCAATCCCGCCCCTTCGGTGCTCTCGCTCATGAATATTCTCCTCCTCGGTTCCGGCGGTCGCGAGCATGCGCTGGCCTGGAAGATCGCCGCGAGCCCGCTTGCCGATCGCCTCTATTGTGCACCGGGAAACGCCGGGATCGCCAAGGAATGCGAGCTGGCGGCGCTCGACCTCGCCGATCACGCAGCGGTGATCGGGTTCTGCCGCGCACGCCGGATCGAGCTCGTCATCGTCGGTCCCGAGGCGCCGCTTTGCGCCGGCATCGTCGATGGGCTCACTGCCGCGGGGATCAGGGCCTTCGGTCCGAGCAAGGCCGCCGCCCGCCTCGAAGGGTCGAAGGGCTTCACCAAGGATCTCTGCAGCGCGAACGGGATTCCGACCGCCGCCTATGCGCGATTTGACGCGGCTTCGCCGGCCAGGGACTATGCGCGAAAGCGCGGCGCACCGATCGTGGTGAAAGCCGACGGGCTGGCCGCCGGCAAGGGCGTGGTGGTAGCCGGCAGCGTGGAGGAAGCACTCGCCGCCATCGACATGATGTTCGGCGGCGGCCTGGGCGCGGCCGGCGCCGAGGTCGTGATCGAAGATTTCCTGCAGGGAGAGGAGGCATCCTTCTTCGCGCTCTGCGACGGCGAGGTCGCAATCCCGCTTGCCTCCGCACAGGATCACAAGCGCGCCTTCGACGGCGACAAGGGGCCCAATACCGGCGGGATGGGCGCCTATTCACCGGCGCCGGTGATGACGCCCGAGCTCACCCGGCGCACGATGGACGCGATCATCCTGCCGACGCTTCAGGCGATGAAGGAGATGGGCGCCCTTTACAAAGGCGTGCTCTATGCCGGCCTGATGATCACGGCCGCAGGCCCGAAGCTCGTCGAGTATAACGTTCGCTTCGGGGATCCGGAGTGTCAGGTGCTGATGCTGCGGCTGATGTCCGACCTGCTGCCGGCGCTCTTAGCGGCGAGCGACGGCGTGCTGAAGAATTTCGATCTGCGCTGGCATGACGATGCTGCACTGACCGTGGTGCTGGCGGCCAAGGGTTACCCGGGCAGCTATGCGAAGGGCACGCCGATCGAAGGGCTCGATGCGGCTGCCGCGGTCGAGGGGGTCGAGATATTCCATGCCGGCACCAGGATGGAGAACGGTCGCCTCCTCGCCGACGGTGGCCGTGTGCTGGATGTCTGTGCACTGGGCAAGACCGTCGGTGAGGCACGGGCACATGCGTATCGGGCGGTCGATCGCATCCGCTGGGCGGACGGGTTCTGCCGGCGCGATATAGGCTTGCGGGCCGTGGAGCGGGAGAACGCCGCAACCTGAGGCTGGCAGCCGGCTTGCAGTGGTATATATCGGTTCACCGGCTATTTATGTGGAGCCCGGTGTGGACGTGCTGATCAGGAGGCCGCAGGAGGTGGCGAGAATCCGCAGGCGCTGCAGTCTGGATCGATGTCGTCGAGCGAGCGTCGCGAGCGTGGACATCGTGCCGGCGTGGCGCCCGTGACCGACCTTGCCGACCTCTATCCCGGCTTTGCCTCGAAGTGGATCAGCACTGCAGCGGGCCGCCTCTTTGCGCGCTCCGGTGGCGAAGGACCGCCGCTCCTCCTGCTGCATGGCTATCCGCAGACCAACGTCATGTGGCACCGTGTGGTCCCGTCACTGGCCCGACGCTTCAGCCTGATCATTCCGGATCTGCCGGGCTACGGCTGGTCGGACGCGCCCGAATCCGACAATTCGCATGCGCCCTATACCAAGCGGGCGATGGCGAACGCGATGATCGAGCTCATGGAGGCGCTGGGCCATGTGCGCTTTCGCCTCGCCGGCCACGACCGCGGTGGCCGTGTCGGCTATCGGCTGGCGCTCGACCATCCCGGGCGGCTCGAGCAGCTCGCGACGCTCGACATCGTGCCGACCTGGGCGATGTGGCACCACCTGGACGGCCGGCTCGCCCATCGCGCTTGGCACTGGATGTTCCTTGCGCAACCTGCGCCGCTTCCCGAGACGATGATCGGCAAGGACCCGCTCTTCTTCTTCGATTGGCGTGCCGCCGCCGGCACGAAGGTCAAGAGCCTCGACGCCTTCGATCCACGCGCGCTCGCCCACTACCACGCATTTTTCCAGGACCCGCGGCGCATCCATGCAACCTGCGAGGACTACCGGGCCGGCCGCACCAGCGATCTCGCCGACGACGAGGCGGACCGCGCCGCCGGCAGGAAGATCGCCTGCCCCGTCCTGGCGATCTGGGGCGGCGCCGGCGGCATCCCGGCCGAGACCGACGGGCCGCTCGCGACCTGGCGGGAATGGGCGAGCGACGTGCGCGGGTTTGCGATCGACAGCGGGCATTATCTCGCCGAGGAGGCGCCGGAAGCGACCGCGCAGGCCCTGATCGATTTCTTCGTTGGGAGCTAACCCCGGGCGGCGCAGCTTCTCCGCGATGAACTCTCCTTGAACTGGGGCTCTGGTGCGGCTTGGATCGACCGATGCTGCCGATCGACCGCCAGGCGAGCTTTTCCGGCACCAAGCCGGTCACCCCCGCGCTTGCCTTCGATGCGCGGCGGCTCGCAGCCTATGTCGAGCGGCGCCTGGCGAATTTTCGCGGGCCGCTGGAGGTGCACCAGTTCAGGGGCGGGCAGTCCAATCCGACCTACTTGCTGGAAACCCCAGCGGGACGCTTCGTCCTGCGGCGCAAGCCGCCGGGCAAGCTGCTTCCCTCGGCCCACGCCATCGATCGCGAATTTCGGGTGATCAGCGCATTGCACGTGCAAGGATTCCCCGTGCCTGCGCCGCTGCTCTATTGCGCAGACGCCGCGGTCATCGGCACGCCGTTTTACATCGTGCGCCATGTCGAAGGTCGGGTGATCTGGGAACCGCACATGCCGGATGCGACGCGCGCCGACCGTGCGGCGATCTATGACGCCATGAACGCCGCTCTCGCCCGGCTGCATGGGTTCGATCCCGCCGCCATAGGCCTTTCCGATTTCGGGCGTGGGGAAAGCTACGTAGGCCGCCAGGTGGAGCGCTGGTCGAGGCAGTACCGCGCTTCCCAGACCGAGCGCATCGACGAAATGGAGCGGCTGATCGGCTGGCTGCCGGCGCATCTGCCGCGGCCGGCGCCGGTGCGGCTCGTGCATGGAGATTACCGGCTCGACAACATTATTCTTGCGCCGGCACAGCCGGTCATCCTGGCGGTGCTCGATTGGGAGCTTGCTACCTTGGGCGATCCGCTGGCCGACCTTGCCTATCACCTCATGCAATGGGACATGCCGCCGTCCGAAAGCGGCGCGGGCACCGGGACCTTGCTCGGCCACGATCTCGGCCGGCTGGGTATTCCCTCGCGTGCTGAATATCTCGCCGCCTATGTCGAGCGCACCGGGCTCGATCCTGGCCCGCAGCTGCCCATCTATCTCGCTTACAATTTCTTCCGCCTTGCTGCGATCCTGCAGGGCATCGTCGGGCGCGTGCGCGAGGGCACCGCCAGCAACGAGAACGCTGCGGCGATGGCGCCGCTGGTGCACCCGCTTGCTGCCAAAGCCTGGGAATTCGCCCGCCAGGTAGGCGCACTGTGAGCAAGAGCTTCGCGCTTGCTCTGGGCGCCGGCGGTGCGCGGGGCCTGGCGCATATAGCGGTGCTCGAGGCCCTCGACGAGATGCACTGCAAGCCGGTCGCCCTCGCCGGCACCTCGATCGGCGCGCTGATCGGAGCGGCGTACGCGGCCGGCATGGCCGGAAGGGAGATCCGCCGTTTCGTCATTCCTCTCGTTCACAATCGCGGGGAAGTGCTGCGCCGGCTGATTGCCACGCGCGCGAGCGGAATCGTTGATCTGGTCAGCCTCGGCTTCGGCAGCGCGACGCTGATCGATGCGGAGAAATTGTGCCAGCAGTTCCTGCCCGACCGGGTGCCGGACAGCTTCGAGCAGCTCGAAATTCCGCTGGTCGTGGTCGCCACCGACCTTCACCGCCGCCGGCAGGCGGTGCTGGCGTCAGGCCCGCTCAAGCCGGCGCTCGCGGCCTCGATCGCGCTGCCCCCGCTGATGCGGCCGGTCGTGATCGAAAACCGGGTCCTGGTCGACGGCGGCGCGACCAATCCGTTGCCGTTCGAGCATCTGCGCGGCCGTGCCGATGTGACCATCGCCGTCGATATCTCCGGCGAGCCCACAACAGAGCGATACCACATCCCCAACGCCTGGGAGTGCCTGATGGCTACGGTGGTGGTGATGGGCAGCGCGATCACCGCGGAAAAGCTCACGCACGGTGCACCCGACATGATCGTGCGCCCCAATGTGGGCGCCTTCCGCTTGCTCGATTTCCTGCAGGCAAGCGCGATCCTGCGCGCCTCCGAGGCGTCGGTATCGGAGCTCAAGGAAAAGTTCAGAGCGCTACTGGCCGCCTAGGACTTAGCCACCGCTCCGTGCGCGGTCTCAGCGCACGTCGCAGCGCCGGGAATCCTCGAGAGTCGGATTGCTCAGGCTGATCCAGTTCGGCGCGGCGAAATAGCAGACCGCAACCGATTTCTCCTTCTGCAGGGTGACGACGAAGACTTCCCGGTTCTCCGTTGCCTCGCCCCGCGCGAACGTGACCCCTCTGATCTCGTAGCCCTTGCCCATCAGGCTCTTGAAGGATTGCTGCTCCTGAGCGTGGCCCTGTCGCACTCCGGCGAGAACGAGCAATCCGACGGCGAACGCAGCGAGTGTCCTCACGTGCTCCTCCTCGATGTTGCATTCCCGATGGTGCATGGCGTCGGCAACGCGGGACGAAGGCCCCCAACCTTGATCATAGTCGAGGGGCAGGTTCAACCGTCACCGCCGACGGTCATCGGCGAGCCCGAAAGAACCGCTGCAGCAGCGCCGCCGCCTCGCTCTCGCCGATGCCGCCGTAGATTTCCGGGCGGTGCAGGCACGTCGGTGCCGAGAAGAAGCGCACGCCGCTCTCGACGGCGCCGCCCTTGGGATCGGAGGCGCCGTAATACAGCCGCCGGATGCGCGCGAACGACATTGCCGCCGCGCACATGGTGCAAGGCTCGAGCGTCACGTAGAGGTCGCAGTCGGTGAGCCGCTCGCTGCCGAGCGCGGCCGCCGCCTGCCGGATCGCGATGATCTCGGCATGCGCCGTCGGATCGCGCTCGGCCAGGGTTCGATTGCCGGCCTGAGCGATCAGGTCACCATCGCAAACGATGGCGCAACCTATGGGGACCTCGCCGGCCTCGGCCGCGGCGCGTGCTTCCTCGAGCGCAAGAGCCATGAACTTGTCCGTCACTGGATTGCAACCACTTGTTGACCACCGGGACACCTGCCCGCAACTCTGCTATCACGCCGCGACCGGGCCAGCGAGCCCAACGATGCAGCCATGAGCGGGCAGAGCGGACAAGGACTGCGCAGCGAGCGTATTGCCAAGATTATCGCCCGCGCCGGGCTCGCGTCCCGCCGGCAAGCGGAGGCGTGGATCGCAGCAGGTCGGGTCGCGGTGAACGGCGCGGTGATCACCACGCCCGCGCTCGCCATCACCGCGGCGGACCGCGTGGCCGTCGACGGCGAGCCGCTGCCGGTGCGGGAGCGCACGCGGCTGTTTCTCCATCACAAGCCGCGCGGGCTCGTGACCTCGCATGCCGACCCGGGGGGACGGCCGACCGTCTTCGCCAGCCTGCCGGAAGGCCTGCCCCGGCTGGTCAGCGTCGGCCGCCTCGACGTCGATAGCGAGGGGCTCTTGCTGCTCACCAATGACGGCGGACTCGCGCGCGTGCTCGAGCTGCCCGGCACCGGCTGGCTGCGGCGCTATCGGGTGCGCGCCCACGGGCGCGTTACACAGGATCGGCTCGATCGTCTGCGAGAGGGGATCACCGTCCGCGGGGTTCGTTACGGCCCGATCGAAGCCACGCTCGAGCGGACGCAAGCCAGCAACGTCTGGCTCAGTGTTGCCATCCGCGAAGGTAAGAACCGTGAAGTCAAGAACGTGCTGGGAGAGCTGGGTCTGACCGTGAACCGGCTGATCCGCGTTTCGTTCGGGCCGTTCCAGCTGGGCGGGCTCGGCCCGGGCGCGATCGAGGAAGTCAAGACGCGCACGCTCCGCGAGCAGCTCGGCACCCGCCTGGCGGCGCTCGCCCAGGCCGATTTCTCGGCGCCCGTCCTGCAGCCGCAGCCGCAACCGGCGGAGGGCTCCCGGCGTGGCGAGGCGCACTCCAAGCTTGCCGCAGCGGCAAGAGCTGGAAGCTCTGGGCCCGCTGGCGCAGCACGCGGTCGCCGCGGTTTGGCGGCTGATCGTATCGGCGAACCCGAGCGGGCGCGGCGCGAGCGGGGGCGGCATCGCCGCCGCCTTCGCAAAGGGCGCTGATGCGCATCGTCGGCGGCCGGCTGCGCGGTCGCGCGCTGGTGCCGCCAAGATCGGATGCCGTCAGGCCCACCGCCGACCGCCTGCGCGAGGCCTTGTTCAATGTGCTCGCTCACGCTTACGGCGACCCTGTCAGCGGGGCGCGCGTGCTCGACCTGTTCGCCGGAACCGGCGCGCTGGGGCTTGAGGCGCTGTCGCGCGGTGCTGCTTTTGCTCTCTTCGTCGACGACGATGCGCAGGCGCGCGCCCTGATCCGCGCCAATATTGCGGCGCTCGGGCTGGGCGGCGTCAGCCGCGTGTTCCGCCGTGATGCCACCAGGCTCGGTGCCGCGCATCCGGTGGGAGCGTTCTCGCTCGCTTTCCTCGATCCGCCATATGGGCACGGCCTCGCCGAGCGGGCGCTCGACTGCGCTCGAACCGGCGGGTGGTTGCTGCCGGGCGCGCTCGCGGTGGTGGAGGAGGCGGCGAAGGCCGACTTCACGGCCCCTGCGGGATTCGACGAGCTGGAGCGACGCGTCTACGACGACACCGCGCTCATCGTGCTGCGCCGTGGCCCGGACTGAGCCAAGTCGCACGGGGAGCTGGGCGGTCCCGCTCAGCGTCTGACCGCATTCGCAGTCAGCGCGCGCGCTCGGCTGAAGGCGGACCACAACGTGGGAGACTGCTTGATACAGCGCTTCGCGCGACGGAAAGCCCGCGTCAGCGCCGCCGCGCCTGCGCCGCGCAGGGTATGGCCCGCCAGGTAGTCGAACAGCCTGACCTCGATATCGGCCCAGTCCCGCTTGTAGGGCTCGTCACCCACGGTGAAATCAAAACGGGTGAAGCCGTCTTCGATGGCGTAGCGCAGCAATTCGTTCAGGTGCGCGCGTCCCGGTCCGAACCGCGCGAGCTCGCCCTCCGCATAGCTCGACAGGATGAGATAATAACAATTGCGGAATTTCAGACCGATGTTGGTCGCGGCGATGTCGCTGCCGACTTGCAGCCGGCCGACCTGGATGCGATCGCGGATCGCCGGCTCGGCGGCGATGGCGTGGTAAAACTCGCGCCAGCCGCGGCGCGCAAACAGGTCGGCGACTCCCATCCGAGCGAAAGTGCGCGATTTCTGCTCGATCAATGTCGCGACGGTGTGAGCAATCTCGCGTTCACCGGTGACGTCGATGAAGCGAACCTCGCCGTATGCGGCAAGCTGCTTGAATTGCCGGCGCTCGCGCTTGCGGGTGGAGGCGGAGCGCTTGGCCGCGTAGAACTCGTCCCAGTCGCCGCCGAGGGTCGCGACATAGGCGCCGCTCGGATGCGCACTTACGGCGAGATCGAGGAAGGGATTCCGCTGACCGCCGACCGCCTCCGGCATCTTCTGCAGATCGACGAGGTCGAAGCGGAAGCATGGCGCAGTCCGCAGCAGCGCGACGATCTCCCGCCAGGCGAGCACGAAACGTTCCGCGCTGATACGATCCGCAAACTGCGGAGCGAGCAGGGGTGCATTGTAGTCGCACAATTGCGAGCCGAGAAAGGTGAGGCGCCGCACCAAGCCGGTGGAGTCGATTGCCAGCGGCAGGAGGAACAGCAGCTCGCCGTCGCCGTCATGGCCGAGCACGATGACGGGAACCGTGGCGCGAGCGCGCCCGATGTGGCGCTGCCACGCCGCCAGCCATTCGAACGACTGAAACACCGTCCCGTCCGCATTCTCCGCGAATGCTTTCCATTGGGGGCCGACCTCGTCGAGGTCGCCGTGAATGTGCAGACGAATGCCGGAGGCGGAGCTTGCCGCGGACGACGTGTCGCTGCCGCTGCTCAGCTGGGGGCGGGGCGTGAGCGGCAGGGTCTGCCCGTTCTCGTCGCCGCAGGATGGCGCCGGATGGTCGTGCGGCCCTCCAAAGGAGCGGCCGGCTCGGCCTCGCTCGGCAAGCTCGTCGGGCCAGGAGATGACGTCGGACATCCGCGGCTTTGCTGTCTCTGTCTGGAAGTGCCGCTATCGTTGCAAGATTTTCTAAACAAACCGTGCGCAGCGCGGTTGTCGGGCTGCCTCCGAGACGGCGGGGCAATCGGCCATCCTGGCTTCGCCCGATTGCGTTGAGGCTTCATTAAAGCTTTTCGCCGCAACCATGGCGCTCCTGGGAAAGTGAGGCCACCCATGCGGCACACCGACGTCGCCATCGTAGGAGGTGGGCTCGCCGGCTCGACTGCGGCCGCCATGCTCGGACGCGCCGGTATCGACACCGTTCTGGTCGATCCCCACCTCCGCTACCCGCAGGATTTCCGCTGCGAGAAGCTCGATGCTTCGCAGGTGGAGCTGTTGCGCAGAACCGGGCTTGCCAACGCCGTGCTGCGCAACGCCACGCCGGACATCGAGGTCACGATCGCGCGTTTCGGCCGCCGCGTCGGAAAGAGACGCAGCGCCCAATACGACCTGCTGTACGATACGTTGGTTAACGCGATCCGCGCCGAGATCCCCGAACGGGTCGGCTTCATCTGCGGCAAGGCCATGGCGATCACCAGCAGCACCGACCGGCAGCTGCTGGCATTGTCGACCGGCGACGAGGTGTGCGCCCGCCTCGTCGTGCTGGCCAATGGCCTCAATATCGGCCTCCGGCACAGCTTGGGGATCGGGCGCGAGATGCTGAGCAGCTGCCATTCCATCAGCATTGGCTTCGATCTCGCGCCAGTCGGACGCTCTAGCTTCAGTTTCCGCGCATTGACCTATTTCGCGGAGCGTGCCGCTGATCGCACGGCCTATCTGACGCTGTTTCCCATCGGCGCAACCATGCGCGGAAATCTTTTCGTCTATCGCGATATGCAGGATCGATGGTTGCGTGACATGCGCCATGCGGGAGCCGATGCACTGTTCACACTGATGCCGCGATTGCGCAAGCTCACGGGCGAGGTTGAGACGCACGACGTCCGTATCCGCCCGGTCGACCTCTACGTCAGCACGGGCTACCGCCAAGCCGGGATCGTTCTGGTCGGCGACGCGTTTGCCACCTCGTGTCCGGCGGCCGGCACAGGCTGCAACAAGGTGTTCACCGACAGTCGAGCGACTATGCAACGCGCACGTTCCGCAGTGGCTCGAAAGCCCCGGGATGGGCGAGCATAAGATCGAGGCCTTCTACGACGACCCGATCAAGCGGGCTTGCGATGCGTATTCGGCGCGCAAGGCCTACTACCTGCGCTCCTTGTCGACCGACGGCGCGCTGGTCTGGCGCGGGCGCCGCCTGGGCCGGTTCCTGGGTCAAGCGGGTCTGGGCGCGCTGCGGCAGGCATGCGATCGCCTGCCGCTTGGTCCCTTCGAGCGACAACGTGCCGCGCCCCGCAGCGCCGGCTGAGCGCACTTCCGGCCACGCTTGCAAATGCAGCATCTCATCTCAGGGCCGGTGAAGCCTTGATCACCGCCGCTGCAAGGCGGTGCGGAAGCGGTCGCGGCAGAAGGAAGCATCGAAATTGCGCTTGAAGCGGGCGGGCTCGGTCGGTCTGACGCGAACCACCACGAACGAGGTGCCGTTCCCTTCGCGCAGCAGCCTGGCAGCATCGGCTATGTCGGCCGGGGCTGCGACCGTTCTGGTGCGTTTGATGCCGGCGCCGACCGCCATCTTCTCGAGATCTACGCCGAGGCTGGTATGGCTCTTCTGCCAGCCGGTTTCGCCGTAGTGGCCGTTGTCGACGCAGAGAATGGCGAGATTGGGCGGGTTGATCACCGCGATCGTGGCGAGCGCGCCCACGCTCATCAGCAGCTCGCCGTCGCCGGTGACGACAAGGACGCGCTGGTCCGGGCGCGCCAGTGCGAGGCCGAGCCCCATCATGCAGGCTGCGCCCATCGCGCCGCCCAGCGAATAGACGTGCGCCGCATCGCCCGTGACCGCGCCGACATCGCTGGCGGTCCCGCCGAGCCCGGCGATGAAGAGGAAATCCTCGTGCCGGCCGATCAGCGCCGGCACCGCTTCGCTGCGCTCGAGCTCGAACCCGGCGGCCGCGGCTGCGGCGAGCGCTGAGCCTGCTTTGCGGGGCGGCATTCGCTCTCCCTAGAACGGCTTGGCGCCGATCAGCCGTTGCGTGAGCAGCACCGCCACTGCCATGCCGCTCTTGAACACCATGGTCAGTGCCGCCGTGACGGTGGCAATCACGTCCTCCGATCGCTCGGCGCGCAGGCAAATGACGCCCATGGCTTCGAGCACGCGCTCCGTCGCCTGGCCCATCGGGAATTGCCACGGATTCCCCTCGCCGAAATCGCCACGCATGCTCACCAGCGTCAGGAACGGGAAGCGCCCGGTCTTGATCAGCGAAAGCATGTTGATGCAGTTACCCACCCCGCTCGATTGCATCAGCAGCACCGCACGAGCGCCGCCGAGGTCGGCCCCGGCGATGAGCGCCACGCCTTCCTGCTCGGAGGTCAGCGCGATTGGCCGCACCTGCGGATCGGCGAGCGCGCGGTCGATGAGGATCGCGTGCCCGGCATCGGGCACATAGGCGAACTGGGTGATGCCGTTCCGCCGCAGCAGATCGTAGAGATCATGCTGCCAGCCGGTCCGTCCCTTGTTACCGGTAGCCGGGTCCATCACCGGTCCGCCCAGGGAGGAGCTCGGAAAGACCCTCGCCCGAAACGGTCGCGCATGCCGTCATCCATATCGAAACGTGCCGGCATCCTGCCGAGGAAGATCATCACTTCGTGCCCCACCTCATTCCGCTTTGAGCCCGATCGACCTGATCAGCGCCGACCACTTGGTTTCCTCGGCGTCGATGAGCGTGGCGTGCTCCTCGGGGGTGACCGGGCGCGGCTCGGCACCTTCCTGCATGAGCCGATGGCGCACCTCCGCGGTGGCCAGCGCCAGCCGCAGCTCGCTGTTGAGCCGCTCGATGATCGGCCGCGGCGTCCCGGCAGGGGCCACGATGCCGTAGTTGAGAACGGCGTCGAACCCGGGCAGCCCCGATTCGGCGATCGTCGGCAGATCCGGATAATGCGACGATCGGCGCAGCGAGGTACCGGCCAGCGCGCGAACTTGCCCGCTTTCGATGGCGGCGCGCGAGACCGGGATTGGATTGAACCCGACCTTGACATGCCCGCCGATCAGGTCGGTGTTCAGCGGATTGGAGCCCTTGTACGGAATCATCTGCAGTTTCACCTTGGCCTGCTGCGCGAACAGCTCGGCCGCCAGGTGATTCACCGTGCCGATACCCGGCACCCCGACCTGAAACGGCTCGCTCGAGCGCTTCATCAAGGCGATCAGCTCGCCGACATTGCGAACCTGCATGCTCGGATGCATCAGCAGAAGCGCCGGTGCCGATGCGATCAGCCCGATCGGTGCGAAATCCTTGCGCGGATCGTAGCCGACATTGTGGAACATGCTCGGTGCGGTAGCCAGGTTCGAGGTGTACCCGAGCAGCAGCGTGTAACCGTCGGGTGTGCTCTTTGCCACCTGGCGGGTGCCGACGGTGCCGCTGCCGCCGGCAGGCCGGTTCTCGATCACCACCTGCTGACCCAGTGCGGCGCCGAGCCGGTCCGCGACCGCGCGCGCCATGATGTCGTTGGTGCCTCCGGGCGGCAATGGAATGACCAGCGTGATCGGTCGGCTCGGATAGGGCTGCGCCAGCCCCGGCGTCCCGAGCACCGCGAGCTGCGCCGCAAGGAGCGCGCTCTTCACGCAGGGTGCTCGCATCGCCGCCTTCCCTCCCCGCTTCGGACCCCACCGCCTGCAGAGTGGGTGTTCCCCTGCTCGGGCCGATAGTCCATGCCTGTGCTCGACGGACGACCACCGTCGCGAAACAGGATACGCTATCGTCCTGCTCGTGCGAGGTCCACCGCGAGCAGAGCAGCCCCGCCGCGGCATCCCCGAGCATCTTTGCAACCGGCGCGCAGGTGGGCTAGGGCTCGACAGCCGGCAACCCCCGATCGACGACCCTGGTGCTCGAGCCGCAGATGAACAAGGCGATGCCATGAGCTGGGCGGACGGCTTCCTCCAAGCGCTCAAGCAGAACGAGATCAGGCTCGTCAGCTACGTCCCCGACAACGTGCTCACGCCCCTTATTACGAGGGTCACGGCCGACAACTACTTCGTTGCAGTGGGGGCAACTCGGGAGGACGAAGCGGTCGGCACCGTGGCCGGCGCGTATATGGGCGGCATGCGCGGAGTAGCGATGATGCAGACCAGCGGTTTTGCGCTCATTGCCAACGCGCTCGCCTCGTTGATCGTGCCCTATCAGATCCCGGCGGTGATCATCGTCTCGGAGCGCGGCACGCTCGGAGAGTTCAACAGCGGTCAGGTCCTGGTCGGCCGCACCATGCGGCCGATCCTCGATGCCGTCGCCGTCACGCACCACACGTTGACGGATCCGGCTACCTTGCCGTTCATCGTCGACAAGTCGATCAAGCAGGCCTTCACCACGCAAAGCCCGGTGGTGTTCATCCTGTCGCCGCTGCTCACCGGCGTCAACCCGCTCGCCGCAGCCAAGTTGAGATGAGGCACCCGATGCCCGCCTCGCCCGCGCTGCTGAACCGCGCCGATCTGATCAGCCGGCTGGTGGCCAGGCTCACCCATGCGGAAGCAGTGGTCGCCGGCATCGGCAACACCAATTTCGATCTCTATGCCGCCGGCCACCGTCCGCAGAATTTCTACATGCTCGGCAGCATGGGGCTTGCCTGCCCGATCGCGCTTGGTGTGGCACTCGCGCAGCCCGAGCGCGGCGTTGTCGCGCTCGAGGGGGACGGCTCGATCCTGATGTCGCTCGGATGCCTGGCGACGGTGGGCATGCTCAGCCCGCGCAACCTGACGATCATCATCATGGACAACGGCATCTATCAGATCACCGGGAAGCAGCCGGCAGCGACGGGGGCCACGGCCGACATCGTGGCGATCGCGCGCGGCGCCGGGATCGAGCAAAGCGAATGGGTGCGGGATGCACCCCATTTCGAGCGCCTGATCGCCAGACGCTTCGATCACGGCGGACCGGTCCTGCTCGCCGCCAAGATCGACGATACGCCCGGTGTCGCGCAGCCCCCGCGCGATCCGCCGCTTATCCGCCACCGCTTCATGCGCGGGCTCGGCACCGGGCGGGACAGCGCACTGGATGAATAGACCGGACCGCCGCGGTCACTTGCCGCCGTGCAAATGCCGACCACCTTCGTTCAGGGGATCGGCCGCCGCGTCTGGAAATGTCTCAGGATGGCAACGCAGCCAGCTGCAGCGGCCAGGTGCTTGAGAGCATGTCCGCTCAGGATGTGACCAGCCGCATAGATCGTGCCGTCGTAGAATTCGAGCAGCTTGGCGAGCACGTAAAGCGCCGCCATGACGATCCACCAGGATGTCCCGGTATATCTCGCCGGCAGCACGACCAGCAGCAGCGGGACCGCCAGGCAGGGAAAAAACTGCACCCATCCATAGAGCCGCAGATCATCGGTCCAGCGCCACAGCAACAGGCTGAATACGGCGAGTGCGATCAGCGGCCACAGGAGAATGGCCCCGGCTCTCGCGCTGACGCGCTCCTCGACCAGAACCGCGAGGATGGCGGCGAAAGTGAGCGACATCGGCAGGCGATCCCAGAACATCGTGCCGTCGTTCGGGTCGAGGTGATAGAAGGCCGAGCCGAAGCCGGTCAGGAACACGCCCAGGAAAAGGACAGTGACGGCCGCGTCGCGACGGAATCGCCATAAGCCGACGATCCCAATGGGGATGAAGACGAGGCTCGAGACGACATTCCAGAAATTCGCAATCCCCAGCAGAGCGCGCTGGTCGGCAAACCGGTGATAGCTTTGCGGTTGTGGAATGGACGGCAGCAACGGCAGTGCCAGGAGCGAGGCGCCCATCAGAGTGAGCAGGGCGGCAAGCGGATAGTTCTGCCTGGGGATGCCGAGCGACGCCTCCGTTGATTCCCTTAGGGGCATTATCGGAATTTCCAGCAGCGAGGCGCTCTATTATGCAAATTGGGCGTTTCTTGGTTCCCTGGCGAAGGGCAGGGAGGCGAACATGGCTCAGGTTTTCTTTCATTGCTCGAGCCCGGCCGAAGTCCTGCTGGACCATGCTGGACGCGAGGTCGAGGATCTGGTCGAAGCACGTGAGCGTGCTGTCGGAATGGTCCAGAGGTTCATCGGCAAACCCGGGCCGGAGGATTGGCGCGACTGGGTCTTGCACGTCAGCGACAGAGACGGCGAGGAGATATTCGTCATGCCGTTCGCGTCGGTCCTCGGCCGGCCGCACTAGCGCTTGCCATGCCCGATGTCCTGCTGCTGCGGTCGGCGGCAAGGCGCTCGTTGCGCCGCACCGGCATAGAGGAGCTCGTTCCCGTTGGAGCCCGCTGCAGCTTCGGATGGTTGCGAGGAAAGCGGCGGCCGACGCCGGCGCGTCGTGATTGTCGGCGCCGCGGGTAGGGACTTCCACAATTTCAATGTGGTTTATCGCGGCGAGCCGCGCGTCGAGGTCGTCGCCTTCACGGCGGCTCAGATCAGCGGAATCGCCGACAGGCGCTATCCGCCGGCACTGGCGGGTCCGCTTTATCCTGAAGGCGTCCCGATCCGCAAGGAGGCCGATCTCGAGCCGTTGTGTCGCACGCACGGCGTCGACGAGGTAGTGTTCGCGTACAGCGACGTCTCCCATGAGCAGGTCATGCACATCGGGTCGCGGGCACTCGCCGTCGGCGCCGATTTTACCCTGCTCGGGCCGCACCGCACCATGCTGAGATCGGTGTTGCCGGTGATCGCGGTCACGGCGGTACGCACGGGCTGCGGCAAGTCCGCCATTGCCCGCTGGGCATGCGCTCGCTTGCAGCAGCGCGGTCTGCGCGTTGCCGTGCTGCGGCATCCGATGCCCTATGGCGATCTTGCTCGCCAGCGCGCGCAGCGGTTCGCGTCGGTGGCCGACCTCGATCTCGCGCGGTGCACAGTGGAAGAGCGTGAGGAATACGAGTCGCACATCGCGGCGGGAAACGTGGTTTTCGCCGGCGTGGATTACGTCGAGGTCCTGCGGCTGGCGGAAGCCGAAGCGCAGGTCATCGTCTGGGACGGGGGCAACAACGATTTCCCCTTCTTGCGCCCCGATCTGCACATCACTGTCGCCGACGCCCTGCGCCCGCGCCAGATCGCCACGCATCATCCCGGTGAGACCGTCGCCCGCATGGCCGACGTGCTGGTGATCAACAAGACCGACTCCGCGCCCCTTGCCGATGCCGAGCTTGTGGCGGAGGGTCTGCGCGCGGTCAACCCGAGTGCCGGCATCGTCCGCGCGGCGTCGCCGATCCGGCTCGACGATGCCGAGGCGGTGCGAGGCAAGCGCGTCCTGGTGGTGGAAGACGGGCCGAGCATTACCCACGGCGGGATGGCGCACGGCGCCGGCTTCCTGGCGGCCCGTGCGGCCGGAGCCGAGGTGGTGGATCCCCGGCGCTCGGCGAGCGCCGCCATGCGCGAGATCTTCGCGGAATGGCCGCATATCGGTCCGGTGCTGCCGGCGGTCGGTTATGCCCCTCCGCAATTGGCGGCGCTGCAGGAGACGATCAATCGCGCCGATGTCGACGTTGTCGTCTCGGCCACCCCGGTCGACCTTGCGCGCCTGCTTGCGCTCGAGAAGAAGGTGGTGCGGGCGCGCTACGAGTTCGCCGAGCTGGGCGAGCCGAGGCTTTCCTCGATCCTTGATGCATTCATCGACGGTGGAATGCGCGGCATCGGCGGAAGCTGAGCTCGCTCGCCGATCGCGGCGTTGGCGAGCTATTCGGCGGCGTCGCCGACCGGCGCGGTGACCCCGTCCTCCAGCAGCGCGACATTGCTGTTCTGCAGCGGGTCCGACTGCGGGATCGCCAGATCGCGCAGGGCAAGTCCGAGGACCTTGCGGAACTGCTGGAGCGCCTGCAGCGTGCGCGGCTCCATTTCCTCGAGCGGACCCGCTATATACTCGACCACGGCCACTGCCTTTTCCCGCTGCGCGGCCGTGTGCAGCAAGATCGGCAATGTCTCGATCGCGCGCTGCCGTTCGAACTGCACGATGACGGTCTGCTCGTGAATCAAGTCTCCCCGCTGCTGCGCACCGAGCGAGGCGAAAGGCTCGTCGTGGGTCAGCACGTGCGAGGAGCGCTGCAAACGGTCGCGCCGCACCGATCCACGCGCCTCGGCGAGAATGATGAGCATGCGGATCACGGCTTCCGCGAAACCGCCACGTGCCACGTTGCGGAGCATCGTCGCTATCTGCGGGACGTGACGCAGCTCCGCCGTGGCTGCGAAGGTCCGCTTGTAGTCATGGGTTCGCCCGATCCAATGCATGAAGGGGGACCCATAGACCGCCTGGAAGAGAAACTCGTACCACGTGTCCCGCCACTCGGATAAGAGATCGAGCATCTGCTCGAAACCGTCGGCCCACAGCCGCTCGGCGAGCAGAAACGGATTGTCCTGCGCGGCCGGCTTTCGCTGCGCTTCGACCATGCCCGCGGCGATTCCGGTCGCTGCCGCCAAGGGGCTTTGGTCGGAAAACAATCTGCGCTGCAGGCGCAAGGGGTGGAGCTGCTGGAGCAGGCGGGCAGCTTGCGGGGTCACCAGCGACTGCACGGCGGGCCGGACGCAGATGTCGTAGAGCTCGGTGCCGAGCTCCGACAGCCGGGCGACCGCGGCGAAATCCGATTCGTCGCTGCGGCCGTTGTCGTCGATCTTCAGCAGGTCCTTGAGGGTCCGTTCGTGGAAGCTCACGAGAAAATGCGCATCATAGCCTTGGCCGGTTTCCTCCTCGATCTTCATTTCGTAAAGGCCCGGCGCCAGGGCCTCGATCGTCTCCATTGTCGTGGTCAGCTCGGAATGCTCCCGCCTGGCGACCGAGGAGGAGACGAAGATTCCGAGATGGCCCACCTTGTCATGAACCATGTAAAGCACGCGTTGCCCCCGGATCCTGATCTCGTTCTCATCCGCATAGGTGTCGGCGATCCAGTTGAGCGCCTGCTGGGGCGGGGTGATATTGTCGCCCCAGCTGGCGAAGACAATGATCGGTGCGCGCACCAGTCGGAGATCCAGATGATGGCCGTGGGCAATGCTGGCCTCTCCGCGTGACAGCCTGTTGCCGACGAAGAGCTGCTCGAGGATCCAGCGGATCTCGGCTTCGGTCGTGAAGTGGAAGCCGCCCCACCATCGCTCGAAATCGAGAAACCGGGCACGGTTACTCTCAACATCGGCGAACAGGTCGTAATATTTGCGGAAAAGGTTTCGGCCGGGATCGAGCTGCTCGAAATTGGCGACGAGGTGCGCTCCGTCAAACTCGCCGTGCCCCAGGTCCGCCAGCAGCAATGCGGGCACGGCACCCCCGAGCAGCCCGCCATTGTAGCGCATCGGGTTGTGCCCGATGCGGCCGGACCAGTAGGTCAGCGGGGCGCCGTTGACGACAATCGGGCCGGTAAGGTCGGGGTTGGCCGCCGCCAGCAGCATGGTTATCCAGCCGCCCTGGCAATTGCCGACGACAATAGGCTTGCCCCTGTCCGGATGACGGCGCGCGATTTGCGTCACGAATGCCGCGAGCGCCTGCGCGACGTCGGCAATGGTCTGACCCGGTTCCGGATGCGGCCGGAAGACCACGAAATAAACGGGGTGCCCGGCGCGAAGCGCGACGCCCACCTGGCTGTCCGGCTTGAAGCCGCCGATTCCTGCGCCGTGGCCCGCGCGCGGATCGACGAGCATGTATGGCCGCTTCGAGGGATCGACCTCGAAACCCGCAGGAGGCAGAACTCGCAGCAGCAGATAGTTTACGGGGCGCGGCAGCGAGCCCCCGTCGACGATCAGCTCGGACTTGTAGTTGAGCACGGGCGGCGCGCCGGCGGCCTCGTGGGCGAGGTCATTGTTGCCCCGCTGACGCAGGACGTCAGCGGTCAGGATTGCGCGTTGCACCGCGTCAACGGCATAGCTCAGCGCCGCGTCCGATACCGCTGTCGCGCTGCCCAGTCGAACGAGTTGCTCGGCGACATTCTCCCCGCGGGCGGCGAGGGCGCGAAAGCGGTCGCCATGACCGCGCGCAATGGTGTCGGCGTGCCTGCTGAGCGCGATCAGCATCCGCTGCCATTGTCCCGCTGCGACGGCCGCATCGCCCGACAGGCGGGGCAGCAGATTTTGCAGGCCGAAGGGGGGTTGCATCATTCCACCCGCAGCAGAGCCGTTTTGCGGAATCTGATCGGCCGCGCTCGATTGCGCAAGAGCGCCCTTCCGGGTGCTCATGCCGCCGCTTTCGGCAGAGCTGCCGCCACGCTTTCTGGCGCGGGCCAGGGAGCTTGCATCGCACCCGCCGGCCGTGGACTGGGAGCCGATCTGCACGTTGGAAGGGAAATAGACAGGCATGCCCGTGTCGCGGCGGCGCTGCCGCTTCCCGATCAGCGCCCGGTGCCGGACGGCACGCGCCTCGCGGGTGGCTGAGTTGTCGGACCCCACGGCAGCATCACGACAACGAGAGCAGCAGCCGCCGCGCCGGCGATGAAGGAGCCGGCCGGACCGCCGAAGGCCCACAGCAGGCCGGCACCGGCGCTGGCGCTGAAGGTGGCAAGGCCGACGGCCAGATCGAGGATTCCAAATGCCGTGCCGCGCAGCCGCTCGGGAGCGGCATCGGCGACTGCCGCGGAAAGGAGGCCCTGGGTCACTCCCATCTGCAAGCCCCACAGCGCGGCGCCCGCCGCGGCCAGCAGAACGGCATCCGCAAAGGCAAGCAGGAGATCGGCACCGACGAGGATGATGGAGCCGATTCCGAGCTGCAGGCGGCGGCTGACATTGTCGGCGAGAATCCCGAAAGGATATGCCGTGGCGGAATAGCTCGCGTACATGATCACCAGAATGGCCGGCACCAGTGCGGCATCGACGCCGATATGATGTGCCTTGAGCACCAGGAAAGCCGGGCTGAAGCGAGCCAGCGAGAAGCATGCCGCGATCGCGATGGTCCACCAGAATGCCGCTCCGAGCTGCGCCAGCTCGCTCAGTCGTATCCGCAACCGACCTCGGCGCGCGGGGTTCCCGCCGGGCGTTTCGGTTATGCCAAGAAGCAGGACTGCGACCGAGGCAAAGCCCGGCAGCAATGCAACCCAGAACACCAGCCGGAAATTGTCGCCGCTCAGCGCCATCAGTCCAATGGCAGCAAGCGGACCGGCGACCGCACCGACGGTGTAGAGCGCAAGTCGCAGGCCGAATCCCGCCCCGCGGATCGACGAAGGCGTCACGTCCGCGAGCAGGGCATCACGGGGGGCGTCGCGCATGCCTTTGCCGATCCGGTCGGCAATCCGGGCGACGAGCACAATCGAGGGAGAGTAGGCGATCGGGAAGATGAGCTTGCTCAGGGCCGACAACGCATAACCGAGTGCAACCAGCGGTTTGCGTCTGCCGATCCAGTCGCTGACGGCGCCGGAGAAGATCTTCGTTGCCGAGGTCGTCGCCTCGGCCAATCCCTCGATCAATCCCACGACCGCGGCGCTCGCCCCGAGCACCTGGACCAGGAAGACCGGGAGCAGCCCGTAGATCATGGCCGATGACATGCCCATGAGCAGGCTGACCAGCCCGAGCACCCCCACATTCGGGGACAGCCGGGGAAGCCCGCGCTTCGCGGTCGGCTCGATGATATTCTGCTCGTTGACTTCCATGTCGGGCGCCGAACGGCGGTTGCCGGCCTGATCAGTAGCCTCGAGCCGCGGCGGAGCGGCTTGATTCACATCAATGCGAGCTCAGATCCGCAGCGGAGGATGAGCAGCTAATTGGCGAAGGCGATCATGGCACAGCGGCTGGGCGACACGGGAGAGCAGCGCAGCGACCGGGTCGGCGACCTGCCGGCCAAGCTGCCGGTCGCCGCCGAGAGCTCGCCGTCCGCTACCCCGCTCGCAGTGGACCGGCTGTATCGTCCAGCCGACCTGTCCGCGCTTCCGTTCCGTACGACGGCGGAGATAGAGCCGATCGACGGCCTGGTCGGTCAGCAGCGGGCGTTGGATGCGATCGGCTTCGGCACGCGCGTACGCAAGCCCGGCTTCAACCTGTTCGTCATCGGGCCGAACGAGGCGCGCATGCAGCACGCGGTCGAGCGCGTCCTGCGGCAGACGGCGCGGGACATGCCGAAGCCGCCCGACTGGGTCTATGTCAACAATTTCGCGGAGCCGCACAAGCCGATGGCGATCGAGCTGCCGCCGGGCCGGGCGGTGGAATTCCGCGATGCAATGCGTGAGCTCGTCGACGATCTCAAGGCGACGCTCCCGGCCGTGTTCGAAAGCGAGGATTATCAAACGCGCCGCGAAGCGATCGATCAGGCGTTTCAGGCCAAGCAAGCCGAGGCATTCTCGGCATTGCGCGACAAGGCCGCCGAGCAAGGCATCGTCATTCTGCGGACCCCGGTGGGTTTTGCGCTGGCGCCGGCGCAGCAAGGGAAGGTGGTGCCCCCCGATGAATTCGCGACCTGGCCGGAGTCGAAACGGCGGGAAGTGCAGCAGACGATCGAGACGCTGGAGAAGGATCTGGAGCACATGATGCACCAGGTCCCGCAATGGCAGAAGGCGAGGCGGGAGGAGATTCGCAAGCTCAACCGCGACACCGCGATGTTTGCGGTGGGGCAGTCGATCGATGAAGCCAGGGCTCGGTTCACCGATATCCCGAAGATCCTCGACCACCTGAATGCGGTTCGCGGCGATCTCATCGAGAACGTCGCAATCTTCGTCGTCAAGGCCGAGAGCGAGGAAGGAGAAGGCTCGGACAGGCGCCTGGGCAGCCAGTTCGAGCGCTGCGAGGTCAATGTTCTCGTCAGCCATGCCGGCCGCGATGAGGCCGCCCCCACCGTGGAGGAGCTGCACCCGACGCTCGCCAACCTGATCGGCCGCATCGAGTACGTCTCGCAGCAGGGAGTGCTCGTCACCAACTTTCGCCTCATCAAGCCAGGCGCCGTGCACCGCGCGAACGGCGGATTTCTGCTCCTCGACGTGCGACATCTTCTCATGGAGCCGTTCAGCTGGACGGCGCTGAAGCGTACGCTGCGGCAACGGGAGATCAGGATCGAGGATGTCGGCCGATTTCTCGGTCTGACCAGCACCGTCTCGCTGGAGCCCGATCCGATCCCGCTCGACGTCAAGGTTGTGCTGTTCGGGAGCCGGCTGCTTTATTACTTGCTGGTTGCATTCGATCCCGAAGTCGACGAGCACTTCAAGGTGCTCGCGGATTTCGAGGATGAGATCGACCGCTCGCCGGAAACCGAGGCAGTCCATGCCCGGCTGATCGCGTCGATCGTCACGCGCGACGGCCTCAAGCCGGTCGAGCGCGACGGGGTTGCACTCCTGCTGGAGCACGCCGCTCGTCTGGCTGATCACGCCGGCAAGCTTACTCTGCTGATCGATCAGATTCGTGAAGTGCTGGCCGAGGCCGATTATTGGGCGACGGATGCCGGGCGCGCCGGCATCGCGCGCGCGGACGTTCAGCGCGCAATCGACCAGAAGGTGCTGCGTGCCTCCCGGGTGCGCGAACGCACGCGCGAGGCCATCCTGCAGGACGTCACCCTGATCGATACCAGCGGCCGCCAGGCGGGCCAGGTCAACGGCCTCAGTGTGCTCGAATTGGGCGGCTTCCGGTTCGGAAGACCGACCCGCATCACCTGCCGCGTGCGGCCCGGCAGCGGCAAGGTGGTCGATATCGAGCGCGAGGTCGAGCTCGGCGGCCCGATTCACTCCAAGGGCGTGCTCATCCTGTCCGGATTCCTCGCCGGCCGTTATGCAATGGAAACGCCGATGTCCTTGCTCGCGAGCCTCGTGTTCGAGCAGTCCTACGGCGGGGTCGAAGGCGACAGCGCGTCGTCGGCGGAGCTCTATGCGATCCTGTCGGCGCTCTCCGAGCTTCCGCTGCGCCAGGACCTCGCCGTCACCGGCTCGGTCAATCAGCAGGGACAGGTCCAGGCCATCGGCGGGGTGAACGAGAAGATAGAGGGCTTCTTCGATATCTGCCGGGCGCGGGGATTGACGGGGACGCAAGGTGTTCTCATTCCAAGGTCCAACGTGCAGCATCTCATGTTGCGGCGGGACGTGATCGATGCCTGCGCTGCGGGGAAGTTCGCGATCTACTCCATCGACACGATCGATGCCGGAATAGCGCTCCTGACCGGCGTGAGTGCCGGCGAACGCACCGCTGACGGCTGCTACCCGATCGGCAGCGTTAACCGCTTGGTGGAAGAGCGGCTGCGCTGCTTTGCCCGGATCCGGCAAACCTTCGGCCAACGAGCGATGCCCGAGGTGACCGATGCGCGCCCGCAGTGAACGAGAGCCGGACTCCCGGCGAATGCTGGTGCGGCTTCCAAGCAGCGCCGACGACTATGCCGCGGTGGGTGAGGCGGCGCGCCTTGCCGATCTGTTCGGCGCGACCATGGTTGCCAGATTTGTTCAGGAGGCGGAGCTGGCCGACCTGGCCGGCTTGCCCTGCGTTCGTGAATTGCGGCCGTTCGGCGGCGGCTGGCATCCGATCGATGCTTCGCAGCTCACCCGCCAGATCGAGCGCGCCGCGGCGTCGGCGCGGCAAAGATTTCATGCAGCGGTAGCCGCGAGCCCGATCGCTGCGAGCTTCGAGGTTGTCACCGGGTCCGTCCTCGACGCGATAGGAGCCGCGGCGAACCCCGATGACATCATCGTGGTGATCGAGCCGCAGAATCCTGCCGAGCGGGTCACCCAGCAGTTCAGCAGGCTGATCGATGCCGCGTTCCAGACGCCCGCCGCGGTCATGGTCGTTCCTGGTCGATTCGCCAGGAGGGCCGGCCCGATCGCGGCCGTGATGCTGCGGCAGGACGACCCCAGCATCCGCTCGGCAATTGCCATTGCGGCTACGGCCAAGGAGCGGGTGATTGCGCTTGCGCCTCCAGGATCGAAACTCCACGACGCTATCGCTGAGCTTGCAGCCGGCGCGGGCGTGCAGATAGAAGCCGGACCTTGCATCCCGGAACCTTTGGATGTGCAGTCGCTGCTGGCCCAGATGCACCATCTGAAGGAGCGGCTGGTCGTCATGAGCCGCGGAGCGGATACCGACAAGGGCGCGCCGATGATCGCATCGCGGCGCAGGATTCCGGTCCTCGTCGCTCGCGCAGCCGCCTGGTGAGGTGAGGCACGGCCGAAGGGTGCACCGGCGGCTGGGTAGTCAGCTCCACAGCGCCGCCGGCCGCACGGTCACATTGTCGTTGACGGCACGCACGCCGGCGGTCGATTCGGCGGCGATCCGGATCGCCTGCTTCTCGGCATCCGATTTGGTGATCCCCCAGAGATCCACCACCCCGCCGTTGACCGTGACATTCAGGAGCCAGGTGTGAGCCCAAGGCTCGGCCTTCAGGCGGGCGAGCAGCCGGTCGCGAATGGCACTGTCGGAGAGCGAAATTTCCAGCTCCCTGCGGGCCGTGGCCACCGCCTGAACGAGATTGGCCCGACTGACGATCCCCACCAGCTGGCCTTCCTTGATGATCGGCACCCGCTTGACGGAATGTTTTTCCAGCAGAGCCGCAATCTCGTGCAGCGGGGTGTCGGGCGTCG
Source organism: Xanthobacteraceae bacterium (assembly GCA_036406655.1). Classification (GTDB taxonomy): domain Bacteria; phylum Pseudomonadota; class Alphaproteobacteria; order Rhizobiales; family Xanthobacteraceae; genus VAZQ01. Next base: position 25,004 of record DASXAP010000039.1, on the reverse strand, counting down.
CCGTGACGACATCACGGGTCATGATATCGGATGCCTGGCGGGCATGCGCCTTGGCGTATTCGGCGGCAAGGGTTGCATCGTCGATGAAGCCCGACAGCCACCACGCGTGCCGGCGCTCGGTTCCTGCTTCAAAACGATGCAGCAGATCGCCTTCGCTCACGATGCCGACCAGGTGACCGCCGTCATCGACGACCGGCACGGCGCTGATCCGCCGCTCCAGCAGCGTCTTGGCGATCTCCTTGACGGAGGTGGAGGGTTTCACCGTAATGACCGGCGAGACCATGATATCGCGTGCCTTCATCGTCGACCTCCCGATTCCGCGGGTGAGGACATCGGTTCATTCCATGACGTGCAGCAGCAGGACCTCCTCCTTCGGGGTCAGCTTGGAGATGTCGGCCTCGTCCTCGCGCGCGCGATCGTGGCGCTCGCGGATGCCGCTTTTCGGCGCCGCCGGAGCGGAGCGCAGCACGCGGTAGAGCACCTTGGCGGCATCGCGCAGCGCCACTCGGTGCGCTACGTCATCCGGCGGCATCGACGAGACCGTCTTTGCCAGATCGGTCAAGATCTCGGCAAACAAGGTGTAGTGCAGATGCATACGGACTGATTTTCGGCTGGCGGCGTCGCCCGGGCGCTCGAGACGCAGCGAGATGCCGGTCTCGTCGAGATGCGCGTCGAATCGCGACGAGCGCTCGAAGGTGCCGATATAGAGCTTGTCGGGATATTCGAGTGCCACTTCGGCTTTGTCCGGAATGGGCTTGGTCATGTGCTCCTCGGAGTGGTCAATGCAGATCAGGACGCTTTTGTCCGAGCGGGTTGCTCGTCGCTCGGGTAGATCACCATGCCCGAGGTCGCGTCCACCCACGCCAGGTGATCGCGCACCTCCTTGACGCCAGGCACGTTCTCGGCCGCAACGATGAGTGCCTGCCGCTCTCGTTCATCGGTGACCGAGCCCCATAGCTCGACCACGCCGTCGCGCACGATCGGATCGATGAGAGCCAGCGGCGCCCATCGCTGCTTCCCGAGCTCCTCGACCAGCGACTCCCGAATTGCCTGGTCGCTCTGCGCGGCCGGCCTGAGCTCGCGGGCAGCACCGGCGAGGGCGTGCAGGAGGTTGGCTCGGCTGACGATCCCGACCACCTTTTCGCCGCGTACAACCGGGACGCGCTTGATTTGGTGCTTCTCCATCAACCTCACGACGTCTCGGAGCGGAGCTTCCTCGGCAACCGTCACCGGATCGCGGCTCATGATGTCATCGACTTTGCGACCGTGCGAATGGGTGTACTCCTCGGCAAGCCTCCCCGGACCGAGCACGAATTCTATCCAGCGGGGGCGCTGCCGCAGGGTTCCGGTCTCCGCGCGGCGCAGAAGGTCGCCTTCAGTGAGCATGCCGACCAGCCGGCCTGCCGCATCGATGACCGGCAGTCCGCTGACCCGCCGCTGCAACATGGTCCTGACCGCTTGCAGAACCGTCGCGTCCGGCTCGATTGATATGATTGGGGATGTCATTACGTCCTTGGCGTTCATGCCGGAACCTCCACTGACAGCGTCCCTGGATTCCATAGACGACCCAGGGCGGCATTCATTGACCTGCATCAAAGCCGCATGCGGCCGCCTACCGCGGGGTAGCGGGACCGGTCCCCCGATCAGCCTGCGCCGGGGCCTCGCCACGGCTGCCGGCGGGGCCATTCTACGTCCGCCGCGGGGGGCTTAGGGACGTTACCCCTGAACACTCATGCACTCATTCGCGTTGAAACGCACCGAAATCCTCACTTGGCCCAATTGACCTATCTCAATACCCGGGCCGCGCGGCGCGCTAGCCTTGCAATGCAACAGGAGGAACATATGCGCGAGCCTCAATCCCGCAACCGGAACGGGCGCCGTTCAGGTGGCGCTCTGAGCGACCCGGGGCCGACGCTCTCGATCTCGCCGGAAAAGGTGTGCTTCATCATCGTCAAGGCCCGGGAGTTCGACGTGAAGGATATCGTGACCATCCCGGACGAGGGCTCGAATGCCGCCGACGACGCGATGGTCTCCGTGCTGGAGGACCACGGCGACGATCCGGTTGTGGCGGAATTGCGAGGGTTCATCGGCGCCCTGAGCGAGGATGAGCAGGTTGATCTGGTGGCGCTCGCGTGGCTCGGCCGCGGTGATGGGACGCTCGACGACTGGGATGAGCTGCGTGCAGAGGCTGCGCGCGCCCATAACCGGCGCACGGCCTCGTATCTGCTGGGAATGCCGCTGCTGTCCGACCATCTGGAGGAGGCCCTCTCCCAGTTTGGCCGCTCATGCGAAGAGTTCGAGCTCGGCCATCTCTGAACGGGCAAAAGGCTGCGCATAGTTCTGCTGCTCCTCCGCAGCTCGCGTTATGAGGTAGTCGATCGTGCGATCAACAAGGGCGGGCGGGTCTCTCTCGCGCGGGCGCGGCTCGGGGCATTCGGCGGCCGGTGCGGCTGCGGAGCTGAAAGCGACTGCCTCGTCATATCCCTCGCTCAAGCAAATTCTCGCCTGGGTGGATGGAAGCGACAGAGACCGCGCGGTGCTCGATCAGGCGTTGCAGGTTGCGCTGCGCTATGCGAGCCACATCGATGTGCTGCATGTGCGCCTTGATGCCCGCGGGGCGGCGGCCGGCAATGACGCCGTGCTGCAGCTCGACTCGCTCCTTGGCATTCCGGTCGAGCGCGCCGCCGCCGAGGCGGCGACCCGCGCCCGCATGCATTTCGAGGAATGGCACGGGCAAAACGGGTTGCCGCTGCGTGACATCGCCGCGGCGAGCCACGAGCCCTCCACGCGCTGGCGCGAGATCGTCGGATTCGAGAACGAGGTGGTGGCGCGGCTGGGCCGGCTCAGCGATCTCATCGTGATGCCGCGCCCGCGCGAGCGCTCGAGCAGCTCCTCGCTCATCGCGCTGGAGAGCGCCCTGTTCGACACCTGCCGGCCGGTGCTGATGGTTCCGCAAGGGGCGCCCAGGAGTCTCCTTCATCATCCGCTGATCGCCTGGAACGGAAGTCTCGAGGCCGCGCGCGCGGTCGGTTTCGCTCTGCCTTTCCTCTCGGAAAGCAGGAGTGTGGTCGGCGTATTCATTGCACCCGAGGCAAAGCATCGAACCGATCCCGACGAGCTGCTCTATTACCTGGGCTGGCACGGCATCGTCGCGGAACGTTTTTCCCTCGATGACCAGCGCCCGGCAGGCGCGCGCCTGCTGGCGCAGGCCGAGGCGAACGGATCGGGCCTTATCGTCATGGGCGCCTACACTCACGGGCATTACCGCCAATTCCTGTTCGGCGGGGTGACGCGGCACGTGATGGATCACGCTGCCGTGCCGATCCTGCTGGCGCACTAGGCATGCTTCGCTCGCAAGCAACGAACAGGTCGTCACCGCCGGGCTTGTGCCGGCCCTCCAGGCCATGCCCGCAGCGGGGAGACCCGGATGCGCGGCACGAGCCCGTGCACGACGTGGATGCAAGCGAGCGCAATCCGCTCTGGCGAGCGGGCGAACGCGGAGAATGCGATGCGGCGACGTGCCTTGCCTGATGCGGCGAGCCTCCGCCGCCGGCTGTACGACATCCTCGAGCACGGCACCGTCGGAGGCCGCCCCGGACGGGTGATCGGCCGGCTCATCGTCCTTCTCATCATCGTGAACCTCGCTTCGATGACCCTCGAATCGGTGCCGGCATTCGAGGCGCGATATGCAGGGCTTTTCACGGCCATCGAGCTTCTGTCGCTCGTGGTGTTCACCGCCGAGTACGCGCTGCGTGTCTGGGTTGCCGCCGAGCATGGCGGGCTTCGGCATTCGAGCGCGCGCAAGGCGCGCTGGAATTTCATATCGAGCCCGCTCGGGCTCGTCGACCTCGCCGCCGTCCTGCCGTTCTGGCTGGCGCTCGTCGCGCCAGCCGATCTGCGGGGCTTCATGATCTTCCGCATTGTCCGGTTTCTCAAGCTGGCACGCTACTCTCCGGCGATGCGCTCGCTGCTGGACGCGCTCTACAGCGAGCGGCGGGCCCTGTTCGGCTGCTTCGTCATTCTGATCGGCGCAACGTTGTTCGCCGCGAACATCATGTATCTGGTCGAGCGCGACGTTCAGCCCGACAAGCTCGGCACCATTCCCGACGCCATGTGGTGGGCAATCGTGACGCTGGGGACGATCGGCTATGGTGATGTCGTTCCCGCGACGACGCTCGGGCGCATCGTGGCAACCGGCACCATCTTCATCGGACTTGTCATGGTCGCGCTGCCGATCGGCATCATCGCCACCGCCTTCGCCGAGGCAATTCATCGACGTGATTTCGTGGTGACCTGGAGCATGGTTGCGAGGGTGCCGTTGTTTGCCGGGCTGCAAGCCAGTGATATTGCCGATGTCATGCGCCTGTTGCGGGCTCAACAGGTCGAGTCCGGCGCAGTCATCGCCCGGCGCGGGGAGCCGGCGCACTCCATGTATTTCGTCGCGGCCGGCGAGGTCGAGATCGAGCTCAAGCACGAACGCGTTCGCCTGGGAGCCGGTCATTTCTTCGGCGAGGTGGCGGCGCTGCGGCGCGCCCGGCGCTCCGCAAATGTTGCCGCCGTCACCCGGACCAGCCTGCTCGTGCTCGATGCCCATGATCTGCACGCGCTGATGGAGCGCGAGCCGCGGATTGCCGATCGCATCCGCGAGGTCGTTCGCAGCCGTATCGGCCGGGATATCGTCACGCCGAAAGGCGACATGGTGATCGAGGAGATCGAGGAGGCGGAGACGCTGCATGCGCCCGCGCGGGGTTGAGCCCGCGCGCGCTTCACGAGCCGGCCGGAGTGCTGATGTCGAGGACAGGGACAGCCGGGTTGATAGTGCTCCTGCTTTCGGCAGCAAGCGCAGCCGCGGAGGAAGCGCGCCCGTTGGCGCTGCAGGGTGAGGCGCTGGCGCGGCGCCTGTGTGCACAGTGTCATGCGACCGGCAGGACCGGCACAAGCCCGCACCGCAATGCGCCGCCGTTTCGCGAGCTCGGTCGCCGGCTGGACCTCGACTTCTTCTCCGATCGCCTGCGCGACAGCCTGACCGTGGATCATCCGGATATGCCGGCCTTCCGCTTCACGCGCGAGGATGCCCGCGCCATGATCTTTTACCTGCGCTCGATCCAGGTGGAATGAGGTATCGTGGACGCGAAATGAGCAACGATCGCCGGCATTCACGGCGAGGCAGGGGTCGCCTCGACTGCAGGCGCCGGCGCCCCTCAGGCGGTGCCGGCGCTGCGGCGGGCGTTGCCTGTTGACCGGACAGAGCAGTCCACCTCGAACGCGGATCACTGAGCAAGCTCCATGAAGATCATCGACATGAGCCACGTCATGAACGTGCATACTCCCGGCTGGGTCGGATATGCCGGCAACAAGATGTACTATGCGCAGAATCTGCAGACGCAGATGATCGTCGCCCAGCGCATCGACACCGCGCTTCACGTCGGCACCCATTTCGACGGGGCCATGCATGCAACCGACAATCGCAAGGGCGACATGGCGTCACTGCCCCTCGATTACCTGGTCAACCGGGGCGTGGTGGTCGACATCTCCCGCCATATGTCCGACTGGGCGGTGATCACGCCGGATGTCATCGAGAGCGCCGGTGCTGACATTCGGGACGGCGACATCCTCATCCTGCACACCGGCTGGCATCGGCATTACGAGGGTCAGCCGCAGCAGGACCTGGTGAAATATTTCTGCTTCCACCCCGGGCCCAATCTCGACACCTTGCATTGGATGCTGAAGAGGAAGATCAAATGGTGGGGGATGGACACGGGCTCCTGCGATCACGCGATGAACACCTCGATTCGCAGCATGCGGCCGGATCTGGCCGCGCAATTCACCAGGCGTCACGGCAAGACACCCGCCGAGTTCTTCGGCACCTTCGAGTACGTCCACAAGAAGTCCGGACGCCGGGTCGTCTCCGATGTCTTTCCCTTTCACAATTGGGCCTTCCAGGAAGGCCTGCTCCATGCCGAGAACCTCGGCGGCGACATCGAGCTCATGCTGAACAAGCGTGCGCTGATCGGAGCATTCCCGTGGCGCTACGAGGGCCTCGAAGGCTGTCCCTGCCGGATCGTCGCCTTCCTCGATGCCGGGAACGACGTGCAGGCCGTCGGCAATGCCGCAAAGGCGATCCTGGGGACGTGAGACACTGAGATGCCCCACGTCTCCGCGAGGGACGGAACCAGACTCTACGTCGAGGAAACCGGCGCGGGCACCGCGGTCCTGTTCATTCACGAATACGCCGGCGATTATCGCAGCTGGGAGCCGCAGATGCGCCATTTCGCTCGGCAGCACCGCTGCGTCACATTCAGCCAGCGCGGCTATCCGCCGTCGGATGTGCCTTCCGACCCGGCGCGCTATTCGCAGGAGCTCGCGCGCGAGGATGCGATCGCGGTGATGGACGCTCTCGGCATCGGCAGGGCGCATGTGGTCGGGCATTCGATGGGCGCCTATACGGCGCTGCATGTCGGCATCCGCTATCCGCAACGCTGCATCTCGGTCACCGCAGCAGGCTGCGGCTGGGGCTCGACCCCGGATCCGGTCAGGCGAGAGGAGATGAAGACGCTGGCGGCGGAGACGGGGAAGATGTTCGCCGAGGAGGGCATCGCGGTTGCGGCCGCCAAATACGCCGACGCGCCGATGCGCCAATCCTTCAAGCACAAGGATCCCCGCGGCTATGCCGAGTTCGCCCGCATGCTGGCCGAGCATTCCGCCGAGGGTCACGCGCAGACGATGCTCAACCTGCAGCTCAAGCGGCCGATGCTGTGGGAGATGGAAGGCGAATTGCAGCGGTTCTCGCTGCCGCTGCTGGTGATCGTCGGCGACGAGGATGATCTCTGTCTCGACGGCAGCGTCTTTCTCAAGCGCACCGTGCCGACGGCCGCCTTGCTGGTGCTGCCGCGTGCCGGCCATACCATCAACAGCGAGGAGCCGGCGGCGGTGAACGCGGCGCTGGCCGAGCTGTTTTCCGCCGCCGAAGCGGGACGCTGGCTTGCCCACAGGCCGGCCTGAGGCGGAGCGATCTTGACACAGGCGAGGGGCAGCTCGACTGTTCCGGCTACCGCGTCGGCGACCCTTTCCGGGTGCATGGAGCATCAGCATGGTTATCGGGTTTCGTCTCATCGGCATGGCCGCGGCGAGCGTTGCGGCGGTCGGGCTCGGCGTCCCTGCGCTTGCCCAGAGCACGCTCAAGATCGGCGAGCTGAACAGCTACAAGGCGCAGCCGGCCTTTCTCGATCCCTATCGCAAGGGCTGGGAGCACGCGGTCGAGGAGATCAACGCCAGGGGCGGTGTGCTGGGCAGAAAGCTCGAAGTCGTCTCGCGCGATGACGGCGCCAATCCCGGTGACGCCGTACGGGTCGCCAACGAGCTCGTCACCCGTGAAGGGGTCAACATCATCGCCGGCACCTTTCTGTCCAATATCGGGCTCGCGGTGACGGAGTTCGCCGGAAAGGAGAAGGTGTTCTTTCTCGCGGCCGAGCCGCTCACCGACAAGATCACCTGGCAGGACGGCAACCGCTACACGTTCCGCCTGCGCCCCTCGACCTACATGCAGGTGGCGATGCTGATGCCGGACGCGGTCGCTGCCAGGAAGAAACGCTGGGCGATCATTTATCCGAACTTCGAATACGGGCAGTCGGCGGCCGGCTGGTTCAAGCAGATGCTCAGGAAGGCGCAGGCCGATGTGGAGTTCGTCAGCGAGCAGGCGACCCCGCTCGGCCGCGTCGATGCCGGGGCGGTGGCGCAGGCGATCGACGACGCCAGGCCCGACGCCATCTTCAACGTCCTGTTCGGGCCGGATCTCGCCAAGCTGGTCCGCGAAGGGACGACCCGCAACACGTTCCGCAACCGCACCGTCGTGAGCCTGCTGTCCGGGGAGCCGGAATACCTCGATCCGCTCAAGGACGAGGCGCCGGTCGGCTGGATCGTCACCGGCTATCCCTGGGACGCGATCGAGACGCCGGCTCACAAGGCGTTCGTCGCCGCCTATGAGAAACGGTGGAACGATTACCCGCGCCTGGGCTCGCTGGTAGGGTACGAGACGATGAAGTCGCTCGCTGCCGGCATCGGCAAGGCGGGGGCGACCGACACTGACAAGCTGATCGCCGCCTTCCGCGGCCTCAAGGTGGAAAGTCCGCTCGGGCCGTACGAATTCCGCGCCATCGACCATCAGGGGACGATGGGCGCCTTCGTCGGGAAGATCGCGCTCAAGAACGGCAAGGGGACCATGGCCGATTTCAAGTATGTCGACGGAGCGAGCGTGCAGCCGTCCGACGAGGAGGTGAAGAAGTTGCGACCGGAAGCGGCGATGAATTGAGCGCGGCCGTCCGGGCCGTTGCCACCGCTGCCGCATCCGGCGCAGACGGCCGGCAAAATCGTCTTCATGCAACGCCCGCTGTCGAGCCGCTGCGGCCGGCGATCCTGCCGAGGTCGCGCGGCCTTCTTCCATGGCACCTGAAGCTTTCATCTTTCAGGCGCTGAACGGGCTCGCCGCGGCCTCGAGCCTGTTCCTGGTCGGCGCCGGCTTGTCGCTGATTTTCGGCGTCACGCGCATCATCAACATCGCCCACGGCTCCCTCTACATGCTGGGGCTCTATCTCGCCTACAGCTTCGCCACCGGGGTGGGCGGTGCGCTGGGCTTCTGGGGCGGCATTCCCGCCGCTGGGCTGATCGTGGGAGCGCTCGGCGCGCTGATCGAGATCCTGTTGCTGCGGCGGATCTATCGGGCACCGGAGCTGTTCCAGCTGCTTGCGACCTTCGCGCTGGTGCTGGTCATCAACGATGTTGCCCAATTCCTCTGGGGACCGGAAGACCTGCTCGGACCGCGCGCTCCCGGACTGCGCGGCTCGATCGAGATTCTCGGTCGCCGGTTTCCCAGCTACGATCTGTTTCTGATGCTCGTCGGCCCCTTCGTGCTGCTGCTCCTGCATCTGATGCTGGCAAGAACCCGGTTCGGGCGCCTGATCCGCGCCGCCACGCAGGACCGCGAGATGGTCGGCGCGCTCGGCGTCAATCAGGCGATGCTGTTCACGGTCGTGTTCGCGCTCGGCGCGTTCCTGGCCGGGTTCGGCGGCGCGCTGCAGGTGGCGCGCGAGCCCGCCAACCTGTCGCTCGACCTGATCGTCATCGGAGAGGCGTTCGTGGTCGTGGTCGTCGGCGGCATGGGCTCAATCACCGGCGCCTTCCTCGCCGCGGTGATCATCACCGAGGTCAAGGCGCTGTGCATCGGCCTCGGGCTCGTGCATTTCGGCGCCTTCGCCGTCAATTTTTCCAAGCTCACGCTCGTTGCCGAGTTCATCGTCATGGCCGTCGTTCTGGTTGCACGCCCCTACGGCCTGCTCGGCGCGCCGCAGGCGACGGTCCGGCAGGCGGTCGAGACGGAGGACCCGGTGCGGGCGGCCGGGACGCCGCTCAAGCTCGCCGGGGCGGCGGTATTGACGGGATTGCTGCTCTTGCCGTTTGCCAATGCCAGCGCACCATACGCTCTGGTCCTCGCGATCGACGTGCTGATCGCCGTCCTGTTTGCAACCTCGCTGCATTTCATCATGGGGCCGGGGGGCATGCACTCGTTCGGGCACGCCGCCTATTTCGGTCTTGGAGCCTACGGCGCCGCGCTGATGGTGAAGTTTCTCGCCGCGCCGATGTGGGCGGCGCTGATCGCTGCGCCCGTTGCCGCGCTGGGCGGAGCGCTGCTGTTCGGCTGGTTCGCCGTGCGCCTGTCGGGAGTGTACCTGGCGATGCTGACGCTCGCCTTCGCCCAGATCGTGTGGTCGGTCCTGTTCCAGTGGGAGAACGTCACCGGCGGATCGAACGGGATTCTCGGCATCTGGCCGCAGGCTCCCTTCGACAGCCGTCCGGGGTTTTATCTGTTGGCGCTCGGTTGCGCGTCGGCGGGCGTGCTGCTGCTTCGCCGCTTCCTGCTGGCGCCGTTCGGTTACGCCATGCGGGCGGGGCGGGACGCGCCGCTGCGGGCGGAAGCCATCGGCATCAACGTCAAGCGCGTGCACTGGATCGGTTTCGCCATCGCCGGCCTGTTCGCCGGGATCGCCGGCGGAGTGTTCGCTTTCGCAAAGGGCACGATCTCACCCGAGCTCGCCTCGGTATCGCGTTCGATCGATGCGATGGTGATGGTGCTGCTGGGCGGCATACAGACCCTGATCGGCCCGATCGTCGGCGCCAGCGTCTTTCCGGTCCTGCAGGACACGATCATGCGCCAGACCGCATTCTGGCGCGGCCTGCTCGGCGCCGTCATCCTGCTGCTGGTCCTGGTATTTCCCGGCGGGATCGTGGGGACACTCGGCGGGCAGGCATTCGCCGCGCGGGGCAAGCGGCGGGGATGAGCGGCGATGAGTGTCCTCTCCGTGCGCGAGCTGTGCAAGGCGTTCGGCGCCGTCCGCGCAGTCGACGCCGTCAGCTTCGACGTCGCCGAAGGCGAGTTTCTCGCCATGATCGGCCCCAACGGGGCCGGCAAGTCGACATGCTTCAACATGATCAACGGCCAGCTCGCGCCCGACGCCGGCGACGTTCGGCTGGCTGATCGCAGCATCGTGGGCCTTCCCCCCCGCGAGATATGGCGGCTCGGCGTCGGGCGCACCTTTCAGGTCGCCGCCACGTTCGGGACGATGACCGTGATCGAGAACGTGCAGCTCGCGCTGGTGAGCCACAACCGTGAAATCTTTCGTTTCGCGGCTCCGATGGCTGCGCGCCACCGCGGCCGCGCCCTCGAGCTGCTCGCGCAGGTCGGCATGGCGGACGCCGCCGAGCGTGCCTGCAAGGAGCTTGCCTATGGCGACGTCAAGCGCGTCGAGCTCGCGCTCGCGCTGGCCAACGATCCGCGACTGCTGCTGATGGACGAGCCGACGGCCGGCATGGCCCCGCAGGAGAGGAGCGAGCTCATCATGCTGGTCAAGCAGCTCGTGCTGCAGCGCAGGCTGTCCGTGCTGTTCACGGAGCATTCGATGGACGTGGTCTTCGCCCATGCCGACCGCATTCTCGTGCTCGCGCGCGGAGCCTTGATCGCCGCCGGCAACGCCGACGAGATCCGGGCGAACCGCCAGGTGCAGGAGGTCTATCTCGGCACCGGCAGGACGTTCACGCCGCGCGCGGGACTGCGGGGATGAGCACGCCATTGCTCGAGGTGCGCGCGCTCAATGCCTGGTACGGTGCGGCGCAGATCCTGTTCGACCTGTCGTTCACGATAGGGACGGGGGAGGTGGTGGCGCTGATGGGCCGCAACGGTGCCGGCAAGTCGACGACGATCAAGGCGCTGATGGGGCTGATCCCGCGGCGCAGTGGTATCCTGCGCTTCGGGGGTGAGGACATATCGCGACTGCAGCCGTTCGAGATTGCGCGACGGGGGCTCGGTTTCGTTCCCGAGGACCGCCGCGTCTTTTCCGAGCTCACCGTGCTGGAAAATCTCGATGTCGGCCGTCAGGGGGTGCACCGCTTTCCTGACGGGCGCACCGCCCCGACCTGGACGGCGGAGAAGCTGTTTGCCATTTTTCCCAATCTCGGCCGCATGCCGGGCCGGCGGGGGTCGCAGATGAGCGGCGGAGAGCAGCAGATGCTGACCGTGGCCCGCACGCTGATGGGCAATCCGCTGCTGGTCGCGCTCGACGAGCCCTCCGAAGGCGTGGCGCCGGTGATCGTCGAGCAGATGGCGAACACCATTGTCGAGCTCAAGCAGGAGGGGTTGTCGGTGCTGCTTTCCGAGCAGAACATCCATTTCGCCGAGCTTGTCGCGGACCGGGTCTATGTGCTGGAGAAGGGACAGCTCCGCTGGGAAGGCCCGATGACCGATCTCGCCAGGGACACCGCGGCCCAGCGCAGCTTCCTGTCGGTGTGAGGGCGCGATGGCACTCAACGTATCGGCCTGGTCGATTCGGCACCCGATCCCGCCACTGGTGATGGCCGCGGCAGTGGTTGCGCTCGGCTACTTCAACTTCGCCAGGTTGCCGATCACCTACACGCCGAACATCGATGTTCCTCAGATAAGCGTCGCGGTTGCCCAGTTCGGCGCTTCCCCCGGGGAGCTGGAGAGCAAGGTCACGAGAAAGATCGAGGACGCGGTCGCCGGCGTTGCCGGGGTCCAGCACATCACCTCGGCCGTCACCGACGGAATCTCGAGCACCACGATCATCTTCCGGTTGGGCAGCGATACTGATCGTGCGCTCAATGACGTCAAGGACGCCGTCGCCCGCGTCCGCGCCGAGCTTCCGCGCGGTGTCGACGAGCCGCTGGTCCGTCGCATCGACGTGACGGGCCTGCCCATCCTCACCTACGCCGCCATCGCCCCGGGGAAGACGCCCGAGCAGCTCTCCTATTTCGTGGAGGACGTCGTGATCCGCGAGCTGCAAGGCGTCCGCGGGGTCGCCAGCGTCGAGCGCACCGGGAGCGTCGAGCGCGAGATCCGGGTGGGGCTCGACCCGGTCCGTCTGCAGGGCGTCGGACTGACCCCGCTCGATGTAAGCCGGCAGCTCCGCGGCAGCAATGTCGACGTCGCCGGAGGCCGGGCCGAGATGGGTGGCCGGGATCAGGCCATCCGGACGCTTGCCGGCGCCAAGACGCTCGCCGACCTGCAGGCCACCCGGATAGCGCTGCCGGCCGGAGGCGAGGTCCGGCTGGACGATCTGGGGCTGGTGACCGATTCGATCGCCGAGCAGCGCACCTTCGCCCGGTTCAACGGCACGCCGGTCGTCGCCGTCAGCATCGTGCGCGCGAAGGGGGCGAGCGACGTGGCGGTGGCCGACGCGGTCGCCGCCCGCATCGAATCGATCAGGGCGGCGCATCCCGAGCTCGAGCTCAGGCTGATCGACAGCTCCGTCACCCATACCCACGGCACCTACAAGGCCGCGGTGCAGACGCTTTACGAAGGCGCCGTCCTCGCGATCCTGGTCGTGTTCCTGTTCCTGCGCGACTGGCGGGCGACGATCATCGCGGCGATCACGCTGCCGCTGTCGATCCTGCCTGCGTTCTGGGTGATGAACGTGCTCGGTTTCTCGCTCAACGTGGTGAGCCTGCTGGCGATCACGTTGAGCGTCGGCATCCTGGTGGACGACGCCATCGTCGAGATCGAGAACATCGCCCGCCACATGGCGATGGGCAAATCGCCGTATCGGGCGTCGATCGAGGCGGCCGACGAGATCGGGCTGGCGGTGATCGCGATCAGCCTCACCATCGTCGCGGTGTTCCTGCCCGCGAGCTTCATGTCGTCGGTCCCCGGCCAGTTCTTCAAGCAGTTCGGGGTGACCGTCTCGGTGCAGGTGCTGTTCTCGCTCCTGGTCGCGCGGCTGATAACCCCGCTGCTCGCTGCCTATTTCCTCGCCCCGCATGCACACCGTGCCGAGAAGGCCGACGGACGCATGACCCGCGCCTATACCGGCCTTCTGGGCTGGGCGGTCCGCCATCGGTGGATCACGGTCGTGACAGGCGTGATCCTGTTTGCGGGCACGCTCGCAAGCACGCGTACCCTGCCGTCCGGCTTCATGCCGCCGCTGGACAGTGCGCGCTCGGTCCTGGCGCTGGAGCTGCCCCCCGGCTCGCAGCTCGTCGACACCGAGGCGCTCAGCGGGCTGGTCGCCGACCGCATCCTGGGCCGGTCCGAGGTCGAGAGCGTCTACGTCGACGGCGGCCGTATCCGGCCCGCCACCGCCGACGTGCGCAAGGCAACGCTCACGATCAATTATGTGCCGAAGTCGACGCGATCGCTGTCGCAGCAGCAGCTCGAGCATGAGATCGGGCGTGACCTGTCGGAAATCCCCGACATCCGCTACTGGTTTCTCGACGACGTCGGACAGCGGAACATCAGCCTGATCCTGACCGGCGATGACAGCACGGTGGCGGCGAGCGTCGCGGCCGAGCTGGCCTGGCAGATGCGGCGCCTGCCGATGGTGAGCAACATCGTCTCCAGCGCCGCGCTCAACCGGCCCGAGCTGCGCATCTATCCGCAGCGCGAGCTCGCAGTGCGGCTGGGGGTATCGACCGAGAACCTGTCGGAAACCATCCGCGTCGCCACCATCGGCGATGTCGGACCCGCGCTGCCGAAATTCGACGCCGGCGACCGCAGCATCCCGATCCGGGTGCTGCTCGAGGAGAATGCGCGCGCCGACCGGCAGGTGCTCGAGCAGATCCGGGTCCCCTCGCAGCGCGGCGCCGGGGTGCCGCTGGTGGCGCTTGCCGACATCAGCTTCGGCGAGGGCCCGACCAGCATCAACCGGTTCGACCGCCAGCGCCAGGCCAGCGTGGAAGCGGACCTGGTCGGGGGCGCGGCGCTCAGCGAGGCGCTGGCGGCGATCAAGTCGCTGCCGGTGATGAGGAACCTCCCGCCCGGGGTCAAGCTCAACGAGGCCGGCGACGCCGAGCTGCAGGGCCAGCTGTTCGAGGAATTCGGCTCGGCCATGCGCAACGGCCTGATGATGGTCTACATCGTGCTCGCGATCCTGTTCGCGAGCCTGCTGCATCCGCTGACGATCCTGTTCTCGCTGCCGCTGTCGATCACCGGCGCGATCCTGGCGCTGCTGATCGCCTCGCTGCCGCTCACGCTGCCGGTGATCATCGGCATCCTGATGCTGATGGGGATCGTCACCAAGAATGCGATCATGCTGATCGATTTTGCGATCGAGAGCATGCATGCCGGGATCGATCGCACGGCGGCGATCGTCGATGCCTGCCGGAAGCGGGCTCGCCCGATCATCATGACCACGATTGCCATGATCGCCGGCATGCTGCCGAGCGCCTTCGCGGTCGGCTCGAGCGGCGAGTTCCGCGCACCGATGGCGATCTCGGTCATCGGCGGCCTTCTCGTCTCGACACTGCTGTCCTTGCTGTTCGTGCCGGCATTCTTCACCATCATGGACGACTTCGGTCGCTTGACCTGGCGGATATTCGGGCGGTTCATCGGAAAGACCGATGAGCCGCCGTCGAAGGAAGCCGCCACCGCACCGGTCGTGACAATGTCGTCACCCGAGCAGCGCGGGAGCGCGGATCGCGGCAAGGCCATCGCGGAAGTCTCGGATCCCGCATAGCGCGGCGGCTCTGCGAGCGCCCGCGGGTTGCCTGCGGCGCGGGATTCCCATTACGATGTCATCTCGGATTTCCCCGACAACGGCCTCGCAAACGGAGAATTGCATGACGGCGGATGTCACCGGGCAGCTGGCCGGCTTTGCTGCAGGCTTGCGATACGAGGACCTTCCGGGAAGCGTGCGCCATCGCTGCAAGGACATCCTGCTCGACACCTTGGCGTGTGCAGTCGCCGGGCACCGGGGCGAAGAGACACGGCAGGTCGCCGCCCTCGCCGCCGGGCTGGCCCAATCCAGCGAAAGCACGGTCATCGGCGGCGGCCGGCTCTCGCTCGCCGGCGCGACGATTCTCAACGGCTATCTCGTCACCGCTGTCACCATGTGCGACGTGCACCGGCCGACGCTGACCCATGTGACGCCGGAAGTGATCCCGCCGGCTTTGGCGATCGCCGAGCGCGACGGCCTGCCGGGTCGTGACCTGCTTGTCGCCATCGCCGCCGGATGCGAAGTGACGACGCGGGTCGGGATCGGGCTCGACTATCAGAGCTTCCGGGCCAAGGGATGGCACGGTCCCGGCGTGCTGGGCCCGTTCGGTGCCGCCGCGGCGGTCGGCCGACTCCGCCGGTGCGACACCGAGACCATGGCCCGAGCGTTCGGCCTCGCCGGCAGCCAGGCCGCCGGCACCTTCGCAGCGTGGGGAACGCCGACGGTCAAGTTCCACCAGTGCCGCGGCGCGCTCTCGGGCTTGCTGGCGGCCTTGCTGGCCGAGCAGGGCTTTCTCGCGACGCGCGAATTTCTGACCGCCGGGGACGGCGGCCTCTACCAGGTCTACACCAATGGCGGCCGCCCCGAGGCCGCCACCGCCGATCTCGGCAAACGCTGGGAGCTCGAGCAGATCGCGTTGCGCCGGTGGCCGTCCGCCTCGTCGATCCAGGGCATGAACACCGCGCTCTTCGACCTCTTCGGGCGCCACAAGATCGATCCTGCCCGAGTGAGAAAAGTCCGTGTGGCGCTGAGCCAGCCGGCGTTCGATCTGCACGGCAAGCTCGCCCGCTACCGGGCCAAGTTCGACGCGCTGATATCGGGGCATTACACCGCGGCCGTGATCCTGCACGACCGGGAGCTGACGCTCGCCCAGTTCGAGCCCGCCCGCTACGACGATCCGAAAATGCGGCGGGCGGCGGCCGAGCAGATCGAGATGCGGCCGGACGCGGCACTGAGCGGCGTGCAGGCGGTGGTCGAGATCGAGACGGACGACGGCACGATCGGCGCCCGCTGCGATCACCCTCTCGGCTCGCCCGAGAACCCGCTGTCGCGCGCCCAGATCGAGAGCAAATTCCGCACCTATGCGGCGGGCGTGCTTGCCCCGTCCGCGGTCGAGGCGACGATCGATGCAGTCGCCGATCTGGAAAACCTGGGCTCGGTGCGAGAGCTGATGAAGCTCCTGCACGGGACGCGCCGCGCGGGGCGGCCCGAGCGCGCGACCCTTGCCGTGGTCGAGCGATAACGAATTCTCGGCCCGACCCCGGATGCCGGGCCAATCCATCGGCACCGGGTGCCTCGGGAAAATGATCGGGGAGGAGCGCCGATGAACCGACGCAAGCTGTTCGCCATCCTGACCGGCGTGCTCGCGGTCGGCGCCGGCGCCGCCGCGGCGGCTGACGATTTCCCCAGCCGGCCGCTCCGGATCATCGTCCCGCAAGCGGCCGGCTCGGGGGTCGATCTCCAGGCCCGCGTTCTCGCGCAGAAGCTGGGCGAGCTCTGGGGCCAGCAGGTCGTCGTCGACAATCGCCCGGGTGCGAACGCGATCATCGGCATGGAGGCGGGCGCCAAGGCGGCAGCCGACGGCTACACGCTGATCTATGCCCCGGTGAGCTCGGTGACGACCAACGCCTTCATCTACCGGAAGCTGCCGTACGATCCTTTCCGCGACTTCGTCCCGATCACCCAGACCACGGCCAACCCGCTGGGCGCGGTGGCCAACCCCGCGTCGGGGCTCAAGTCGATCAAGGACCTCGTCGAACGGGCAAAAGCCGAGCCGGGCCGGATCAACTACGGCTCGTTCGGGATCGGCAACATGACGCATCTGATGGGGGTGCTGCTGTCGATCGCCGCCGACATCAAGATGACCCATGTGCCCTACCGCGGCCAGACACCGGCGATCACCGACGTGCTCGGCGGCCAGATTCCACTGGCGTTCACGACCATGGCCGGCGTGGCCGATCACGTCGGCACCGGCAAGCTCAATCTGCTCGCCACGTTCGGCGAACGGCGGGACGAGCAATTTCCCGGCACGCCTACCGTCGTCGAAGCGGGCTATCCGAGCGTGGTGGTGGTCGGCTGGAGCGGACTGTTCGCGCCGGCCGGTGTGCCGCCGCAGATCGTCAGCCGCCTGCACCGCGACCTGGTGCGGACGCTCGCCATGGCCGATGTAAGGGACGCGATACTGCGGCAGGGATCCGAGCCCGTGAGCAGCGAGAGCCCGGAAGCTTTCGCGCGCTACGTCAGATCGGAGACGGACAAGTTCCATCCCGTGATCAAGGCCGCCGGTCTTGAAGGATCGCAGTGAGCGGCGGCCGACGTGACGCATGTCGGAAAGACGCATCGGCTGGGCTTGCTGACGCCGTCCTCCAACACGACGCAGGAGCCGGAGCTCTCGGCGGCGCTGCCGCCGATGGTCTCGCTGCACACCGCGCGCCTCGCCTACCGGCAAATCACCCCGGAAGAGCAGCTGCGCTGCGTGCTGGAGCTCGAGACGGAGAGCCGCAAGCTCGCCGACGCCGAGGTCGATGCGATCGTGTTTGCCGCGACCGCTCCCACGCTCGCCCGCGGCAAGGATTACGACCGCGAGCTGATCAGACGAATCGAGGACGCATCGGGGCGGCCGGCGACCACGGCAGCCACCGCGTTCGTCGAGGCGCTTGCCCGGCTCGATGCCAGGAAGGTTGCCATCGCCGCGCCGTGGAGCAGGACCATGGACGCCCCCATGGTCGATTTCATGGAGCAGAGCGGTTTCCGGGTCGTGCACAGCGAGGTGCTCGGCTTCGTGGATTCGCTCGACCTCGGTCGGGCCGGTTCGGAGCAGGCCTATGCGCTCGGCCGCCGGGCCGACCACCCGGAGGCCGACGTCATCCTCATGCCCGGCGGCAACTGGCCGTCGATGAGCGTCGTCGAGCGGCTCGAGGGCGAGCTCGGCAAGCCGGTTCTCGCCAACAATGCGGTCTGCCTCTGGGCCGGCCTGCGCCTGCTCAGGCTGGGCGAGGGTATCCCCGGCTACGGCCGCCTGCTGCGCGAGCACCTTGCGGCATGAGGCGAGCTCGGCCAAGGCGATGAAGATCGGCATTCCCGACGACTACCAGGACATCGTCGATCGGCTCGAATGCTATTCGCTCATTCGCCGCCACGATGTCGTGCGCCATCGCGAGCCGGCGCGCGATCTCGAGCAGCTCGTCGAGCGCCTTGCCGATGCCGAGGTGGTCGTCTCGATCCGCGAGCGGGTCGAGTTCTCCCGAAAACTGCTCGAGCGGCTGCCCAGGCTCGAGCTCATCGCGCTCGTCGGCCGCAATTCCCGGGTGATCGATCTCGCCGCCTGCACCGAGCTCGGGATTGCGGTCGCGACCGGGATGAGCAACTCGCCGGTGGCGCCGGCCGAGCTCACGCTCGCGCTGATCCTGGCGTCCCGCCGCAACGTCGCCCGCGAGGCCGAGCGGATGAGGCACGGAGAATGGCCGTGCACGCTGTCGCATCGGCTGCGCGGCTCGACGCTGGGCATTTTCGGCCTCGGCGCCATCGGCGGGCTGGTGGCGGAAGGGGGCCGCGGGCTCGGAATGCACGTTCTGGTCTGGGGGCAGAAATCCTCGCTGGAGAAAGCCGCCGCTGCCGGATATGCGAGGGCCGCGAGCCAAGAGGCGCTGTTCGAGCACTCCGACGTGCTGTCGTTGCACCTGCGCCTCACCCGGGAGACCAGCGGCATCATCGGTCCGGGTGATCTCGACCGCATGAAGCCAACGGCCTTGCTCGTGAACACCGCTCGGGCGGAGCTGATACGACCGGGAGCCTTGCTCCAGGCGCTGCGCAAGGGCCGACCCGGATATGCGGCGGTCGACGTCTACGAGCAGGAGCCGGTCAGCGGCGGAAATCACCCGTTCCTGTCGATGCCCAACGTTCTCTGCACGCCGCATCTCGGCTGGGCCGAATGGACGAACTTCGAGCTGTATTTCCGGGAGGCGTTCGAGCAGATCGTCGCCTATCAGCAGGGCCTGCCGCTGCGGCTTGCCAATCCCGAGGTGAAGCTGCGAGGTCGAGCGAGGGGCTCGAGCGGTGCGGCAACGAGATGACGAGCGGAGGCTCGGTCTGCCGGCGCTCAGGATAGCTTTCGCCGCAGGAGCCGCTCGGCATTGCCGACGAGAATCCTGCGCCGCTCGTCCTTGGTGATGTCGAGGCGGCCGATCGCTTCGATCGTCGGCGCGATCGGGCCGAGCGGAGTGTCGGTCGCAAACACCACGTGCTCGCTGCCGAAGAACTCGAGCCCGCACCGGACCGCATGCACGCCGCCGCCGAACAGCGCGGTATCGGCATAGAAATCGTGCAGATAGTCGAGGTGCGGCCGCTTCAGCGACGACAGGACCTTTGAATAGTCCTCGTCGAGCGTGCGGCTGCCCAGCACCTGCAGCCCCGGGCCGATCCGTCCGTCGTAGAACGGGATCATGCCGCCGAGATGATGGGTGACGATCTTCAGATCGGGATGACGGTCGAAGAGTCCGCTGAGCACGAGGCGCACCATCGCCACCGAGGTCTCGTACGGCCAGCCGAAGCACCACCACATCTCGAAGCGCGATTTCGGCTCGGAGGGGTAATCGGTCATTGCCGCGGTGCGGGCCGGATGCAGCCAGATCGGCTGGCCGAGCTCGGCCATCGTGGCGAAGATCGGCGCGAACACCGCTTCGTCGAGCGGCCGGCCGGCGATGTTGGTGAAAATCTGGATGCCGCCAGCCCCGAGCTCGGTCACCGCCCGCCGCGCTTCCGCGACCGAGCCCTCCACGTCGGTCAGCGAAACCGCGGCGACGAAGCTCGGAAACCGCTCGGGGTAGCGTGCGCACAGCTCGGCCATGGCGTCGTTGCCGATACGCGCGAGCTCGAGCCCCGCCGCGCCGGTAGCGAAATCCTCGATCGGCGGGTTCGGCAGCGAGACGATCTCGCGGTAGTCGCCGAACCGGTCCATCTCGCGGAACCGCTCGTCGAGATCGAACAGCTTCCGCACCCCGCGCAGCCGCGCGCCGATGTTCCCGAGCCGCGGCCCGATCCGGTTCATCTCCTGGAAGAAGCGGTCGGGAAAGATGTGGCAGTAGATGTCGACGATCGTCTCGCTGGCCATGACGTTGACCGGTCTCAGAACTTCACCCGGTCGGCGCCCTTCAGGCCGAGGATCTCGCGCGCCTCCTTCGGCGTGGCGATCCGGTAGCCGAGCTCCTCGACCAGGCGCCGCATCTTCTCGACCTGCTCGGCGTTGCTCTTGGCCAATTGCCCGCGGCCGATATAGAGGCTGTCCTCGAGGCCGACCCGCACGTTGCCGCCCAGCATCACCGCCTGGGTGGCAAACGGAATCTGGAAGCGGCCTGCGCCGAGGACCGACCACTGGTACTGATCGCCGAACAGCTTGTCGGCGGTGCGCTTCATGAACATGAGGTTCTCGACGTCGGCGCCGATGCCACCGAGAATCCCGAAGATGAGCTGCAGGAATATCGGCGGCTTGAACAGCCCGCGGTCGACGCAGTGGGCGAGATTGTAGAGGTGTCCGGTATCGTAGCATTCGTGCTCGAACTTGGTGCCGTGACCCTCGCCCATGAGCTTGGAGATGCGCTCGATGTCGCGGAAGGTGTTGCGGAATATGTTCTGGTCGGAGGAGACGAGATACTGCTCCTCCCAGTCGTGCTTCCACTTCTTGTAGCGGGCAGCCATGGGGTAGAGCGCGAAGTTCATCGAGCCCATGTTGAGCGAGCACATTTCCGGCGAGAACGCCGTCGCCGCCGCGAGCCGCTCCTCCACCGTCATCGTCACCGAGCCGCCGGTGGTGATGTTGACGACCGCATCGGTCGCCTGCTTGATGCGAGGCAGGAATTCCCTGAACACCGCCGGATCGCCGGTGGGCCGGCCGTCCTGCGGGTTGCGCGCGTGCAGGTGCAGCACCGCCGCGCCGGCCTCGGCTGCGGCGATCGCCTGCTGCGCGATCTGGTCCGGGGTCACCGGCAGCGCCTCCGACATCGTCGGCGTATGGATCGAGCCGGTCACGGCGCAGGTGATGATGACCTTGTCGGATGTCGCAGCCATTCTTTTCTCCCGTGTTGCGCAGAAGCCTTGCGTCAAGTTGTGCGGACATCCGCGGCAAAGCGCAAGCGCCGCTGCAGCGGAAACAGCTGCCAGCCGAAACGGTCCGCCAGCAGGCCCCAGATGCCCTTCGGCGCCAGCAGCATGACCGCGATCGCCACCGCGCCGAGCATGAGCAGGTAGAGGCTGCCGAGGTCGGCGAGCGTCTGCCGCAGCCCGAAGAACACGATCGTGCCGATGATCGGCCCCTCCACCCGACCGATCCCGCCGATCACCGTGATGAAGATGACGAACGCGGTCCAGTCGTTGACGCTGAACGCGGTGTCCGGCGACACCCGCAGCTTCTGCAGGAAGATCAGCGCGCCCAGCATCGCCGTGCCGAAGCCGGTGATGACGTAGACGACGAGCTTGGTGCGCCACACGTCGACGCCGTTCGAGCGCGCCGCCAGCTCGTTGTCGCGGATGGCGGTGAGGGCCAAGCCATAGCGGGAGCGCAGCAGAATGAGGATGGCGCCGAATATGAGCACCACGAGCGCGAGGGCGACCCAGTAGATGAGGAGCTCGCGCAGCTGCCGGCTCGGCGCCATCGAGATGACGATTGCGGCCGGGAGGCTGATGCCGGAGCCGCCGCCGAGCACCGAGACCTGCGAGGCGAGCAGCCGGAACACCTCCGCCACCACCCAGCTGCCGATCGCGAAATAATGGCCGCGCAGGCGGAACAGCAGCCCCGCGACCGGCAGCGCGACGAGGCCGCCGACCGCGCCCGCCACCGCCACCGCGACGAGCGGATGCAGGTCGGCGAGAATGGTGGAGGCGAACAGCACGTAGGCGCCGAGCCCGACATAGGCCTGCTGCCCCACCGAGACGAGGCCGGCGTAGCCGGCCAGCAGATTCCAGAGGCTCGCCAGGGCGACATAGCCGTAGATCTCGGCCAGGAGCCGCAGATCGTCGCGGCCGCCCCACAGCGGGGCGGCGGCGAGCACGAGCAGGCCGGCCGCGAAGAGGGCGCTGCCGAGCCGGCTCGATCCCGTCGCGTGCTCCACGCGGAACGCTGCACTCATCCCTGCACCTTCGGGAACAGCCCCTCGGGCCGCACGGCGAGGATCAGGAGAAAGGCGAGATGGCCAGCGAGCACTTGCCATCCCGGATCGATCTGCGCCCCGACCGCCTGCGCGACGCCGAGGATGATGCCGCCCGCGAGCGTGCCCCACATGCTGCCGAGCCCGCCGATGATCACCGCCTCGAAGCCGAAGATCAGCCGGGCAGGACCTATGGCGGGATCGAAATTGGTCCGCACGGCGATGAAGACGCCGGCGATCGCGATGACGGCGAGCGAGAGCGCCATGGCCAGCGCGAACACGTGCCGATTGTCGAGCCCCATCAGTTGCGCCACCGACTGATCGTCGGAGGTGGCGCGGAAGGCGCGGCCGAATGCGGTGCGGTAGAAGAGCAGTTGCAGCGCGCCGATCACGGCTATGGCGACGACGAACTGCAGCAGCGGGAGGACGCCGATCCACAGGCCCTCGGCCAGCGGAAAGCTCGCGACCTCGATCCCCCCCGCCTTGAGCCGCCGGCTGTCGGCGGTGAACAGCTCGAGCAACCCGTTCTGGATGATGACGGAGAGGCCGAAGGTGACCAGGAGCGGCGGCAGGAGATCGTCGCCCAGCGTGTGGTTGAGCAGCAGGCGCTGCAGTGCGTAGCCGATCGCCGCCATCACCGGCGCCACGATGGCGATGGCGACGAGCGGATCGATGCCGAGCGTGTCGGTCACCACCAGCGCGACATAGGCGGCAAGCACGATGAGATCGCCGTGGGCGATGTTGACGAGCCGCATCACCCCGAAGATCAGGGCGAGCCCGGCGGCGAACATGGCGTAGAGGCCGCCGACCAGCACGCCCTGCACGATGACGTTGACCCATTGCATCGGCGCTACGCCCCGAAATAGGCGGCGGAGATGGCTTCGCGGGTCAAGGCTCCGCTCGCGCCGCTGAGCGCCACCCGCCCCTCCTGCAGGCAATAGACGCGGGAGGCGGCCTTGAGCGCCTGCACGATGTCCTGCTCGACGATGACCAGCGAGCTGCCTTCGGCGACGATCGAGGGCAGCCGGGCATAGACCTCGCGGACCACGATCGGGGCGAGCCCGAGGCTGATCTCGTCGCACAGCAGCAGCCGGGGATTGCTCATCAGCGCGCGGCCGATCGCCACCATCTGCTGCTGGCCGCCCGAGAGCGAGGTGCTGGGCTGCCGGGCCCGTTCGGCCAGCATCGGAAACAGCCGGAAGACGCGGTCGATCGTCCAGGGCCCCCGCCGCCCGAGCTGGCCGCCGATCAACAGGTTCTCCTCGACCGACAGCGAGGGAAAGAGCCGCCGGCCTTCCGGCACCAGCGCGATCCCGCGCGCCACCACCGCGTGCGCCGGCAGCCCGCCGATCGGGGCGCCGTCGAAGCGCACCGCGTCGCGCCGCGACCTCACCATGCCGGCGATGCATTTGAGGAGCGTCGACTTGCCGGCGCCGTTGGCGCCGATCACCGCGACGATTTCGCCCGGGGCGACGCGCAGCGACACGCCGGACAGCGCCTGGAAGTCGCCGTAGAAGGCGTCGAGCCCACGCAGCTCGAGCAGCGGCTCAGGCATCGGCCTCGATCCCCATGTAGATGTCCCGCACCGCCGGCAGCCTGATCACCGCTCCGGGCTCGCCTTCACCGATGAAGGCGCCGCCGTGCAGCACCAGCAGCCGGTCGACCACGGCGACGAGCGCGTGGACGATGTGCTCGATCCAGACGATCGAGACCCCGCCGCGGCGCACGTCGCGGATGAGCTCGACCAGGGCGGCGCATTCGTGCTCGGTCAGGCCGCCGGCGACCTCGTCGAGGAGAAGCACGCGCGGCCGGGTGGCGAGCGCCCGGGCAAGCTCGAGCCGCTTGCGGTCGAGGAGCGTGAGGCTTCCGGCCCGCCGGTTCGCCTTGTCGGCGAGGTCGCATCGGCGGATGAGCTCGGCGCAGCGCGGGTAGCACTCCTTCTCGCTGCCGCCGCCGCCGAACGCCGCCGCTACCACCAGGTTCTCGAAGACGGTCATGCCGCTGAACGGCTGCGGGACCTGGAACGAGCGGCCGAGGCCCATGCGGCAGCGCCGCTCGGGTGCGAGCGCGGTGACGTCCCGCCCCGCGAGGACGACGCGGCCGCGGTCCGGCTGCACGGTGCCGCAGGCGAGCCCGAACAGCGTGCTCTTGCCGGCGCCGTTCGGGCCGATGATGCCGACCGCCTCGCCTTCGCCGAGCGCCAGGTCGATGTCCTGCGCCACCACCACCGCGCCGAACCGCTTGCAGATTTTCTCGAAGGCGAGAATCGGGGCCATGGGAGACGGTCGGGCGGTCGTCGCAGCCAGCAGGATGAGCTCGGAGGGAGATTACCCGGGGCGGGGCGCATATGCGCCCGGCGGTGTCAAGGACTGATTTTCGCGGCCCGCGCCGCGCGGCATAAAGCACACGCTCTCTTTCCGGCGAGCCGAGCCGGGGGAGCCGCGCAGCCGCGTCGCCGCGGCTTCGGCGCGCGCGGCCCGGCGGAAAAGCTCGGCTGGCATCGGCGCAGGCCAATCGGCCGACGGGCGCGAAGCCCGCGCATCCTTGTGTTGCCGGATCGGCTTGGCTACATAACGTCCGAATCGTCGGCGTT
>DASXAP010000038.1:0-29275 GCA_036406655.1 Xanthobacteraceae bacterium | reverse complement strand
GGCGGCGACGCTCACTCCAGCCTCAGCAGTAGATCCGGGTTCCCGGAAACCTCGGCTCCCGGGAATAAATCGCGCTGCTTCCCGATCTACTCCGCCGAAGCCATGGTGGCTGCAGAGGAGATGGTGATGAGATCCGATAACGACGAGACCCACGTCAACCGGCGCAAGGTCCTGGAATGCATGACCTGGGCCGGCACCGGCGTTCTCTGGACGATTGCCGCGGGCGTTCCGCGCTCCATGGGCCTCGTCGGCGAGGCATCGGCCGCCGAGACCGGCGGACTGACCTTCCTGCAGATCAGCGACAGCCACATCGGCTTCGACAAGCCGGCGAATCCGAACACGCCGGGCACGCTCGAGGAAGCAATCGGGAAGGTGAAGGCGCTGCCGGTGCGGCCCTCCTTCATCATTCACACCGGCGACATCAGCCATCTCTCCAAGCCCGCCGAGTTCGACGATGCCGACCGCATCATCTCGCAGGCGCAGCTCGACGTGCACTACGTGCCGGGCGAGCACGACGTGCTCGACGACGAGCGCAGCCTCTATCGGCAGCGCTATGGCCGCGGCACGAAGGGCGGCGGCTGGTACAGCTTCGATGCCGACGGCGTGCATTTCATCGGTCTCGTCAACGTGCTCGACCTCAAGCCCGGAGGGCTCGGCAATCTCGGCAACGATCAGCTGGAATGGCTCGAGGCCGACCTCCAGCGACGCTCCGCCTCGACGCCGGTCGTCGTCTTCGCGCACATTCCGCTCTGGAGCGTCTACCCGCAATGGGGATGGGGCACCGACGACGCGGCGCGCGCGCTCGGCTACCTCAAGCGCTTCGGATCCGTGACCGTGCTCAATGGGCACATCCACCAGATCATGCAGAAGGTCGAGGGCAACGTCACCTTTCACACCGCGAGGTCGACCGCCTTCCCGCAACCGGCACCGGGGTCGGCGCCCTCGCCCGGGCCGATGAAGGTCGCCGACGACAGGTTGCGCTCGCTGCTCGGGATCACCGACGTCACTTTCAAGCGCGGGGAAAAGCGGCTCGCGATCGTCGACGCGCCGCTCCAGGGTTGAGGCGGAGCTCGACGACCATGAGGGCAATGATCATCATCGTCTGTGCCGCGGCCGCCGCGCTCGCCGCGGCGCTCCCGGCCTCGGCCGGGTCTGCTGCCGGCGCGGCGCAGGCTGCGGAGCTCGAGGTCAGGATCGACAACTTCACCTTCGCTCCGCAGCGCCTCACGCTCAAGGCCGGCACGCGCGTCACCTGGACCAACGAGGACGACATCCCGCATACGGTGGCTTCGAGCGCCAGGCTGTTCAAGTCGCGGGCGCTCGACACCGACGACAAGTTCTCGTTCACGTTCACCACTCCCGGCACCTACGAGTATTTCTGCTCGCTGCATCCGCACATGACCGGCACCATCGTGGTCGAAGCGGCGACCGGAAGCGCGGCCGTGCAGTGAGGCTGATGCGGTCGGCAAGGCCCGGATGTGCTGTCGTACGCGGGCGTTGATCAAGCCGCGATATCGCCGGCCGGCACCGATCACATCGGCCCGGCCGGCCCCATTGCAGGCGCCGAAGGTGCGACGTTCTCGTCGCCCTCGCGATCGCCGGCCTTGCAGTCATGCGCGGGCTTGTCCCGCGCATCCCGATGGCCGGGGCGCCATGGTGCCTCATGGATCGGGATGGCCGGGACGAGCCAGGACGAGCTCGGCCATGACGATGCTGATTCTATCCGATGGGAACATGCTCTAACGTACGGCAACCGCAGCGCGGGTTGCCGCAGTTGGATGCCGCGTGTAGCATCGCCTCGCTCGAGCTGCGCTTGCACGTGCAGGCGCGGAGGCGAGCAGATTTGCGCCGGGATCGAGGCTCGATCCGGAACTGCCTCGGCGCATGGGGAGGAAAAAGAATGATACGCATCGGCTCGGCTGCCCGGCTCGTGACCGGCTTTGTGCTCCTCGCTCTCGCCGCGGCGTGGGCTATGCCCGCGGCAGCGCAGACCGGCACGCTCAAGGTCGGCGTGATTGGTCCGTTCAAGCTGACGCCCGGACGCGACATCCAGGAGGCGGCGACGTTCGCCGCCGACGAGATCAACGCCGCCGGCGGCGTGCTCGGGCGCAAGATCGAGCTCGTCTTTGCCGAGACCGAGCAAAACCCGGAGAAGGGCAAGACCGCCGTTGAGCGTCTCCTGTTCGTCGACAAGGTCGACGTCGTCATCGGCGAGCATCGCAGCGAGGTCGCACTGGCGGTCCAGCCGATCCTCATGGAGAACAAGAAGATCTTCCTGTCCACCGGGACCGCATCGCCGCTCCTCAGCGAGAATGTGCTGAAGGACTACGACAAGTACAAATACTACTTCCGCACCTTCCTCAATTCCAATCAGATGGCGGAGCACATGCTCAAGCAGGTCGCGGACATGATGGCGGTCTACAAGAAGGAGAAAGTCGCCATCATCACCGAGAGCGCGGTGTGGACCGAGCCGATCGTGGACGCGTTCAAGCGCGCGCTGGGCCCGAAGCTGGTCGTGCTCGAGCACGTTTCCACCAATGCGAGGGACCTCTCGGTCGAGCTGTCGAAGGTGGCGGCGGCCAATGCCGACATACTGGTGGCGATCCTGGCGGCCGATGCGGGTCTGCCCTTTGCGCGCCAGTGGGCGGATCGGCAGATTCCGGCGATCGTCACGGGCTATACCGTGATGGCGCAAAGCGACCGCTTCTGGGAGCAGACCGAAGGGCGCGCGCAGGGATTCATGACCTGGAAGCACGGCGTGCGTGCACCGATCAGCCCCAAGACGATCGGCTACTGGGATGCCTACACCAAAAAGTTCGGCCACGTTCCCGGCGCCTATACCAACTTCGCCACCTATGACGGTGTTTACGTCCTGGCCGAGGCCATCAAGCGGGCGGGCAACCTGAGCTCGGACGATCTCGTCAAGGCACTGGAGGCGACGGACTATGTCGGCGTGTCGGGCCGCATCAAGTTCTCCAAGCGTCATGATCCGGAGGCGGGACCAGAGTTCGTGCCCTTCACCTACATCCAGTGGAACAAGGGAGAGATGGTCACGGTCTGGCCGCCGGCCATGAAGACCGGCGAGCTCACCATGCCGCCCTGGATCAAGTAGCCGCAAGCCTGTCGAGGTCCGGGCCGAGGCCGGGGCTCACGCGACGGTCCGGCGTGTCGCGGACCGCGCGCGTCGCGCGCGACCGCGGGGGAGATCGTGGTCGTCGACATCGTCATCTTCGGAACCATCTGGGGCGCGATCTACACGATCCTGGCGCTCGGCTTCGCGCTGATCTTCGGCGTGGTGCGAATCCTCAATCTCGCCTATGGCGCGATCTACATGGTCGCCTCCTACGCCATCTACTCGCTGGTGTCCGGCCTGGGGCTGCCGGCGGTCCTGGCCTGGCTCCTCGCGGTCGCCGCCACCTGCATCGCCGGCGTCGCTCTCTACGCCGCGTTCATCTATCCGCTCCGCGATTCGCTCGGCCGCGTTCTCATCGTCACCGCCGGCATCGCCATCTTCCTGCAGGAGGTGGCCGTGCTCGTCTTCAGCACGGAGCCGCGCTATGTGCCGACCGTGCTGCCGGGGAGCCTGTCGATCCTCGGCGTCCGCGTCACCCACCAGCAGGTGCTGACGCTGTTCGCCGCCGCCGCGCTGGTCGCGGGGCTGCACGCCGTGCTGACCCGCACCCGGCTCGGCCGCGAGCTGCGCGCCGTCGCCCAGGACACCGAGATGGCGGCGCTGATGGGCATCCCCGTCGAGCGTGCCTATCTGACCGCGATGGCGCTCTCCGCCGCACTCGCCGCCGCGGCCGGAGCCCTGGTTGGCCCGTTCCTGACCGTCGACCCAGAGATGGGCTGGTCGCCGCTCCTCGTCGCCTTCACGGTCGTCGT
Source organism: Xanthobacteraceae bacterium (assembly GCA_036406655.1). Taxonomy (GTDB): domain Bacteria; phylum Pseudomonadota; class Alphaproteobacteria; order Rhizobiales; family Xanthobacteraceae; genus VAZQ01. The sequence goes on along the minus strand of DASXAP010000038.1, from coordinate 25,390 downwards.
GCTCGGTGGGCTCGGCAGCCTGGGCGGCACCATCGCGGCGGCCTTCATCGTAGCCTATGCGGAGATGCTGACGGCCTTTCTCGTCTCCCCTCAGCTGCGCGATGCCGCCACCTTCGCGATCATGATCCTCACCCTCGTGTTCCGGCCGCACGGGCTGTTCGGGAAGGGGATCGTCGAGTGAGATCGCGACTCCCGAGATACGTCGCGGTTGCCGCGGCGATGGGCGGTCTTGCGCTCGTGCCGCTCTGGATCGGCAATCCGTATTTTCTCTCCGTGCTGACGCTCGCGGCGCTCTACGCCGTGTTCGCCGCGAGCTGGGACATCCTCTCCGGCTATATCGGCCAGCTCAATTTCGGGCACGCGGCGTTCTTCGGCGCCGCCGCCTATGCCGCGGGCTTCCTCGCCCCGCACCTCCCGATGCCCGCCGTGCTCCTGGCCGGCGCGGCGACGGCGGTAGCCTTCGCGCTGTTGATGGGGCTGCCGTGCCTCAAGCTGCGCGGCCCCTACCTGTCGCTCACCACGCTGGTATTCCCGCTCATTCTGGAGCGGTTGGCCTTCACCTTCCGCGATGTGACCGGCGGCGAGTACGGCATCACCGTCGCCTCGCCGCTGTCGCGTCTCGGTCTCTACTTTGCGGCGCTCGGGCTGCTGCTGGTCACGCTCGGCGTGCTGTTGGGGGTCGCCGACTCACGCATCGGGCGTACATTCCGGGCGATCGGGGACGACGATCAGGCCGCCATGGCCGCCGGCATCCCGATCACCCGCTACAAGCTCGGCGCCTTCCTGCTGGGGGCCGGCCTCGCCGGCCTGGGCGGGGTGCTCTACGCCTATCACCTGCGGCACGTCGGGCCGGAGACGTTCGGTCTCTTCACCTCGTTCAGCATCGTCATCATGGGCATCGTCGGCGGCACCGGCACGATCATCGGGCCCGCCGTCGGTGCCTACTTCCTGATCCTGCTCGGCGAGTCGCTGCGCGAGATAGAGACCTTCCGCATCCTGATCTACAGCGCGGTCATGATCCTCTGCGTCATGCTCTTTCCGCGCGGGTTGTGGGGCCTCGGCGAGGCGCTCGGCCGGCTGGCGGCGGCGCAAATGTCCATCTCGAAAGCCGCGCGATGACGAGCCTGCTCATCGTCGACGGCGTGTCGAAGCACTTCCGCGGCCTCACCGCGCTCGACCGGATCAGCTTCGAGGTCGCCCGCGGCGAGCTGCTGCTCATCATCGGTCCGAACGGCGCCGGCAAGACCACGCTGTTCAACGTCATTTCCGGGTTCACCTCCGCCGCCGACGGGCGCGTGGTGCTCGACGGGCGCGACATGCGCTCGCTCAGGCCTGACAGCATCGTCCGTCGGGGCATCGCCCGCACCTTCCAGATCCCTCGTCCGTTCAAGAGCCTAACGGTCGGGGAGAACGTGGAGATGGCGCGCCCGTCGACGGTCGGTGCCGTTTTCCCGGCGCTCGGCCGGACGCCGGAGCGGACGGCGGAGCAGGTGCTGCGGCTGGTGCAATTGTGGCCGCGCCGCGACGACCCGGCAGGCACGCTCTCCCAGGGCGACCTCAAGCTGCTGGAAGTCGCCCGCGCGCTCGCCGCCAACCCGGCACTGTTGATGCTGGACGAGCCCTATGCCGGCCTCGGACCCGGAGAGATGGTGCGCCTCACCGGCGTGATCGCGGAGCTGCACCGCGCCGGCCTCACCCTCGTGATCATCGAGCACAAGCTGCGCGAACTCATGCGATTGGCTCAGCGCGTCATCGTGCTGCACTACGGCCGCAAGATCGCCGACGGCACGCCCGCGGAGATCTCCAGGAATGAGCGTGTGCTGGAGGCCTATATGGGTGCGCGGGGAGCGCCGCAGCATGCTTGAGGTTCGTGCGCTCACCGTCCACTACGGCAAGGCGCTCGCGCTCGAGGACGTCAATCTCGAGGTGCCGGGCAACACCCTCCTCGCCGTCATCGGCCCCAACGGAGCGGGGAAGACCACGCTCATGCGCACCATTTCCGGCCTGCTGCGACCGACGGCCGGAACGGTGATGTTCGAGTCGCGGCCGCTCGTCGGGCTTGCGGCGCACAAGGTCGTGCGCAATGGGCTCGTGCAATGCCCGGAAGGCCGCCGCCCGTTTCCCGAGCTTGCGGTGATCGAGAACCTGCAGCTCGGAATGCCGCTGTGGGCGAGCCGCGCCCAGGCGCAATCCCGGCTGGCCGAGATATTGGAGCTGTTTCCCCGCCTTCAGGAGCGCAGGCGGCAGATGGCGGGCACTCTCTCGGGCGGCGAGCAGCAGATGCTGGCGCTGGCGCGGGCGCTGATGTGCCGTCCCAGGCTCTTGCTGCTGGACGAGCCGTCGATGGGGCTCGCGCCGAAGATCGTCGAGGAAGTGTTCCAGGTGGTCGCCAGGATCAGAACCATGGGAGTGGCCGTCCTGCTGGTGGAGCAGAACGTCGAGCTGGTGCTGGAGATTTGCGACAGGATCGCCGTCCTCGATCACGGCCGGCTCGTGTTCGACGGCACCGGCGAAGAGCTTCAGCGGAATACCAGGCTGACCGAGGTCTACCTCGGGTTTGCCTGATCCGCCGCGCTGCTGGTGCTTAATTAACCCCCGAGGCGGCGGCTTTCGCCGGGGAATCGTCGTTGCCGAGCGGAGATTGAGCCATGGCATGCACGCTGATCGAGCACGGCTACCTCGTGCCGATGGTGAGGGAGGAGGTGGTCGACGACGGCGCGGTGGCCTTCGACGGCTCGCGCATCGTCTATGTCGGTCCCACTGCCGGTTTCGACCGGGCACGGCTCCAGCCCGCGCGCGTCGTCAGTGCCCGCGGCAAGGCCATCCTTCCCGGCCTCATCAACACCCACATCCACCTGGTGGGCGCCTACATGAAGGGGCTGACCGAGGACGTGCGGGGGCGGGGCGACACGGCGGGCTTGTACAAGCGCGGCTTCCCCGTCGTCTGCGCGCTCGAGCCGCAAGATTTCTACAGCGGCTGCATGACGCACGCGCTCGAGATGGTGATGACGGGAACGACCACGTTCAACAGCACCTGGATGCAGGAGACGCTGGCCGGTCCGGTCGTGCGCGATCTGGGGGCGCGTGGCGTGCTGAGCGAATGGATCGTCGGCACCGACCTGCTCAAGCTCAATGCCCGCAACATGGAGCGGCCATGGGATCAAGCCATGGTCGACCGCTCGCTCGAGGCGGCGGAGGCGCTCTACGAGACCTGGCACGGCAAGGCCGACGGCCGCATCACGACGCGCATCTCGCCGGGCGGACCCGGCTATCTGTCCGCCGAGGGAATCGAGAAATGCCGCGATCTCGCCGCCAGGCAGGGCGTCGGCATCAACATTCACATCGCCGAGGTTCCGGGCGAGACCGAGTTCGTCACCCGGCGCTACGGCAAGCGACCGATCGAGCTCGGCCGCGACCTCGGCATCCTGACCCGGGACACGATCGGCTTCCATTGCGTCTATCTGTCGGACAGCGACATCGACATCATGGCCGAGACCGGCATGAACCTGTCGCATACCTCCTTCCACACGCCCAAGCGCGGCTACTTCCCGCCGATGCCGAAAGTCTACGCCAAGGGTGTGTCCGTCTCGCTGGGCACGGACTGGTGCTCCAACGACCTGTGGAAGTTCATGCGTGCGGCGGCCCTGATCCCGCGCATCCAGAGCGGCGACGTCGGCATCGTCTCCGGCTACGACGCGCTGCGGCTTGCGACGATGGGCGGCGCCCGCGCGCTCGGGATGGAGAACGACATCGGCTCGCTCGAGGTCGGCAAGAAGGCCGACATCATCCTCGTCGACGTTATGACGCCGTGGTGCCGGCCGATCCGCACGGAGAACTTCATCTCCGATCTCGTCTTCAACGCCAACGGCAGCGACGTGACCGACGTGTTCGTGGATGGCCGGGTGGTGATGGAGGGGCGTCAGGTCAGGACCGTCGACAGCGCCGCCATCATGCGCGAGTGCCAGGAGCGGGCGGAGCGGCTCTGGACCGCCGCCGCGCGCCACTGGGATTGAGCGACAGACGCGGGCGCCAGGTGCTCCCGCATTCCACCGCCGTGCCAGCGCTGCGACCTCGTCCGGAGTGCCGGCTTCACCGCGGTGCGGGGCGAGGTCTGGAGCGACGAGTGCGCGGCGGCGCGCAGCGGGAACGCGGAGGAACGATATGCAAATCGGTCTGGTCGGGCTCGGCCGCATGGGTGCGGCGATGGCGGAGCGGCTGTGCTCGCGCGGGCTCGAGGTGATCGCCTGGGACATCGATCCCAGGGCCATTGCTCGGCAGAAGCAGCATGGAATGCGCATCGCCGATGGAGCAGCCGCGGTCGCCACGGCGGCGGACCTGATCATCTCGTCGATCACCGAGGATTCGGGCGCCCGCCGGCTGTTCTGCGGACCGGGCGGCTTCCTCGAGGCTCCAGTCGCCGGCAAGCTGTTCGTCGAGATGAGCACGCTGCAGCCGGCGACGGTGCGCAAGCTCGCCGCCGAAGCGAAGGCACGCGGCGCGCGGCTGATCGACTCGCCGGTGATGGGCTCGATACCCATGGTGCGCGAAGGAAGGCTGGTAGCCCTGGTCGGAGGGCAGGCCGAGGACGTCGGCAGGGGCCGGGCGGTGCTCGATCATCTGACCCGCCGCATCATCCATCTGGGCGGATCAGGATGCGGCAGTGCGATGAAGCTCGCAGTCAATCTCGGCATGGCCGCCTATCTGCAGGCGCTCTCCGAGTCGCTTGCGCTCGGTGCCGGCTATGGGTTGAGCCTCGAGCAGATGCTCGATGTGCTCGCCGAGGCGCCGACCGCCAATCCCTGGCTCAGGCTCAAGCTCGACATCCTCAAGGGCGGGCACGGCGACGTGACGATCGACATCCGCACGATGCGCAAGGACGTCATGTCCGCGGTCGCGACCGGCGCGAGCGAGGGGATCGGCATGCCGGTCGCGGCGGGGGCGCTCACCGCTCTCGCCGCCGCGGTCGCAGCCGGAAACGGCGAGGAGGACATCGCCGAGATGCCGCGCATCTTCCGCGAGCATCTGGTGCAGCGCTACGAGTGAGGCGCGCGAGAGGCGGCAAGCGCAGGCGCGCCGCTCACGCGGCGAGTGCCCGCAGCGCGGCCTTCGGGTTCCTGGCCACAATGGTCAAGAGCGAGCGAGCCGCCGGGTCGGGCAGCACGCGGCCTTGCTCCCAGTTGCGTAACGTCGCCAGCGGAATCCGCAGCGCCTTTGCAAACTCGTCCTGCGTCATTCCAAGTCGCTTGCGCAGCAACCGTGGGGGCACGACCGGAGCAAAGCGAGAGAGGTCGGTCTCCTGTTGATCATCCTCGCGCATGTGCTTGCGGATGTCAGCGTCGGTCGTCGCATCGATCTTGGCACGATCGATGCGCGGTCTCAGCCGCCGAATTTGCTCCATTGTTCGGCGAACGATTGCCATGCTTGGCGTTCCTTTCTGCTGGCTATCCGAGCCGAGATGATGTGGCGTGCCTCGCCGCGATCGGTATAGACGACGAAGAGGACATCATTGCCGGCCCGTCCGATCGGCTGCATGCGGACTTCGCCGTAGTCTCGACGGGTATCCTGCTTCTCCAGTGTCGGACCGAGAAAGATGCGTGCCGCGTAATCGAATCCGAAGCCTCGCTCACTCAAGGTGCACCTGCTCTTGGCCGCATCCCATTCAAAGAGCATGGGTTGTGAGCCGCCACTACACCATGATATACGCTTCAAGCGTAGTGGGTCAATGACCGGCGCGCTGCGATCGCCGGGGTGATCCGGGCTGCGAGCGGCAAGCGCGGCCTCTCAGATCCGCCAGTGCTGCGCGGCACGATGCGACAGGCCGGCGCCTTCCAGCGCGCGCCGGGCGATGCGTCCGCCCTCCTGCATGACCCGCTCGCGGTCGCCGAAGCGGGGGAATTGGCCCGCCGCATAGACGACGTCGCCGTTGACGAGCACGCAGCGCGCGTCGGTGCCCTTGCCGGCGCAGATGAAGCTCGAGATCGGCCGGTGCAGGATGCCGACATGGGGCTTGTCGATGTCGAACACGGCGATGTCGGCGCGCTTGCCCGGCTCGAGCGAGCCGATCTCGCCGTCGAGCCGCAAAGCCCTGGCGGCATTGATGGTGGCCATCTCGATGGCCGTCTCCGGCGGCATGCGCGTCGGATCAAGATGGCGCACGTGCTGCATCAGGCTGCACGCCTTGATCTGCTCCACCATGTCGACGCTGTAGTCGACCATCGGCCCGTCGGTGCCGAGCGCGACGTTGACGCCGGCGCGGAGCGCGTTGGCCGCCGGGCCTATGCCGCCGCCGCGGATCGCCTCGCTTGTCGGCGTATAGACGAAGCCGCAGCCGGTGCGCGCCATGTGCTCGATGTCGAGCTCGGTGCAGTGGATGCCGTGAATGAGGATCCAATGCGGATCGAGAATGCCGAGCTGCATCAGGTAGCGCACGTCGGTGCGCCCGGTCTCGCGCAGATATTTCAGGAAGCCCTTCTCCAGCGAGAAGGTGCCGCCGGCGATGTGCGTCGAGATGCATATGCCGAGCTTCCTGGCGAGCTCGTAGCCGCGGCAGATCAGCTCCTCGGTCGACATGCCGGCGGCGACCCAATGCGCGTTCGACTCGATCACCATCGCCATGCGCACGCGGCCGTCATCCCGGCAGTCCCAGCGGCGGAATTCCTCGGCACATCCGGCGAGCGCCTCGTCGAGGCTGAGCGGGTGAGCGGGATTTCCCGGAGTCCTGCAGCGAAGCTCCTTCGCGAACACCTGCCGGATGCCGAGCTCCTGCTGCGGCTCGATGGTCGCGCGGACGCTCGCCGCCGACGTCGTCGTCACCGAATGATTGAGCGAGCAGGTGGTGCCGGTTGCCAGCATCTCCATGCCGGCGATGTAGCTCGACACCCGCATCGCCTCCTCGTCGAGCTGCCGGGTGAGGGGAAGCAGGAACTCGCCGACCCAGTCCTCGAGCAGGTAGCCGTCGCAGAGCCCCTTGAACAGCGTGTACCAGTGGTGCTGGTGCATGTTGATGAGCCCGGGGAGCACGATTGCCCCCGACGCCTCGATCACCCGGTCGAAACCATCCGCCGCGGGCCTGCGCTCCGCCGGGCCGACCGCGGCAATGTGCCCGCCCTCGATCGCGACGAAGCCGCCCGGGAAGACCGAGCGCCGCGGGTCGACGGTCACCACGTAACCGTCCTTGATGAGGATTCGGGCCATCTCGCCTGCGGGCGGAAAAGGATCGGGGCCGCGTCCGGCGCGGCCCCGTGCAGTTCTTGGTGCAACCGCTCAGTGCGCCAGCGGATCCGGCCGCACCTGGATGTGAACGGCGCGCGGCTTGCTGCCCTTGCCGCCCTCCTTCAGCCACGGGGTGCGGTCTCCGTTCGTGCTCCACAGGCCGCGACCCTTCCAGCCGGCGTTCGGGTCGTCGATGCGGCCGTCGAGCCCCTTGGCGAAGAAGCTCAGCGGGTAGGGGATGCGCAGCATGACCATCTGCCCGTCCTTGAGCGCGGCAAACCCGTCATTCAGGTTGGCGGTCGAGATCGGGACGTTGTCGCCGAGCCCCACCGTGTTGTGCTGGTCGACCCAGGTGTAGTAGCTCGCCTCGGCGGTTCCGTTCTCGAACCCCTCGAAGGAGGGGCCCGGGTACTTGTGGTAGGCGAAGCCTTCCGGGCAATGGTTGCCGGTCGCCGCCGGTCCGTTGAGCGGTCCCTTGCACTTGCGCCGGTCGAAGCTGATCAGCGTGCCGTTCGAGCCCGAGCCCCACAGCACGCCGTTCTTGTCGATGTCGCCGCCGCGCACGCCGATCCCTTCCTTCGGGATGGCGTAGAACTCGCTGAGCTTCGTCTTCGGATCGAAGCGAATGAATCCCGGGGTGCCGGCAAAGGTGTTGAAGGCGTACCAGACCGACCCGTCGGTCGGGTTCGGCATCACGGCGTAGGGCCCGGAGCCCGCGATCCGCATGTCCTTGCCCGCTTCCGCCGGCTTGTCCGGCTCGGTGTATTCATCGACCTTGCCGTTGCCGTTGGTGTCGAGCACCCACGGCGCCCAGCCCTGCGCCTTGGCGGCGTCGCCGGTCTCCTCCCAGACCCTGGTGTTGATCCAGCCGGCGACCGGGCCGGTGCCGGAGAACCACAAGGTGTCGTCGGCATCGTAGCCGAACTGCGGGTGGTGCGTGCCGAAGCAGGTGTCGATGGGGGTGTACTTCATCGTCTTGGGATCGAGCATCGCCGCCTGCCGCCCGGAGCGGTCGAGCGGGAATGCCTTGGCGGAGGGGTGCTCCGAGCCCTTCCTGCAGAAAGCCGGGTTGTCGAACCCGCGCACGGCCGCGGCGAACCACACCCGGCCCTTCTTGTCGAACATCCCGTTGTGATTGTTGGCGCGCTGGCTCCAGATCTTCTCGTCGCCCCAATAGGCGGACGGCATCGTCGGCTTCGCGACGGCAGAGGCATGGAAGGGGGGCCCGAAGGATTCGGGAGCGTTCGGATCCAGGACCGACATCTTGAAGAACGTCACCTTGCTCGTCTTCGGATCGAGGATCGGGATCTCGTCGCTCGAGTACTCGGCCGAACCGTAGAGCGGGCCGTAGGCGTTGACGGTCGGATTGCGCCGGTCGGAGGAGATCAGGTCATGGATGAACTGCTTCTCCGTGCCCCACTCCCACGAGGTGACGACGATGTTGCGCTCGACGCCCTGCGGGCGGGGCGGCTTTTGCTTGGGCAGCTCGCCCTTGGCGACGCGGTCGGTCCAGTCACCGAGATACTTGAACGGCACGCTGCCGAGCTGGCCGGCCAGCCGGGTCACCATCCACTCGCCGGTCTGTCCGGACGACACGCGGCGCATCCATGCCTCGGCGCCGGTCTTGAACTCGCCGAACTGCGCCGGGATCGTGCGTGTCGCTTCCTGCCCGAGCTGATGGCAGCCGATGCAGTCCACATTGCCCATGCGCTGCCGCCAAAGCTCGCGGGTGATGTTCTTGGGGATATCGCTGGAGCCGCCGAAATCCTTCTCCGGCGGCATGTGCATCATTGCGTACCAGTAGATCGCCGGATAGTACTGCGCTGCCGCCCGCTCGTTGGGCGCCGGCACCGCGGTGAGATTGAGCTCGTGGCCGGGCTTGGCGCGCACCTTGGGCGAGTCGACGAGCCCGTAACCGCGCACCCAGACCTGGTAGTTCGCGGTCGGCAGATCCGGGATGACGTAGCGGCCCTGGTCGTCGGTGACGACGATCTTGGCATACTTGGTCGGCAGCTCGGTCGTCTCGGCGACGACCCAGACGCCGGCCTCCGGCCCGTTTGCTCCAGTCACCACGCCGCCGATGTCGTCATTGTCGATCTGGACCGCCGCCTGCTGTGCGCCGGCCGGAGCCGGTGCGGCGACCGCCATCGCGCCGATGCCGATCGCCGCGACAGTCGTAAGCAGAGCTTGTCGCAAACTCATCTTCTTCTCCTCCCTCAACAGCCGAGCTGCCCATGCCGATCGTTCGGCCGCAAGAGGATGGGTCGAAGCGAAGAGCGGACGGCAGGCTCGACGCCGGCTTCCAGGCGGAAGGCGGCGCCGGCATGCTCCGTCGCCAAGGCGGCTGGCGAAAGCCTAGGCAATTTTCAACTGCGGTGAAAGGGCTTTGCCCCGACCCGCGTGCGCTCGGATCGGCTCTCCGCAAGCCGTGGAACCCTCCGGGAGCTTGGCGGCTCGTCACTGCGCCGTTACGCTGCGTCTGCACAGGCCGGGAGATCACACCACGGTCGCTTGCGAACCTGCATCTGCCCGCCGAGTGGCGAGCTTCAAAACATGTCAATGCCGGGCGGTCCGACGGCTCCAGTCTGGGACGGAAGGCGCGTGAAACGGTCCGCACCGATTGCGAGCCGGATCCCGAGCGTGCGGCCGCCTGTCGGCAGCCTGTCCGCGACGCGGATGCGCCCAGCGCTGCGTAGCGGGCTTCTGGCCTGCGGGCTCGTCGCCGCATTCGTGCTGCTCGAGTGGGTGAGCTTCATCCATGAATACAAGGGCGTGCCGATCACGCCCTGGAACCCGGGCCTCGGTCTCGTCTTCGGCTTCATGGTGCTCGCAGGAGCGCGCTACGCGGCGGTGCTGTTCGCCGGGACGGTGATCGCCGAGGCGGCCGTCCTGCGCAGCCATCTGTGGTGGCCCATCATCCTCGGGCTCGCCGCGATCGTCGCGGCGGGGTACGGGCTCGTCGCCCAAGCGGTGCGCGGTCATCTGCGGCTCGATGCCGGTCTTGGTCGGCTCCGCGATGTCGTCCTGCTCTTGTCCGGTGGGGTCGTCGGCGCAGCCCTGGTGGCGGCGCTCGTCTGCCTGCTGCTGCTTGCCGACGCCGAGCTCGACCTTGCCGACGTTCTCGTCGCCGCCGGTCCATTGCTGATCGGCGACATCATCGGGATAGCGGTGGTCACGCCGCTGACGTTGCGGCTCGCCCTGCACCCGCAGCCGCTGCTCGAGCAACTCTCGCCGCGGACCGCAGCCGACCTCCTGCTTTTCATGGCGGTGGCGCTCGCGGCGCTATGGGTCGCCGTCGCCGCCGCCGGACCGAACGGCTCCAAGCTGTTCTATCTGATATTTCTGCCCGTCGTCGTGGCCGCGGTGCGTCATGGGCTCGATGGCGCCTGCATCGCGCTTGCCATCACTCAGCTTGCCCTGGTCGGGCTGCTGCATCGCTACGCCTACGAGGCGGGCGCCTTCGCCGAGTTCCAGCTGCTGATGCTCGTCCTCAGCGCAACCGGCTTGACGGTCGGCGTGGTGGTGACGGAGCGCGGGCACGCCGACGAGACCGTGCGCGAGGTCGAGCGCAAGCTCAGGGTCAAGGAGGGGGAAGCGGCGCAGGCGGCGCGGTTCAACCTCGTGAGCGGAACGGCGGCGGCGCTCGCCCACGAGATCAATCAGCCGATGACCGCGGCGCGGGCGCTCGCCCGCTCGGTGCAGCAGCTCCTGAGCGGCCCGGTGCCTGACCTCGCCCGGGTGAGCGCTAACATCGCCAGCATGATCACGCAGATCGATCACGCCGCGGGCGTGGTGCGCCGCATGCGCGACTTCCTCCGGCGCGGCCAGCCGCATTCCAGCACCATCGTAATTGGCGAGCTCCTGAGCAACGCGCTGGCACTCGCCGGGCCGGAAGCATCTGCGAAGGGCATCAGCATGGCGCTCGACGTGCCGGATGGGCTGCCGCCGGTCCATGGCGACGCGATCCAGCTTCAACAGGTCGTGCTCAATCTTCTGCGCAATGCGGAGGAGGCGATCACCGATGCGGGCACGCCCATGGGCCAGATCAGGGTGGTGGCGCGCGGGGCGGAGACGCCGGCCCGCATCGAGATCTCGATCATCGACAACGGCCCGGGCATCGCGGCGGACGTCGCCGGGCGCCTGTTCCATCCGCTGAACACCTCGAAGCTCGACGGGCTCGGTCTCGGCCTGTCGATAACCGCTTCGATCGTCGAGGCGCACGGCGGACGCATCTGGCTGCAGACCGGCAAGGCCGGGGCGACTGAATTCCGGTTTTCACTGCCGCTCGACGGTCCATGAGGTGCGCTCTGGCGGGCCCGACCGTATTCATCATCGACGATCAGAAGGCGGTCCGCGATGCGCTCTGCGAGATGCTGACCGTGCTCGGTTACAGGGTCGAGGCCCATGAATCGGCCGACGGCTTCCTTGCCGGCCTGCGCGAGGCGCGGGTCGGCTGCGTCGTGGCCGACGTGCGGATGCCGGGCACCGACGGGGTCGCGCTGGTGCGCGAGCTCGCCCGCCGCCGCATCAGGCTTCCGGTGGTGCTCATTTCCGGTCATGCCGACGTGCCGATGGCGGTTGCCGGCATCAAGGCGGGCGCCGAGGACTTCATCGAGAAGCCGCTCGACGATGCGCAGCTCGTGGCGGCCATCAATCGCGGGCTCGCCCGCGCCATTTCCGAGCAGACGAGCCACGAGAGGCTCGAACCGCTGGCCGCGCGTTTCGCGCGGTTGACGCCGCGCCAAGCGGAGATTTTCGACTTGGTTGCCCAGGGATTCACCAGTCCCGCGATAGCGGGCAGACTCGGCATCAGCGCGCGCACGGTCGAGAGCTACCGCACGCAGGTGATGGAGAAGATGCAGGCGGAGAGTGTCGCCGTCCTGGTACGCCAAGCGATTCGCCTTGGCCGCATCGCTCCGTAGAAGCGCCATCGTGGAGCTTCCGTCTCGGCGGCGGGTGCGCCCATCCTCACCGTGACATCCTCACCGTAGAAGTACGACGCGATCCCTGCGGATAGCCGCGTGTTGGGAGTGCTACTAGCTTTCCAGCCAGGCAGCGCTTTCGCGTGCAGCAGAGCCAGGAGCAAGCGGATGGCCCGATCGGGCACCCTTGATGCATACGATACCTGGCGGTCCTTGCGCTCATCGCGGCGGTCCCTGGTTTCGCCGTCGTCTGGCTGATGTCGGCCGCGCTGTCGCCGGCGTCGCTCAGCTTGGCGTGGCTCGTCAATGCCGGCTGCGCCGCCCTGCTTGGGTGGTGCCTGCGGGCGAGGCGGCGCACCGATCACGTCAACCTCTGGGACATTGCGGGAGCCTACGCCTTCCTCGGCTTGGCCACCGGGGTGGCGAGCGAGCCCGAGCAGGCATTGCAGCTGTTCGGCCTGCCCCCGCCGGCTCGATAGCTCGGCACGACCGGCCCGCGCGGATTTCCCGGCGGCGCCGGTGCCGCGGCCGGCTCTTCCGGCAGCGTGAAACAGGGCGCCTGAATGACCGATCTCCTGACCAGCGAAGCCGTGGTCGCCTTCCTCCAGGTCGTCATGATCGACCTGGTGCTCGCCGGCGACAATGCCGTGGTCATCGGGCTTGCCGCCGCCGGCCTGCCGGCGGAGCAGCGTATGCGGGCGATCCTGGTCGGCATGGTCGCCGCGACTGCGCTTCGGATCGCATTTGCCGGGATGACCACGCAATTGCTGCAGGTCATCGGCCTGCTGCTCGCCGGGGGGATCCTTCTGCTGTGGGTTTGCTGGAAGATGTGGCGCGAGCTGCGGACCACGGCGGTCGAGGAGGAGGACGGGGTCGAAGCGCTGGTCGGCTACGACATCAATCGCGACGGCACCGTCGCCGGACGGGTGCGCCGCAAGACCTTCGGGCAAGCGGCGCTGCAGATCGTCGTTGCCGACGTCTCGATGTCGCTCGACAACGTGCTGGCCGTGGCGGGGGCGGCGCGCGATCATCCGATCGTCCTCGGCTTCGGCCTGCTCCTCTCGATCGCGTTGATGGGGGTGGCGGCGAACCTGGTCGCGCGGCTGCTCCAGAAGCGCCGCTGGATCGCCTATGTCGGGCTGGCGATCATCTTCTATGTGGCTTGCGAGATGATCTGGCGCGGCGCCCACGAGCTCAAGCCGGTCGTCAGGCTGGCGTCATCGCTGCTTTGATGATGACCGGCCAACGGTCGATCGCGTAGCCCGGATAAATCCATGGCGCGTTGCCGCGCCATGGCGAAAATCCGGGCAGCGTGCCGCCAAGGCATTGCCGGTACGCCCCGATTTCGCGACAGCGCGTGAGGACGCGCCATCGCTCCCGGGCTACGATTGCTGCTCAAACCCGCGCGAAAAAGCACCTGCCGCACGAGGGGGATATCTGCCGGTCCGCAGTCGCGCGGCCGGCCAAGCTGGCGGACAGGCTCACATGTGCCCGCCGGGCAGCGAAAGCGCGCCGCTTGCCACCAGTATCCCCAGCGCCACGAAGGCAGCGCCCGCCGCGGTCGCGATCCGTGGGCCGTGCGGCAGCATCTTCTCGGCGAAGATGATCAAGGCGAGCGGCCCTGCGGCCTGGCCGGGCCGCTGCGAAAGGCTCATTCGCCCGCATTGGCCGATCCTGCGCGGGCTTGTTGCCCCGAGCGTGCCAGCGACGGCACGCTGCATCGGCCCCGGTTTCGTCGTCCCGGCCGCAACAATGGCAGATCGTCCAGCTACTTAGGGCTTCGATACGGGCCCGGCTCCGGCTGCCGACCCATTATTCGGCGGTGGTCCAAATTGTCGCATGCCGCGGCAGATGCCAGCGGCGTTTCTGGAGGGCACGATAGGCGCCGGCACGACCTCGCGAACCGGCGGGAGTGCGCGGCCGGCACCAGCCAGGAGGGCAGCATGAAGGACAGATTGGCACTGGGTTGCATGATCGTGGCGATCGCCGGCTTCGCCGGCGCGCCGGCATCGGCGCAGGCTCTGGACAAGGTGACGGCCGTCATCCCCCAGAACAGCGTCTTCGTGCTGAACTGGATGGGTGCCAAGGATGCCGGCGTCTTCAGCAAGCACGGGATCGACCTCACCGTCGACGTCCGGCCGTTTGCCGGCTTCCTCGCCGCGTTGCCCGCCAAGGAAAGCCTGGCGACGACCTACTCGGGCATCGATGCCATCTCGAAGATGAACGAGGGCCTCGATCTCGCGGTCATCGGCGGCGGGCTGACTACGATCCAGGACGTGTTCGTCCGCAAAGACTCGCCGATCCAGAGCATCGCCGATCTGCGCGGCAAGCGATTCGGGACGTGGTCGACCGGAGCCGGTGCGTTCAAGGCGACGCGGGCGGCGATCATGGATTCGGCCGGGCTCGACCTCCTCAAGGACACGCAGATCGTCCAGCTCGCGCCGCCGGCATTGTTCAAGCTGCTGCAGAGGGGCGATGTCGAGGCGATGATCAACATCAGCTCCTTCACCGTCGAAGCGGCGTCGCAGCCGGACAAGTTCCGCTCGCTGTTCTCGGCCAACGAGTATTGGAAGAAAAAGACCGGCTATCCGGTGGTGTGGGCGGCGCCGCTCGTGGCCTGGAAGAGCTGGGTCAACGAAAATCCGACCCGCGCGAAGAACTATGCGGCGGCGGTCGAGGACTCGTTCCGCTGGCTCCGGAATCCGGAGAACCTCGAAGCGGCCGTCAAGAAGCACGGGACACTGGCGAGCGTGACGACGCCCGCGGCGCTCGCCGTCTACAAGAAATGGCTCGGGGAGAAGCGAATCTTCCTCCCCGAGTGGGACCAGAAGGTCGTCGACGCACAGTGGGAGTTCCTGGAGATGGCCAAGCGTCACGGCGTCCTGCCCGCCGTCCCCGACAAGCAGACCCACGCACTGCTGATCGAGGCCGATAAAAGCTAGCGATGTCTCGATCGAGCGGAAACGGAGAGCCGTCGTGGCCGGGGTCGGCCGGGACGGCGCGGCGATGACTGTCCGAGAGGAAACCGCTTGCGTCGGGACCCGGCCAGGCGAGGGAAGGTTGAAGGCTGGCACCAGGTTTCTCTCGCCGGGTCTCGTCACTGTGGCGGTCGGCGTCCTCGGATGGGAGGTGCTCTCGCTTTTCTTCCCGCCGGTCATATTCCCAGGACCGGTCGAGCTGGTCGATCGCATGATCGGGATCTACAGCGATCCAGCCTCGTACATCGTCGTCGGGCAGACTCTGGCGCGGATCTTCGAGGGATTCGTCCTGTCGATGCTCGCCGGGACGGCGCTCGGGCTGCTGATGGGACTGAGGCACGGGATCGAGATATTTTTCGACAGCTGGATCATGGTTCTGCTGACGGTTCCCTCGGTCTGCTGGGCCTTCCTCGGGGTTCTGTGGTTCGGCATCTCGGACGCTGCGCCGATCCTGACGATCGTCCTGATCGTCTTTCCATTCGTTGTCATGAACGTATGGGAAGGCACCAAGGCAATGGAGAAAAATCTCCTGGAGATGGGGCGCGTCTACCGGGCGAGCCGCAGCCTCATGCTGCGCAGGGTCTTCGTTCCCCAGCTCATGCCCTACATATTCTCCTCGCTGCGGATCGCGCTCTCGCTGTCATGGAAGATCGCCCTCGTCGCCGAGGCGTTCGGGGCGGGAAAAGGCGTAGGCCAGGAGCTGATCAACTGGTTTCAGGACACGCGGGTGGACATGATGCTCGCCTGGGGCGTGAGCTTCATGATCGTGATGGTGCTGATCGACGTCTTTGTCTTCCGCCTGTGGGCGCGCCGCGTCTTCGCCTGGAGGCCGCAGTTTGCAACCTGAAGCAGCCGTCGGCGCAAGCGCACCGGCCGCGGAGAGCTCGAGCTTGCGCATGGTCCACGTCAGGGCAGAAGCAGCAAAGCGGCCGGCATCGGCGACCGCGGTCGCCGTCCGCGACCTGACCAAGACGTTCCTGCGGCCGGGCGTCGATCGGCCGTTCACCGTGCTCGACGCCCTGAGCCTGAGCGTCGAGGAGGGGCAATTCGTCAGCATCGTCGGCCCGTCCGGCTGCGGGAAGTCGACGCTGCTCAACATCATCGCCGGCATCGAGGGCTACGACCGCGGATCGGTGACGGTCGCGCCGCGCCGGGGCACGCCCGACCATCAGCCGCGCGTCGGCTACGTGTTTCAAAGCCCCCGGCTGCTCAACTGGCTGACCGTCGCCGGCAACCTCGAATTCGTGCTCGAAGCCCAGAGCGTGCCGAGGGAGCGCTGGCAGAAGCTGGTCACCGGTCACCTGGAGCTGGTGGGGCTCGGCGGGCAGGAGCGCAACTACCCGCTGAACCTCTCCGGCGGAATGCAGCAACGGGTGGCGATTGCGCGCGCGCTCGCCATCGAGCCCGACATCCTGCTGATGGACGAGCCGTTCAGCCACCTCGATGCGATCACCGCGCGCAAGATGCGGTTCGACCTGATGGACATCCTGCTGCGGGCGCGACCCACCATCCTGTTCGTGACGCACGACCTGGCGGAGGCCGTCTTTCTCTCCGATCGCATCTACATGATGGAGACCAAGCCCGCCCGGATCTTCAAGGAGGTGGCGATCGACCTTCCCCGACCGCGCAAGCCCGAGGATTCCGCGCTCCTCGATCTCGAGCAGGACCTCGTCCGGGAGTTCTTCAGCGTGCTGGAGGCGAAGCCATAGATGCCGGGCGGCAGGATCAGGAATCTCGGCTTGCGCGCGGGGTCGATCCTCGTGCTGATCCTGCTGTGGTGGATCGCGGCGAAGCTGATGCACGACCCCGAGGTGCTGCCCGGGCCCGGGGAAATCACGCGCACGATCGGCGGGGTTTTCGTCACGCCCGGCCCGGAAGGCCAGTCGGCATACCTGCAGATCGCGATCACGCTCGCCCGCATCTTCGTCGCCTTCGCCGCCTCGATGCTGGCCGGCATCGGCATCGGCCTGAGCATGGGGCTCAGCCGGGTCGTGGAGCGCGCGCTCCTGACCGTCATCCCGTTGATGCTGACCATCCCGACCATCCTCATGGTCTTTCTCGCGGTGATGTGGTTCGGCTTCAGCGAGGCCGGCGGGCTCGTCGCCGTCATGGCGGTGGTCACGCCCTACGTCGCGGTCAACATCTTCGAAGGCAGCAAGGCGATGGACAAGTCCCTGATCGAGATGGGGATGACGTTCAAGGCGCCGCGGTCGCTGCTCGTCCGCAAGGTCTACCTGCCGCAGCTCATGCCGTACATCTTCTCTGCGTTCCGCTATGCGTTCGGCATGACCTGGAAGATCGTCGCCCTGGCGGAGACCTTCGGGCTGAAGCACGGCATCGGCTACATGTTCTTCTTCTGGTTCGGCCAGTTCAACATGCCGGAGATGCTGGCCTGGATCATCATCTTCGTCGTGCTGATGCTCCTCCTCGAGCACGGCGTGTTTGCCCGGCTGGAAAGCCGGGCATTCGCCTGGCGTGCATCCGTGACGCAGTGAGGCTTGCAGCCCGGTTTGGAGCGCGCCGCGCCTGCAATCCGCAGCTCGCGTCTGTTGCCATCACCGGACGTGTCGACCGCGATCAACGGGGGAGGCCGTCTTCGTCGTACAGGAAGTCCTGGCTGCGGGCGGCGCTTGGCCCGGCGGTCGCCTTCGCCTTTCCCGAGGCGCACGCCGCCTCGAGAAGCTTCCTGCGAGCCCTGCGGCCCGGAACTGCCTTGATCGGCACCAGGCGGACCGCTGCCTGTCCATGACGGGTCAGGATGACCTCGTCGCCGGCTTCGGCTCGCCGCACCAGATCGGTCAGCTGTCGCTTGGCCTCGGTGACGGAGATGTGCTTTGTGCCCTCATCTTGGAGCTGTGACTGATCCAGAAGAACAGGCTATTTGATGTTTCCGCGTGAGTCGTTCGCCGTGAAAGCCACCGGACTCCACGGTCGCGCCTCTTGGTGCCTCACCGTCGCAAAGCCGAGGGGCCCTGGCCGAGCTTGCTGCTCGCAGCCGGCCACGCCGCCGCTGCGCGCCGGCGGCTTCGAGCCACGCGTGTGCGGTCAGCCCCGCATCGACGGCAGCTCCTTGCGCACCCGTTCCTCCACCGCGCTCCATTCCGCCGGCGTCAGCTTCACCGACCCGACGAACCGGTCGGTGTAGAGCTGATCCGCCGGCGGAATGTTCTTGATGCCCATGTAGGTCTCGACCGACTGCCGGGTGACCTCGGCCAGCTGCGGATCGACGTAGCCGAGGCCGCGCTCCTTGAAGGAAGGAACAAAGCCCAGCGAGGTGCCGACCTCCTGCCCGTAGAACAGGACCTCGCGGGTCGCCGGCGCGCCGCCCTGGAATTCCTTGAGGCTGTCGGTGTGGATCTCGATCGCCCGTTCCGGGTTGAGGTAGGCGAACTTGAGGCCTTCGAGGAGGCCGTCGACGAACGACTGGCAGATCTCCGGCTTCTTCTCGATCGTCGCGCGCTTGCAGGCGGCGACGACGCTGCACATCTTGACGCCGTAGTCCTCGTAGAACATGGCGTTGATGTCGATCTTATTGGCCCAGAACGTCGGCGCGATGCTGCCGAAGAAGTTGCCGACCACCTTGATCTGCTTGTCGGCGGCCGCCCGCATCAGCCCGGCTGCGTCCATGCTGACGATGCGAACCTTGCTCGCATCGATGCCGGTCGCCTTCACGAAGGCGGGCCAGAGCTGAAACTCGCCGCCGCCGACGTCGAAGCCGATCGACTGGCCCTCGAGCTGCTTCGGCTGGGTGATGTTGAGCTCCTTGAGCGAGAAGATGCCGATGGGCGAGCGCGGCCAGATGCCGGCGATCGCCACCAGATCGAGCCCGCGCCCGGCGCAGCCCGCCTGCACGGCCATGTCGAGAAGACCGAAATCGTATTGGCCTTGATCGACCGGGACGCAGACCTTGGTCGAGCCGAAGCCGCGGTCGATGCTGACGTCGAGGCCGCGCTTTTCCCAGTATCCGAGCTTCCGCGCCACGAAGGTGAAGCTGTAGGTGCCGAGCGGCAGCCAGGGCAGCGTGAGCTTGATCGGCGTCGCCGCGCGAACGATCGCCGGCGCCGAGATGCCCAATGCGCTGCCCGCGCCGGCGAGGCCGGCAAGCTCGAGGAAACGACGTCGATGCAGTGCCATGTGCGGTCTCCTGGGTTGACTGCTGCGCGAGGAATCCGAAAAGCGACGTCAGCCGCCGGTGCTGGCGCTGATATCGCTCAACGATTGCCAGTATACCGAGCGCCGCTCGAGAAGCGCGATCAGGCCATAGAGCGCAAGCCCGGCGATGCTCAGCACGGTGATTGCCGCCATCATCAGCGTGGTGTCGAGCAGGCCGCCCGCCAGCTTGATGAGATAGCCGATGCCCTCCTGCGAGGCGACGAACTCCGACACGATCACGCCGATGATCGCCAGCGTGATGGAGATCTTCATCCCGCCGAAGATGTAGGGCACTGCATTCGGCATGCGGATCTTCCAGAAGATCTGCCATTGCGAGCCCATGAAGCTCCGTGCCATCAGGTGAAGGTCCTCGTCGATGGACCGGAAGCCGAGCGCGGAATTGATCGTCATGGGGAAGAAGGCAATGAGGAAGGCGAGCAGCAGGCTCGACATGCTGCCGGTCCCGAACCAGACGATGAACAGGGGGGCGATGGAGATCTTCGGAATGACCTGCGAGACGACGATGATCGGATAGAAGCCGCGGCGCAGCAACGGGGAATACGTCACCAGCACCGCGACGAGGATCCCGCCGACGACCGACAGGGCAAAGCCCAGCACGGTGAGATAGAGCGACGGCCACAGATGTGCGAGCAGGAGATCGCGCCGATCGACCATCGTCTCGACGATCTCGGAGGGAGGGGGGAGAATGATGCTGCGCACCCCGAGGCCACGGACGGCGGCCTCCCAGGCGGCGAGCAAGGCGAGACTGATCGCAACCGGCCAGACGAGCTCGAGCGCCCGGCCTCGCAGGCTATTGGGCATGGCTGGCCTCGATCGCCTTGCGCAGGCGCCGGACATGGGCGTTGAAGCGCTCGCTCTCCATCATCGCGATCTCGCGCGGCCGCGGCAGCTCGACCGCAATCTCGTCGGTTATGGTCGCCGGGCGCCGGCCCATCACCATGACCCGGTCGGAGAGGAACGCCGCCTCGCGGATGCTGTGCGTCACGAAGATCACCGTCTTGCGGTTGGCCTGCCAGATGCGCAGGAGCTCGACACCCATCTCGTCGCGGGTGATCGCGTCGAGCGCGCTGAACGGCTCGTCCATGAGCAGGATGCTGGGGTCGTGAATCAGAGCGCGGCAGATCGATGCCCGCTGTCGCATTCCGCCCGAGAGCTGGTGCGGCAGATGGTCCGCAAAATCCGCGATCTTGGCCATCGCCAGAAGCTCCATCGCGCGTTGCCGGTGCTTGGCGCGTGGTTGCCTGAGCAGCTCGATCGGGAATAGCACGTTCTCGAGAACCGTGCGCCAGGGCAGCAGCACCGGCTGCTGGAAAACGACCCCGATGTCGGGCCGCGGACCCTCGACCGGCTTGCCGTTGATCGAGATCAGCCCCGCGGTCTTGCCGACCACCCCGGCGATCATCATCAGCAGCGTGCTCTTCCCGCAGCCGCTCGGGCCGAGGATGCTGACAAACTGATTGGCCGCGACATCCAGCGAGACGTCCCGGATCGCCTCGAGATCGCCGTAGAGCTTGCGCGCGTTCCTGATGCACAGGACCGGGGTGCAGCGCCCGTCGGGCTCGGTGCTCATCGGGACAGGGCTCGGCCGGTCTGCGGCGGCTCGACGCTTGCAAGCTGCGACGGCGCGAGCATGCGCGGTCTCCGCGGCAATCCTGACCCGTGCGCCCGTGGCTCGCGCGTCGATGCTCCGATGTCGCAAGCCGCCATCCGGCCGCTCCTGCGCCGCCAGTCTAGACAAAGGTTCGGCATGGTCAAAGCCCACGGGTCTCGATGCGGATGGAGCTGCATCACGGAAAGCCGCTCGAGACGTTCGATCGACCAGAAGAAGAGAACGCCGGCATCCGCGCCGGCCCTGAAATGTCCGATCGCCCGACGCACACAGGTCGGTCATGGCCGCGGAGCCGATTTGTCCTGAGCTCGACGGAACCGATCGGCCTTTTCCGAATTGTCGGGCTCGAGGGGGAGGCTGTCCGGCCTGTCCGGGCCCCCTGAATCATTGCGACGAATTCCCTCCTTGGAGAGCGGGCGCCAGGGAGGGCATTCTCCGGAAGTTTCGGGGCACGGGCTCAGGATGCCGGATTCGGACATCACCTCAAGGCCCAGTGAGGCCGCCGGCGCGAGCGCAGAGCTTTCCGCCCTGCGTGAGCGGCTTTTCGTTTCCGAGCAACGCTGTCGCGACGCCGAAGCCGAGCGAAACCTGCTGGCCTCAGTGTTCGAAAGCGCGCGCGACGCGATCTGGATCTGGAAAGCGGACGGGACGATCACCGCCTGGAATGCGCAGGCCGAGCGCCTGCTCGGCTATGCCGCAACCGAGATCGTCGGCAAGTCGCTCCTGACGCTCGTTCCGCCGGAACGGCAGGCGGTCGCGGGCGAAGCGATGGCAAAGCTGCGCGACGGCGGCTGGTACGGGCAATACGAGACGGTCCGCCTGCGGCGGGACGGCGGGCGGCTGCCCGTCGAGCTGACCGTCTCGCCGGTTCGCGACCCCTCGGGCGCCGTCGCCGCGGCGGCGACCTTCTGTCGCGACATCTCCGAGCGCAGGAAGGTCGAGGACCTGCTGTCGCGGCGGATGAAGGAGCTTGCCGCGCTGTATCGGCTGGCCGATCGCCTGCAGCGCACCGTTTCCTTGCAGGGCATCTGCAGGGCGGCGCTGGATGCGATCGCCGCCGCGCTGGGCTGCGAACGGGCCTCCATCCTGCTCCTCGACGAGCACGCGGTGATGCGCTTCGTCGCCTGGCGCGGCCTGTCCGAGAGCTACCGGGCAGCGGTCGACGGCCACAGCCCCTGGGACGCCAGGGCGAGGAATCCAGCGCCGATCTGCATCCCCGATATCGAGCTGGCCGACGAGCCCGACGCGCTCAAGCGGGTGGTGCATGCCGAAGGCATCCGGGCACTGGTCTTCATTCCGCTGGTGAGCCGCGGGAAGCTCATCGGCAAGTTCATGACCTACTACCGGAGCATCCACGCGTTCGAGCGCGACGAGATCGATGTCGCCTTGACGATTGCGCGCCAGCTTTCCTTCAGCATCCAGCGCCAGCGCGCCGACGCGGAGCGCTCCCGGGCCGAAGCCCTGCTGCTGGAAAGCGAACGCCGCTTCAAGACGCTGACAGCGGAGGCTCCGGTCGGCATCTTCGAGACCGACCCGGAGGGGCATTGCCTCTATGTCAACGAGAGATGGTGCAGGCTCGCCGGCCTCTCTGCGGGGGAAGCGGCGGGCCACGGCTGGACCGACGCGATCCATCCGGAGGACCGCCGGAGGGTCTCCGAGGACTGGTATCGATGCGCCAGGGAAGGCAGCCCGTTCCTGAGCGAGTACCGCTTCCGCACCCCGTCGGGGACGGTCGCCTGGCTCAAGGGCAGCGCGCAGCCGATGCGGGACGAGAAGGGCGCGGTCCGCGGCTACATCGGCTCGGTCATGGACATCACCGATCACAAGCTCGCTGCTCAGCGCCAGATGGTTCTCATCAACGAATTGAACCATCGGGTCAAGAACACGCTGGCGACGGTTCAGGCAATCGCGGCGCAGACGGCACGGGCGGACCGGGCAGGTCCGGAAGTGCAGAACGCGCTCGAAGCACGTCTTCTCGCGCTTTCAGCCGCGCACGGCGTGCTCACCGAGCAGCGATGGGAAGGCGCCGACATTCGCGACATCGTCGCCCAATGCCTGCTGCCGCACGCCCCTGCCCGACGGATTCGCATTGAAGGCCCGACGATAAGGCTTTGTCCGAAGGCGGCGGTGGCGATTGCGATGGGCATCCACGAGCTTGCCACGAATGCGCTCAAGTACGGTTCACTGTCGAACGAGGCCGGAAAGGTGGACCTGCTCTGGCGGGTATCGCAGCCTGACCTCTTCCGCCTGGAATGGAAGGAAACCGGCGGTCCGCCGGTACGTCCGCCCGAGCGGCGGGGCTTCGGCTCGCGCCTGATCGAGCGCACGCTGGCGCACGATCTCGACGGCCGGATCAGCCTGCGCTTCGAGCCGCAAGGGGTGACCTGTACGATCGAGGGCAGTCTCGCCTCGATCGACTCCCGATCGAGCGACTCGCCGATGTCGGCGGTCGAGGCAGAGCTGCATTGACGGAGCCCGGGGCAGCCGACCCATGCGGCGCTCGAACTTAAGCTTTCGCAACCATCTGACCGCCCTCGGGATGCTGGTCGCGCTCCCGTTCATCGCCGCGGGCGCCGGAGTGTCGACGCTTTATGTGCGTTCGCAAATCTCGAGCACCGAAGATCAGCTCGCCGGCGTGGCCAAGGAGGTCAGCGGGGCGATCGACCGGCAGCTCGGGGGCCGGCTCGCGGCCCTCGCAGCGCTGTCCTTCTCTCCGCAGCTGCAGGAGCAGGATTACCGCAGCTTTTACGAGCAGGCCCGCAAGACCGCGGAGCTGTTTCCCGGCATCATCGTCCTGCGCAGCGCCGACGGCCAGCAGCTCGTGAACACGGCGGTCGACTGGGGCGAGCCGCTGCCTCGCTCCACGGACCCGGTGCTGCGCGAGGCCGACAATCGCGCAATCCGCACCAACCGGTCCGTCGTCTCCGATCTCTATGCGGGGACGCCGGCGGGGGTCCCGTTCGTGATCGTCGAGTTTCCGGTCAAGATCGGGGGGGCCACTTACCTTCTGAGCGGCATGGTCCCTCCGACCTCGGTGCTGGAGGTCCTGAGGTCGAGCACCGCCCTGCGCGAGCAATGGCGGCTGGTCGTGATCGACCGCCGGCACCGGATCGTCGCCCGCACGGTCGAGCACTACAAGTATCTCGGCACGCAGGCGTCCGCCGATTTCGCGGACCGGCTCGCGGACGAGCACGGCGTGCTCAGGAGCAGGACGCTCGATGGCCTCGACGTGGTCAACGGCTACTTCAAGTCCCCGCTGTCGGGATGGATCACCATCGTCTCGGTGGACGGCGCCGCGTTCTACAAGCCCCTGCACAACGCCTTGCTGGCGGTGGCGATCATCGGCGTCTCCGGGCTCGCGCTCTCGCTTCTGGCCGCCATCCTCTACAGCCGCTACATAACGCCGCCGATCTGGCGGATTCGGGAGGATGCCCTGGCGCTCGCAGCCCGGCGGCAGGTGCAGCCGTTCGGCACCGGGATCCGCGAGCTCGACGCGGTCAGCCGCGCGCTTGCTTCGAGCTCCGAGGCACTCAGACAGGAGCACCAGTCGAACCGGGTGCTGATCAACGAGCTCAATCACCGCGTCAAGAACACGCTGGCCACGGTGCAGGCCATCGCGGCCCAGACTCTGCGCGGAGCCAATGTCGATCCCGCCGTCCGGGAGGCGCTGGAATCCCGGCTGATGGCGCTTTCCAACGCGCACAGCACGCTGACCAGCCACAGATGGGAAGGCGCGGAAATCCAGCAGATCATAGCGCAGGCGGTCGCGCCGCATACGACGCCCGACCGTATCAGGCTCGATGGTCCGCCGATCCGCCTGCCCCCCCGGTCGGCGCTCGCCATCGCCATGGGGATGCACGAGCTTGCAACCAACGCGGTGAAGTACGGATCGCTGTCGAACGGATCGGGTCTCGTCTCGATCGCCTGGAGCGTGGACGACGGCTCGCCGAGAAAGCTTCGGCTGCAATGGCACGAGAGCGGCGGCCCGCCGGTGACCAGCCCCCGCCGCCGCGGTTTCGGCTCCCGCCTGATCGAGCGCAATCTCGCGCATGATCTCGACGGCAGCGCAACGATCAGTTTCCAGAGCGATGGCGTGATCTGCACGATCACCGGCGAGGTGGGCAGCGCCGCGCAAACCGGAGGGTTACGCCGATGACCAGCGCATCAGCCTGCAAGGTCCTCGTCATCGAAGACGAAGGCATGGTGGCCATGCTTCTGGAGGAGATGCTGGCCGATCTCGGGCACCAGGTGGTGGCGACGGTCGGCAAGATCGAGACTGCGAAAAAATGGATCGGGGAAGGCGACTTCGATTTCGCGGTGCTCGATGTCAATCTCAACGGCACCCACACCTATCCTCTGGCAGACATGCTGAAAGGACGCGGCATACCCTTTCTCTTCGCCACCGGCTACGGGACCGGCGGGCTGCGCCCGGAATGGAGCGATGCGCCGGTCCTGCAGAAGCCCTTCCAGCTGCGGCAGCTGCAGGAGTCGATCGG
>DASXAP010000037.1:0-1530 GCA_036406655.1 Xanthobacteraceae bacterium | reverse complement strand
TCATCAGGTCGAGCAGGACATTGCTGTCGATCAATACGCTGGGCATCATTCATCGCGGGCGAGGGCCATAATGGCATCGGTGCTCATGGCGATGTCGCCGCGACCCCGCAGGTGCACGACGAGGCGCGCACCGCGACCGGGCCTGCCGCGGGCATCGGCGCGAACAATCCGCACCACCTCCCATCGACCTCGAAATCCACTTCGGTATGCGGCAGCAGCCCGGCCCGCTCGCGGATCGCGGCGGGTATGGTCACCTGTCCCTTGGATGTGATTCGCATTTGCCAGTTCTTACCCTGATTTGTGAGAAACGGAAAAGCGCCGGCCAGCGCCTGCGGGCAAGGCCGGCGTGGTCAACGTCGAGCCGCCGGCCGCGTTGACAAGGCCGTCGCCGGCCCCTCCAATCGATGCGCGAGCCATTGCCGGAAGGGGAAGAACGCCGTGACGGATGCGAGCGTGATCGGGCCGGGGCCCGGACCGATGATGGGCAATGCCGGACCGGGCATGCTGGCCGGGCTCCGGGTGATCGAGCTCGCCGACGAGCGTGCCGAATATTGCGGGCTGCTGCTCGCCGGGCTCGGCGCCGAGGTGGTCAAGATTGAGCCGCCGGAGGGCAACGCGACGCGGCGGATCGGGCCGTTTCTCGACGACCGGCCAGGGCTCGAGCGCTCGCTCTTTTTCTGGAGCTACAACCGCAGCAAGAAATCGGTGGTGCTCGACCTGCGCGAGGCGCCCCAGCGCGAGCATTTGCTGCGCCTGCTCGGCGACGCCGATGTGCTGCTCGATGCGAGCTGCGGCGCGCTGAACGAGGTGCTGGGGCTCGACCGCGCCGCGCTCAACGGGCGTTTCTCGCAGCTCGTCACGGCGCGGATGACGCCGTTTGGCGACGACGGGCCATGGGCCGAATTCAAGGGTTCGGACCTCGTCCATTTGGCGCTTGGCGGGGTCATGATGAATTGCGGGTATGACCCCGATCCCAATTTCGAATACGACACGCCGCCGATCGCCCCCCAGATCTGGCACGCCTACCACATCGCCGGCGAGCAGTTGGCGACCGGCATCATCGCCGCGCTGATCCACCGGCATCGCAGCGGCGAGGGGCAGGACGTGTCCGTCGCGATCCACGAGGCAGTGTCGAAGAACCCCGAGCAGGACATCATGTACTGGGTGATGCGGCGGGTGCCGCTGTGGCGGCTGACCAACCGCCACGCCGCCGAGACCCCGAACCATTCGCCGGGCATCTGCCACACCAAGGACGGGCGCTGGTACATCACTCACGGCATGGGCGCGCGCGACCTGAAGAACCTCGTGCCGCTCTTGTCGAAATACGGCGCCGAGGCCGATCTGCAGCCGCCGCCGCCCGACGCCGATTTGAGGGCGCGGCAGGTGCCGGGCACCGCCGCCGGCGACGCGGCGCGCGCGCACATGCTCGACGTGGTGCAGCGCTTTGTGCGCGCCTGGACGTATCGGGACATGCCGTGGCGCGAGGCGCAGGATGCGGGCCTCCTCTGGGCGCCGCTCAGAAAGCCGCAC
>DASXAP010000036.1:0-20860 GCA_036406655.1 Xanthobacteraceae bacterium | reverse complement strand
TCGATGCCGAAGAGGGCCGCGCCCTCGGCCGCGAACCGCCGGCAGATCGCCGTCCCGATGCCGCCGCCCGCGCCGGTCACGATCGCCACCTTGCCCTCGAGCCGCATCGGCCGCTCCCTCGCCTCACCCATCGGACTATAGTGACGCCGCCGGGCGGCGGCAAAACCGCGCGGCCCGGCGCGAATGCGCGCGCGACCGGGCCGGCGACGCGCGTATTGCAATTCGCGGCGTGATCGATGACGCTGGGTCGCTCGGCCAGTGCCCAGGGCGGCCCTGGCCGCAGCCGCGGCACCCGAAGAAAGAGTGAGGGAGGAATTCGATGCGCGCTGCAATGACGGCGGCTGTCCCGGCCGACGCCGCGCCGGCAATCGCCGGGCCAGCGCCGTGGTTCACTCGCCGGAGCTTCCTAGGCGGCACCGGCATTGCGGCGGTCGGCGCCGCATTGGGCGCAAGCGGCATCGGGTTTCCACGGGTTGCCGAAGCCGAGGCGCAGGGACTGAGCCTTCCCGCCGCGCTTTCCGAGGGCACGCGCTCCTCGGCCGTGCTCGATGCATTGCCGGGCAAGAGGCCGCTGATCAAGCTGAGCTACAGGCCGCCGAACTACGAGACCCCGATCGAATATTTCCGCAGCCCGATCACGCCGAACGACGCCTTCTTCGTCCGCTACCACCTCTCGAACATCCCGGAGGTGGATGCAGGGACATGGAAGCTCCTGGTCGGCGGCGAAGGGGCCGGCAGCGAGGCCGAGCTGAACCTCGACGAGCTCAAGCGGATGCCGGCATTCGAGGTGGTTGCCGTGAACCAGTGCTCGGGCAACCGGCGCGGGCTGTTTCAGCCGCATGTCACCGGCGTGGAGTGGGGCTACGGCGCCATGGGCTGCGCCCGCTGGAAGGGCGCGCGGCTCAAGGACGTGCTCGACCGAGCAGGCCTGAAGAAGGCGGCGGTCGAGGTCGCCTTCGACGGGGCGGACGGGCCGGTCACCGACCGGACGCCCGATTTCGTCAAGAGCATCCCGGTCTGGAAGGCGATCGAGGAAACGACGCTCGTCGCCTACGAGATGAACGGACAGCCGCTGCCCCACTTCAACGGCTTCCCGGCGCGTATCGTGGTCCCGGGCTGGACCGGCACCTATTGGGTCAAGCACGTCACCTCGATCAAGGCGGTCACCAGGCCGGAAAGCGGGTTCTGGATGAATCCCGCCTACCGCATCCCGCTCGGCAAGTTCCCGCTCGTTGCGCGTTTCACGACCCAGGAGACGGCGGCCAATACGCCGATCACCGAGATGGTGGTGAATTCGCTCATCACCAGCCACCTCGACGGCGCGCAGGTGAAAGCCGGCTCGAGCATCGTCATCGCCGGCATCGCCTGGGACGGCGGCTATGGAATTCGCGCCGTCGAGATCTCGACCGACGGCGGAAAGTCCTGGCTGGCGGCCACGCTCGGACAGGATCTGGGGCGCTTCGCCTTCCGCCCGTTCAGCTTCCCCTACTCCCCGAGGAACCGGGGCAGGCAGACGGTGATGGCGCGCGCGAGCAACGTGATAGGGCAGACGCAGACCGCGGAGCTGATCCACAATCCGGCGGGCTATCACCACAACGTCATCCAGAGCCTCGCCTTGAACGTGGTCTGAGGAGGGAAATCATGCGCACGACCGCGCTCGCGATCCTGGCTGTCCTGATTGCAGCCCCGGCCGCCGCCGAGGAAAAACCCGTGGCGCTGCGCAACGCTCCGGGGCTCGACAAGGTCGAGAGCAACTGCTCGGCCTGTCACAGCCTCGACTACATTCAGATGAACTCGCCGTTCCCGAGCGCGGCGGTGTGGGACGCGACGATCACCAAGATGATCAAGGCCTACGGCGCTCCGATCGACGAGGCCGATGCCAGGATCATCGCCGACTATTTGAAGAAGAACTACGGAAGCTGAGGTCACCAATGCCGAAGCCCCGGGATGGTGCCCGGGGCTTCGTTGTCGGAGCGGCTCGCGAGCTCAGTGGATGGAGAACAGGTAGCTGATGCGAGCCTTGATGGTGTCGACGTCCTCCTTGGCATTGAAGGACAAGCTTCGTCCGAAGGAGTCGCTGAGCGTGATCGTCTGCGACGGGAAGCCGTAGTGCAGATATTCGAGGCCGAACACCCAGGCCGAGCCCGCATCGATTGGGACCTTCCAATCAGTGCCGAAGCCGGCCGCCCAGCCGAACATGGAGGTGCCGCTCGACAGGCTGAAGGCCTTGGCGGCGCTTACAAACCCGCCTTCGCAGTCGGAGAATCCTCCATCAACTATGCAGTCGTCCCCAAACGCGAGCGACTGCGCCGAGCTGAGCGTGTTCTTCACATGCGCGAAGGCCATGCCGCCGGTGCCGTAGATCAGCCAGTTCGGCGAAGCTGCGAAGCCCACCTTCCCGCGCACCGAAGCGAGCAGATCGACCTTGGATTCCAGGGAAGCGGCGTGACGCAGGTTCAGGAACTCGTCCAGGGACTCGTCGGTGACGGGAGCCACTCCGCCGCTGCGTGCTGCAAATCCGGAAACCGAGCCCTTGATGTTGGCGCCATCGATGTCGCCCTCGAGGCCGAGCACCCAATTGCCCCATTGCTTCTGCGCGCCGAAGAAGCCGCCGGCCAGCCAGCCGGTTTGCTTCGTCCTGCCGAGGAGGACATCGGCCACCGAGCTGTTTCGATTCAGAAGATCCTGGAATTCGTGCAGCTCGAAAAATGGGTCGAAGCCACACTGCTGGCACACCGAATTCAGGAACTCTCCCACTCCGGGCTCGGCAGTGAACGGGACGTTGAGGCCGTCCTGCCGGCCCCACCCGTAGCCGACCTCGAGGCCGACATAGATGCCGGACCAGTCTTGAATCGGAGGCGCAACCATCGGCGGCGCCTTGCGCGGCATGAGATCGGCGGCGAGCGCCGGACCGGCCAGGCTGGTTGCCGCCAGCACGGCGGCCAGAATGATTCCGCGTTTCATGACACATCCCCTTCTTATCGGCCCGTCCGACGCGGACCCCCAAAGCTTTCTGACTCTGGCTTGACGCCGACACAATGATTGCCTGCAGAGCCAGACTTGAATCCTGGGTGGAGTGGCAATCCGGTCACACAATGGAAGCCCGAATTCACCTGGACGGTAATCCGAGGTGGCAGGCGGACGACAAGCTGCTCGCGGCGGGGCCTTCGAAGGCCGGTCCTGCCACTCCGGGCCGAAGATTTTTCCCCACTGTTCTGCCGCATGCCGGTCTCGACGAACGGCTACGACATCAAGGCTTTGTCGGAGGCTTGGTTGAGCCTGTCGAGCTTGCGCGACGAGCGTATTGCGCGGCGCCGACGATCACCCCCCGATGAACTCGTTCGTGAACAGCTCGTCGATCGGGGTAGCCTTCTCGATGATGCCTTTCGAGAGATAGAACGCCTGTAGCTTCGTCAGCCGCTCGACGTTCATCTCGCCGAGGACCTTCTGGCCGGGGTAGACCGATCGCGCATACATGTCCAAGGCGAACCTGACCGCGCCCTCCTTGCCTTTCCACTCCGGAACGAAGGAGACGAACTCCTCGGACGACTTCACCGGATCGTCCATGATGTCCTTCATGCCGTGCAGCGCGGCGTGCACGAACTTGCGCACCATCTCCGGCTTGTCCTTGATGACCTGATCCGACGCCGCAATCGCCTGCGCCATGTGCGGGAAGAACTCTTCCGTCGGGATGACCCTGACCTTCACTCCCGCTGCCTGCACCGGCGGGATCCAGTCCGGGACCCCGGCCATGCCGGCGGACTTGCCCTCGGCGACGAACTGCCACACTCCGGTGGGACCGACCTGCTGGATGCTGACGTCGTTCTGGGTGAGCCCGGCGCTCGCCAACAGCCCGAGCAGCGCATAGAACGTGGTGTCCTGGAACGACATGACGGTGATCACCTTGCCCTTGAGGTCGGCGGGCTTGGTGATGCCGCTGTCCTCGCGCACGACGAGCTGCATGAATCCCCGCCCGCCGAAGACGCAGACGATCTTCACCGGAACGCCGTTGCCGCGCACCATCAGCGGCCCGTCGGCGACGATCCCCCCGAGCGGCGCGTTGCCGGCGCCGACCTGCTTGGCGACGTCGACGCCGCCGCGGCCGACCGCGAATTCGACGTCGAGCCCGGCCTGCCTGAAGTAGCCCTTGCCCTGCGCCAGGCGGATCGGCCCGAATGCGGGAAGTATCGGCGGTGCCGGGAACAGATAGGTGACCTTCTCGAGCGCTTGCGCCGCCGCGGTCCCGCGTCCGAGACCGGTTCCGAGCAGCGCGCCGCCCGCCAGCAGGAGGCGCCGCGAAAGTTGCAGATCGCTTGCCGACATGTTCGCGCTCCGCGCCAGAGGAGGTCGTGCAGATTTCGAGCACTGTAGCCCAACAGCACGGTGCCGCAAGGAGGCTCGATCTCACTCGGGTGCGACCGTCCGCTGCGGGCGGACCGAGATGACGGGCGGCCGGACCCAGCGTGAGCCGGGCAGTGATCTGAGCTCCCGATGCCGATCGGCCGGTCATCGCCCGGCTTCTCCGCTCTCCTCCGGGATCGCCGGGCTCGTCCGGCGATCCCGATATGATCGGCACCACTGCGGCTCAGCAGCGAGATGGCCGGGACAAGCCCGGCCATGACACAGGTGCAGAGGAATTCGATTTGTGATCGGCCGGTCGTCACCCGACCTTGAGGTTCTCTGCGGATTGCTTGCCGCGGTTGGTGGCGATCTCGTATTGAACCGTCTGCCCCTCATTGAGCGAGCTCAGCCCTGCACGCTCGACGGCCGAAATGTGCACGAAGACGTCCTTGCCGCCGCCCTGAGGTTGAATGAACCCGTATCCCTTGGTCGGGTTGAACCACTTCACCGTTCCGGTAGCCATGTCGATCTCCTTGCGCTGGTTGCGTCGTCGCACGCGCGCGTGTGCGCGATTGCGTAGTCGATCCGAGTTTTGGGAGATGACTTGAAAAGGCCCGACCGGGCAGCTTCCGCAAGGCAGACCGAAAACTTGGCGCTTGCATGGTACGATCGCCGCTGGGCGAGATCAACAGCGTGTGCAACCAACAAGATATCGTCCGATCCGGTGGCCCATGTCCCGGTCAGATTGATGCACATCGGTGCAACGCGACCGATCTGCTCCCTCCCCCGCTTGCGCCCCGCTTGCGGGGGAGGGGTCGGGTGGGGGAACAGTCGACGGGCTCGTTGTTGCGCCCCCTCCCTGTCCCTCCCCCGCAAGCGGGGGAGGGAACGCTCGGCGTGAGAGTGTCGAGCTGCCGGCTACGTTCGTTCGAGATGTGGCGGCACGCGGGATCTGCTCCCTCCCCCGCTTGCGGGGGAGGGGTGGGGAGGGGGTGCGGCTCAGACTCATGTTTGAGCCCCCGCCCTGTCCCCTCCCTGTCCTTCCCCCGGCATGAGCGCGTCCACGCGCGTCTTCGACGCGCTATGCGGGGAGTGGACGCTGTCGCTCTGCCGCGGCTCAATTTCTACGATCGGCGTCGCGGGGCGCCGCGGCTCGCCTTCTTCCTCACGCGCCACAACTGGAAGCCCTCGCCTTCGATGGCTTGCTCGATCGCGTCGCGTGAGAAGCTGTGCGGCGGGGCTCTTTCAGGAGCTATGATGCCGGTGACGGTCCAGGGACCGTGCTGCTTCGGCAGCCTGGTTCCGCTCGGGTCGCCGGCAAAGGCATGCAATTCCGGTCGGGATTCGGATTTGAAAATATAAATGCGCATGCTCGCCCTTTCTCCGGCAACCCGGATCGAGCGCCGCTGACCCTGGGCCTGCATCAGCGGCGCCGGAACTGGCTGCGGACGGGCGCGCGGCCGACGGGTGCTGCCCGTTCGTCCTTGTGGCGAAAGATCAGCCGTCCCTTCTCGAGGTCATAGGGCGACATCTCAATCGTCACCCGATCTCCGGCCAGCGTCTTGATCCGGCTCTTCTTCATTTTTCCGGCGGTATAGGCGATGACGTCACGGCCCGAATCGAGCCGGACGCGATAGCGCGCATCGGGCAGGATCTCCGTGACCAAACCCTCGAGCTGGATGAGCTCTTCCTTGGACATCTCATGCCTCTTTGAAGAACATGCCTTTTTGCAGATCTTGTGTTTGCAGATGTTGTGCCTGTCTGGCCGTCCCGAGCGCCGGGCGAGGGCTGCCGTTGCTGCCCGAGCGCGCCGGGCGGTGCAGGAAGGCAACCGCGGCAAGCCCACCGGCGAGGTTCCCTCCCTGCTCGCGTCGGTGTGGCTGGCTGCGCCCGCGGCGCCGCTGCCGCTGCTTGCCCGCCGGGGCGGGGCTCGGCGCGGCTCCGACCGGGCCAGCGGGCCGAGACCGCCGCTGCAGTGAAGCGTGGTCCGTAGCCGGGATGGAGACGCGGATCAGCTTCTCGATATCGCGCAGAAGCGCCGCCTCTCCCGCGTCACACAGGGAAATGGCCACCCCGGCGGCTCCCGCGCGCGCGGTCCGGCCGATCCGGTGCACATACGTCTCCGGCACGCTCGGCAAATCGAAATTCACCACATGGCTGATGCCGTCGACGTCGAGGCCGCGGGCGGCGATGTCGGTGGCGACCAGCGTGCGCACCGCCCCGTTGCGAAAGGCCGCCAGCACCCGTTCGCGCTGGGTTTGCGACTTGTTGCCGTGGATCGCCTCGGATGCGATTCCGCCCCGCACGAGACCGCGCGCGACCTTGTCCGCCCCATGCTTGGTGCGGGTGAACACGAGAGCGCGGTCGATCGATTCGCGCTGCAGTATCTCGACGAGCGCCGCCGGCTTTGCGGCGCGATCTACGCGGATGACGCGCTGCTCAACCAGCTCGACCGTGGAGGCGACGGGGGTCACGGCGACCCTGGCCGGATTGCGCAGCATCCCGCCGGCGAGATCGGCGATGGCGCGCGGCATCGTTGCGGAAAAGAGGAGCGTTTGCCGGGCGGCAGGAAGCTTTGCAGCGATCCGGCGGATGTCATGGATGAAGCCCATGTCGAGCATTCGGTCGGCTTCGTCGAGAACGAGGAATTCGACGGCGCCGAGACGCAGCGCATTGCCCCCGACGAGGTCGAGGAGCCGGCCCGGCGTCGCAACGAGGACGTCGACCCCGTTCCGCAGCGCGCGCACCTGGCCGCCCATGGAGACGCCGCCGATCACCAGCGCGGCGCTGACGCGGGCATGACGGCCATAGGCGCGGAAGCTGTCGAGTATCTGGCCGGACAGCTCGCGCGTCGGGCTGAGCACCAGCACACGGCAGGTCTTCCGCTGCAGCTGCCGCGGCTCAGTGAACAGGCGATGCAGGAGCGGCAAGGCGAACGCCGCGGTCTTGCCGGTGCCGGTCTGGGCAATGCCGATCACATCGCGCCCGGCGAGGGCGAGCGGGATCGTCTGCGCCTGGATCGGGGTGGGCGTGGTGTATCTCTCCTCGGCGAGGGCACGTGTGATCGGGTCGGCGAGGCCGAAGTCATGAAAAGTGGTCAATGATAGAGCTTTCTCGTGTGATATGCGACAGCCGGCCGCAGCGATACGCAAGCGGCCAGCCGCCCCGCCGCGATGACGCGGCACGGGGGGTGCAGGACACCCCCGCGTGATCTGGGCTGTCGGTTGAAGCAAAAGTGCGAGCCAGAGACCGTTTGACGGGAATCCGTGCACGCGGCTCGCGAGGACCTAGTGCAGGTCAGCGCAGGTAATATGGGCCAGAGCTGTGTCGGTTTCAAGGCGCCGCTGCGCAATCGGTTAACGGCCGCCTGACGCGCGGAGCCGCATGTCCCATGCAATCGGGGACGGCGCGTCGCTGCATCGGGTCATGCCCGCCCTCGATGCGGAGGCAAATGGGCGGGAATCCGCTCTGCCCGGCTGGCCAAGGCGTCGAACAAGGTGCATATGTCCTGGAGCATCGGCATCACAGAAAGGGAATCCCCTTGCAGGTATTCGTGCGCGACAACAACGTCGACCAGGCCCTTCGCGTCCTGAAGAAGAAGATGCAACGCGAAGGTGTTTTTCGTGAGATGAAGCGGCGAAGGTTCTATGAGAAGCCGTCGGAGCAGGCCACTCGGGAGAAGGCCGAGGCTGTCCGCCGCGCGCGCAAGCTCGCGCGCAAGAAGGCACAGCGTGAAGGTCTGATCGCCGCCCCGCGCGGAAAACGCGCAGCGCCCGAGAAGCCGGGGACCCGCCGCCCGTTCGCCGCTGGTGCCGGCGCTCCACGATGAACATCGACGGTGCCGACCCGTGCGGCAGGCGCACGTCACTGTGGCGTCGCCGAGCAGCGTGACGAGCTCGCGCCGTCTCAGCTGATCGAGTTGCGTCGGCTGCCCCTAGCCGGGGATTTCATCACGGCATGACCGATTGGCGAGAATCGGCCCGGCGTGAGCATGGTAGCATGGTGCGGTGCTGGCTGACCGGTTCGCGCAGAAAAAACGCGACTGGGAGTGGTCACTCTGGTACCGTTTCCCCTTCAAGCCAGCTGTTCATGCGTCCGCCACGGCACGGCGCGGTACCCATCAGCCATGGCCGAAACGATCTCGCTGAAGAACTCTCGACGCTTTGGCCCGCGCCCTGCGCTGCGCCATTGCTTCTCCTTGGTGCGCGCAGGTGTTGCGGCACTCGTCTCAGCATGAAGCAGCCTCTCCTTGCGCGGCGGTCACTCGGCTTGAAGACTGCCGCTTTGCAGGAGGTCTCCAAATGCACCGCTTGAGCATGAGCTCACTCTCAATCCTGGAAACGGCGCTGCTATGCGCACTCCTTGTGGCTCTTGCTCCTGGAGCTGCGGGAGCACAGACGATGGAGAAGAAAGGAACGACGCCATACGTGACGCACTTCATCTTTCGGCCGATCATGAACATCGATATTCCCGGCCTTGGCACCGCCACAATCTGGAAGCGGTGGGTACCACACAAAACATGAAGGGAGAAAAGATGCTCGACAAGATGTCGGCACATTGCGCAGCGCTGAGCGTGGCCTCTGGCGACAAGAAGTACATCGACGGCGCCTGCGTGCCGACCGACAGCGACGGCGACAAGATTTTTTCGACATTTGACACGCGCGACATCGACAAGTCGCAGCCAGAGATGAATTGCGGCACGCATGTCATCACGGGCGGTACCGGGAAATACAAGGGAATATCCGGAAAGGAGCCGTTTGCATGCATATCGATGCCTGCGCTCGCCGGCCCCGGCGGCTACACGGCAATGGATATCCCGCACAACACCGCGTGGGAGATCAGGTAGTCGAGCACATGAATTGATGGCGCGCGTATCGGCATGCAGAGACCGTACGCGCGCACTCTCTTGAACGCGCAATTCCGGAAAGGGGACGAGAGGGGCATCGGCAAGTCAGGAGGCACGGACATGCCCGTAGCAGAGCCGATCGCTGGCGGCAGGAGCGTCTTTTGCCCGCACTGCGGAGCACTGTACTCGGTCACGTCCTCGCGACGAGCCTCGGGCGGGCACACAACGGCCGAGTGTGTAGTATGCGCCCGAACAATGGACCGGTGGGATACGAGCGAGAGCCGGACCTACAAGCTCATTCAACGACCTGAAGAGAGCTGACGCGCGTGACACCACAGCTCGGGAGCGGCCGACCCGCAGCTGCAGATTTGGGCGGTGACAATCACGGCTGCCGGCCGACGCACCAATTCGGCTCCAGCCTTGCCTTGGCACTCAGCAGATCAATGGTGTCAAAACCCTCGTTGAAGCATCCGTAAATCTCGCGCAGCCGGGGGCGATACCTGTCGCCGTTTCCCTGCAGCGCGGACAGGTCGCAGAAGCTCACGCAAATCTTGAGCTCGAGAGATCTGGCTTGCTGCTCGCGCGCGATTTGAAGTCCCTTGCAGAGACAACGCTCGGCCTCGTCCAGATCCGGGCTTGATCGCAGATATGTCTCTCCGAGCAAGCGGTATATTTCAGCCGCGTAGAAGCGTTCGGAATCCTCTTCATCGAACCGCAGTTGCGCCCGGTTCAGAAAATCCAACGCCTGCCCATAATGCTCATTTCTCATGCAGGCATCGGCAAGCAACCCGAACGTATACGACTCGAACAGCAAGGCGCCGGCTGCCCGCGCTTTTTCAAGACCGTCCTGAATTTCGGCAATGCCCTTCTCGAGCTCACCACGCCGGGCGTCCGCCCAGCCGCGCAAGATCAAAGCCATGGCCAGATAGTGCACGAACTCATGCTCTTCACAGAGCGCGATTGCGTCATCAGCCTTTGCTGCGACAACTGCGGGCTCATCGCGAAATTGATGCACCCGGAGGCTTATCGCTCGCGCCATTGCCCTGCTGAACGGATGCCGAGATGCATCCGCGCAGCGGTTGGCCTCGGCGCAAGCCCGCAATGCCTGATCTGGAAAGCCGAGCAACCATAGGACCATGCCGTCGTATAATCTCACATGAACCCGCGGATCTTGCGCGGAAAGATCGAGATACGCGGCAGCCTTGCCGTCTTCACACACGCCAATGCTGCGTTGGAGCTCGGCGTGGGCAGCCGCGAACTTTCCGTATGCAAAAAAGGTGAAGCCTCGTGCTTCGTGCGCGAGAACCCTGTAAACCGAGTCGTCCACGTTCTCGGCTGTCGTCAGCAACTGCTCGGCGAGCATTCGAGCTTCGCCAAGCGCTCCACGAACGAAATTCCAGGTCCACAAGCCGAACGCCGCAGGCAGGGTGTGCTCGTCAAACCCGCTCTCCTTGCACAACTCGAGGGCTCGCGTATACGCATGCTTCACGCTTTCGATGCTCCAGCCCTTGGTCGCCCGTAAGGAGTGGCCAAGCGACGTTTGCAGCAGCAACTCCGACTTGTTGCGTTGCATCGGGTCGTCGATATTGGAAATGAGCTCCAAGCCGCGAGCAAGATGGTTTATTGCCTCGGCATTGGCCGAACGTCGGGCCGCCTGCTGTCCAGCCTTGAGCCAGTAATCGATGGCGGGGGCGGCAAGGCCTGCTTCGGTAAAATGGTGCGCCACGATCTCCGGCTCGCTGGTCACCATGTGAGCGAACCTGTCCTCGAGGGTGCGTGCAATCTGGGCGTGCAATTGCCGCCGGCGACTCTTGAGCAGGCTCTCATAGGCTGCATCCCGCACCAGCGCATGCTTGAAGCTGTAGACGGCTTCCGGAGGCTCGCCGCGGCTGAAGACGAGCTCCGCCTGCTCGAGCTGGGCGAGCGTCTTCCTCAATGCGCTCTCGTCGCGTCCGACCACCGCCCACAGCAACGAATAGGAGAAGTCACGCCCGATCGCGGCGCCTATTTGGCTGACCTCCTTCACCGGCGCCAGCCGGTCGAGCCGCGCCATGAGCGAGTCTTGAAGGGTCGCAGGGATGGCGAGCGGCGGCAGAGGTCCGTCCAGCCGATAGCGCCCGGCATCGTCGACCAGGATGCCCATTTCCAGGACCGTCTTGGTGAGCTCCTCGACGAACAGCGGGTTGCCGTCGGTCTTGGCGACGATCTGCTTCATCACCTCGGCGGGCAGTGCGCGCCCGCCGGTCACCTGCGCGACAATAGCCTCGGCATGGTTGCGGTCGAGGCGATCGAGCCGCAGGCTGACGACGTTGGGAAGTCCGAGCCAGGGCGGCTCGAACTCCGGCCGGAAGGTGAATAATGCCAGGACCGGCAGCCGTGGCACCCGCTCGACAGTGAGATCCAGCAGCTCGAGCGAGGTCGCATCCGCCCAGTGCGCATCCTCGAACAAGAGCAGGACCGGTTGCCGCCGCGCGAGAGCCTCGAACTGATCGAGCAGTGCCGTGAGTGTCCGGCGACGCTGCTGCGTGGGACTGAGTGCCAGTGGCGGGTAGCGCCTGCCGAACGGGATGGACAGCAGCGCAGCAAAAAGTGGCGCCGCGGTCTGAACCTCCGATGCGCCTGCGACGAGGACTGCTTCCAGCTTGTCGAGCCGTTCCTCGGACGCATCGTCTGTCTTGAACCCGGCCACCCGCTCCAGCTGGGTGATGAACGGATGAAGCGCGCTGTTGGCGTGATGAGGCGAGCATT
Source organism: Xanthobacteraceae bacterium (assembly GCA_036406655.1). Lineage (GTDB taxonomy): Bacteria > Pseudomonadota > Alphaproteobacteria > Rhizobiales > Xanthobacteraceae > VAZQ01. The sequence goes on along the minus strand of DASXAP010000036.1, from coordinate 8,925 downwards.
GATAGCGCAAGCGTGTATGCGGCTCGCCGGCGATGCGTTGGGCGAGAGCCGCTGCAAGCCGAGACTTGCCGATCCCCGGCTCGCCCGAGATCAGCACGATCTGCCCCTCGCCGCTCCAGGCCAGGCGTCGGCGTTCCAGGAGAAAATCGATCTCGTTCGCGCGGCCGACGAGATCGGTCACACCCGCGCGGACGGCCTCGAACCGGCTCTCGGAATCGGATACGCCCTCGACCGCCCATGCTGCGACCGGCTCGGCAATCCCTTTGACCTCATGCCGGCCGAGGTCCCGCAGACGGAACAGATCGCCCAGCAGCCGGCGCGTGGAACCGGCGACGACGATCGTGCCGGGCACCGCCAGGCCCTGAAGGCGGGCTGCAAGGTTCGGCGTGTCCCCGACCACAGCGTGCTCCCGCAATGCACCCTCGCCATCGAGGTTGCCGACAACCACCAAGCCGGTCGCTATGCCGATGCGGACCGCAAGCGGCTCCGCAGCCCGCGTCTTGAGCCCCGCAACGGCGGCAATGATGTCGAGCCCCGCCCGCACGGTTCGCTCGCCGTCGTCTTCGTGTGCACGAGGATAGCCGAAATAGGCCAATATCCCGTCGCCCCGGAACTCGGCGAGGAAGCCGTCGTAAGTCAGCACGATACGCGCGCACGCCGCGTGATAGGCATCGATCACGGCTCGCATGTCCTCGGGATCAAGTCGCGCCGACAAGGCGGTCGAGCCCACCAGATCGCAGATCATCACGGTGAGATGCCGGCGCTGGGCCTCCTCACGCAACGCCGGTTTCCGGGTTGCTCGAGTGGGTGCAGAAGCGGGCCCTTCGAGCTCCGCGATCGCCCGCAGAATCCTGCGGCGATGCCCCAGCAGAACGCCGAGGTCCTTGAGGTCTTGCTCCGTCAGATCGCGGATGACCGAGAGGTCAATGGCGTTGTCGGCGAAGCGCTGGGTGTACTCGCTCAGGCCGATCGATGCCAGCCACTCCGCAATGTCTTTCATGGCGCTTCCGACCGATCGCCGTCGCAAACAACTGAATCATTCCGAATAAAGGCGAATCCGGAAGGCCGCTTTTTCAATAGCACGTTTTACAATAGCACGTCGTGCGCGGCCAGCGACTGCCGCGCTCAGCCCGGCCGGCTGCTGCTACGCGAAAGGGAAGCCGGACCTATTTCTTCGGCTTGAAGACATCGGCGGTGACCAGGATGACGGCGTCGTTGCCGTCGTTGCGGTGCCAGTGGATGGTTGTCCCCGGCTCGCCGGTCACGTCTCCCGCCCTGAACGTATGCGAGCTGCCGTCGTCGCGAATGACCGTGTCCGTCCCCTGCAGGAAGTACACCACCGCCGGCCTTTCCTTGTGATCGTGCAGGCCGATATGGCCGCCCGGCTCTATGGTGATCACCCGCAGCCGCAGCTGCCGCCCTTCCATGCCGGCGAATTCCGGCCCGAGCTCGACCACCGTGGTCTTGCCGGTCGAGTAGCCCTTGTTGTCCTTCGGAGCGTCGGCGGCGCGCGTCGGGCTCGCGGCCGAAAATGCCAGCAATGTCGAAACCAGAAGAGCGTGGGCGACCGATAACCTCATGGCGTTTCCTCTCCCGCTGCAGATTGTCGCGCCAGCATCGTCCCCCATGCGAGCGCGGTCAAGCCGACCTCGCCCGGGCATGCGGCGGGCCCGCATCGATCACGCCTGCCGCAGCAGCCGAAACAGCTGCACGACCGAGATTCGTCGCGATCACCGCGCCGACGGCGAGCAGCAACGCTCTGCCCGCCAGCAAGCCGGGGACCCCCGCCACGGCCCGCACCGGGGATCCGTCGCGCCTGCGCATCGGCGAGCCGGTGTCGCCGGCAGCCACGTCTTCTTGTACCTTCATGCTCGAAACGTGCATCACCGGGACGCCGGGATCAGCCCGCCATGATCCGAGAGTGTATCGAGCTGCGTCGAGCCCGCTCCGGCTTCCATCAAAGACCGTCAGTGACCGCACTGCCGTCACGCTGATGCAATCCGAGCCCATCATCGTCCTGGAGAATGTCGGGGTCGCCTTCGGCGGCGAGCAGATCTACGACCGGCTGAGCTTCGATGTGCGGCGCGGCGAGTTCGTCTGCATCCTGGGACCGTCCGGCTGCGGCAAATCCACCTTGCTGCGGATGATCGGCGGCCTGCTGGAGGTGAATATCGGCCGGATCAGCGTCGACGGTCGCGCGCCGCAGCAGACCTGGCCGGAGATCGCGTTCGTGTTCCAGTCGCCGCGGCTGGTTCCCTGGCGCACCGCGCTCGACAACGTGCTGCTCGGCTCGGAGCTGCGGTTCGGCGCCGGCGACCGCGAGCGGCGCAGGCTGCGCGCGACGGAATTGCTGAGCCTGGTCGGGCTCGCCGGGGACGCGCGCAAATATCCGTCGATGCTCTCGGGCGGCGAGCGCCAACGCGTGGCCATCGCCCGCGCGCTCGCCGTCGATCCCAAGATCGTGCTGATGGACGAGCCTTTCTCGGCGCTCGATCCCAGCATGCGCTCGCGCATGCGCCTCGAGATGGAGCGAATCTGGCTCGAGACCGGCAAGACCGTGGTCTTCGTCACCCATGACGTCGACGAGGCGCTGCAGCTGGCCGACCGGACCGTGGTCCTGTCGAGCAAGCCGACCCGCGTGCTCGAGATCGTCGAGCTGCAAAGCTCGCGGCCGCGCTCGCCGAGCGCTCGCGATCTCGATACACAGCGGCAAAAATTGATTAAGCTGTTCGCCCGCTAGCGCAGCCGGCTTCCCGAGGAAACCGTGGCATGACGAACCGTCGCTCCGTGCTCAAGCTCATCGCCGCCCCGGCGGTGATGACCCTCACCCGGCCCGCCTCGGCGAGGGAGAAGGTCACCTACGCCTATCTCCTCGACCCCGCCTACGACGCCGTCACCTGGGCGATGAGCAACGGCCGGATCGCCTCCGACCTGGTGACCGTCGAAGCGCGCGGCCTCGCAATCCCGCAGCTGATCCAGGCAACGTCGGCCAAGCAGTACGACGTGATCATGACCGCGGTGATCGCCGTCCCGCCGGCGGCGGCGCGCGGCCTCGAGCTGCGGGTGCTGGCCACCGCGCTTCAGCAGTCGCCGGCCGGCGAGGGCGCCGGCATCTGGGTCAAGAGCGATTCGCCGATCCGCAATCCGAAGGAGCTCAAGGGCAGGTCGCTCGGCTCCTATGCCCTGCGCTCGACCGGCTACACCCAGGTGCGGCTCGCGCTCATTCGCAAGTACGGGCTCGATGCGGCGCTCGAAGGCGGCGACCTCAAGCAGGTCGAGATCCAGGCGCCCAACCTCCCCGGCGCGCTCGCCGCCGGCCAGATCGACGCCGCGACCCTCATCCACAGCCAGGCGTTTCGCGCGCTGAAGTCCGGCGAGTTCCGCCCGATCGCCGAGACCGGCCGCGACAACATCGAGACCTACGGCATGCGCTTCATCAGCGCGCTCAACGTGTCATACCCGGAGCGCCTGGCGCAGCGCCCCGACGCGTTCAAGGAATTCAACCGCATGTTCCGCGAGTCGGTGCGCTATGCGCTCGCGCACCGCGACGAGGTGTTCGGCGCGGTCGGCAGGCAGAGCAACCTGCCGCCCGAGTTCTTCGACTGGTGGTTCGAGAAGAGCTCGGAGGTGCCCGGCACGTTCGAGGAGGACCACGCCAGGATAATCATGCGGTTCTACGAGCTGTCCAGAGAGATCGGCATGATCCAGGGCTATCCCGACATCCGCACTCTCGTCTGGGAGCATGTCCTGCGCGGCTGATGCTCGAGGGCATCGCGCCTCTTCCACTCTCGCCGCGGCGCGAGGCGCTCGTTCGCAGGCTTGCGGCGCATCTGTTCACGCTCCTCTTTCTCGCGGCCTGGCAGGCGGCGTCTCTCCTCGCGCCCGCCTATCTGCTGCCGGGCCCGGTGCAGGTTGCGCGGCGGCTCTGGTCTTTCCTCACCAGCTGGCGCGATCTCGGGCATCTCGGTGCGTCGCTGTTTCACGTGGCCGCCGCCATCTCGATCTCGTTCCTGGTCGGCTCGCTGCTCGCGTTGCTCGCCTATCAGCTGCCGGTGCTGCGGCTGGCGATCCAGCGCCGTATCGGCCCGTTCCTGAATGCGTTCTCGGCCATCGGCTGGACCCTGCTGTCGATCATGTGGTTCGGCGTCTCGCCGTTGACCGTGATCTTTGCGATCAGCGCCGTGCTGGTGCCGTTCGCGCTGGTCAACATGTCGTCGGGTCTCGCCGATCTCGACCCCGAGATCATCGAGATGGCCGGGAGCTTCACGCGCCGCCGGGCGCGGATGCTTGTGCTGGTGATCGTGCCGTCGCTCTACCCGTTCATCTTTGCCACGCTGCGCATCATGTTCGGCGTGGCCTGGAAGGTGACCCTCACGGCGGAGCTGTTCGGCGGCAATTCCGGGCTCGGCTACATGATCAACCTGTCGCGCCAGGAGTTCGATACGGCGACCATCTTCGCCGCCATCATCGTCATCATTGCCTTCGTGCACGGCATGGACCGGCACGTGCTGGGGCCGCTGCAGGCGGGCGTCTCGCATCATTATGCCGATTGATCGCACATCGATTGCGGCCGTAGCCGCCGAGCGCGCGATCGGCGAAGGTGTGGTCGCGCTCGCGTTCGTGGCGTGGTGGGCGCTGGCGCGCGGCTTGCCTGAGTTCATCCTTCCCGGGCCGGTCCCGGTTGCGCAGCGGCTGATCGAGCTGCTCGTCTCCGCCGATTTCCTGTGGCAGCTCGCGACGTCGGCCTGGCGGGTTCTGGTCTCGATTGCCGCGGCTCTGCTCATCGGCGGCGGGCTTGCCGCCCTCGCCCACGGCGTACCCTGGCTGCGCGAGGTGGTCGATGCCCGCATCAAGCCGGTGCTGAACTCGTTTCCCTCGATCGGCTGGGCGATCCTGGCGGCGATCTGGTTCGAGCCCGGCGATTTCGGCGTCATCTTCGTCGAGGTCGCGATCCTGATCCCGTTCTGCCTGATCAACATCGCCGAAGGCCTGCGCAACATCGATCGCGAGCTCATGGAGATGGGCCGCTCGTTCACGCGCCACCGCGCGCGCATCCTCTGGCGGCTGACCCTGCCGCTGCTGGTGCCCTACGCCCTGTCGGCCGTCCGCATCGCCTACGGCGTCGCCTGGAAGATCGCCCTGGTCGCGGAACTGCTCGGCGCCCCGAGCGGGCTCGGTTATCTGATGCTGCGGGCGCAGACCGCCGCCGACAGCAAGACCTTCCTTGCCACCTGCTTCGTCATCGTGCTGATCTTCGTCGCCGGCGAGCGGCTGGTGATCGTGCCATTGGAACGGCGCTTCGCGCGCCGCTGAATGAGGTCTGCGCATGCCGATGACGGCGACGGCAGGTCGGGAGCTGATCGTGCGCAGCGAGGCGGGCCTGCTGCGCGGCGCTGTCGAGAACGGCGTTGCCGTCTTCCGCGCCGTTCCCTACGCGGCGCCGCCCACCGGGGAGCGGCGGTTCGCGCCGCCGCAGCCGGTGCCGGCATGGCAAGGCGTCCGCGATGCCACCAGCGACGGCCCGATCGCGCCGCAGGGGCGCTCGCGGCTGGCGCACGTGATGGGCGATTTCGAGCGCCCGCAGTCGGAGGACTGTCTGACGCTGAACATCTGGACGCCTTCGCCGGGTTCCGGAAGACGTCCGGTCCTGGTGTGGATCCACGGCGGGGCGTTCTCCAGCGGCGCGGGCTCGCTGCCGTGGTATTCGGGCGAGCGCTTCGCCGCGAACGGCGACCTGGTGGCGGTCTCGATCAACTACCGGCTCGGCGCGCTGGGATTTCTCTGCCTGCCGGGCGTGAGCGAGGGCAATCTCGGGCTGCTCGATCAGCTCGCGGCGCTGCGCTTCGTGCGCGACAACATCGCCGCTTTCGGCGGCGATCCCGACAAGGTGACGCTCGCCGGGCAATCGGCGGGAGCGGCGTCGATCGCGATCCTGATGACGCTGCCGCAGGCGGCAGGCCTGTTCCGGCGCGCAATCCTGCAGAGCACGCCGTTCGGCCGCATGTCGCGGACGCTCGACGACGCCCATCGGATCGGTCGCCGCCTGCTGGAGGTGCTGGGGCTCGCGCCGGAGGACGCGGCAAGGCTCAAATCGCTGCCGTTTGCGAATTTCGTGGCGGCGCAGGGCGAGGTCGCCCGGCTCGAGAAGAAGTTCGCCGACGCGCAGGCTCCGTTCTGGCCGGTGATCGACGGCAACCTCGTTCCGGGCGAGGTCGCCCCGGCGCTCGCAGCCGGTGCCGGGGCGGGGATCGACACCCTCATAGGCACCACGCGCGAGGAGATGGCGGCCTTCTACTGCATCGATGAGGATGTCGCGAAAGCCGATCGGGCGGCGATCGAAGCCGTGTTCGCAGCGGTGCTCCCCTCCGCTCACCGGCGCCACTACGACGAGATCCGCCGCATGCGGCCTTCGGGGACGAACGCGGCGCTCTTGGGCGATCTGATGAGCGATGCGATGTTTCGGATCGGCAGCCTGCGGCTGGCGCAATGGCGCGCCGAGCAGGGGCGGCCCGCCTTCGTCTACCAATTCGACTGGCAATCATCGCGGGGATTTGCCGCTTGTCACTGCCTGGAGATCCCGTTCGTGTTCAACAACCTGGCGAGCTGGACCGGGTCGCCGATGCTCGCGGGCGCGAACGACGCGGAGATGAGGGGGCTCGCGGAGGCGATGCACGGCGCCTGGATCGCCTTTGCGCGGAGCGGCAACCCGAATCGCGAGGGTCTGCCGCCGTGGCCGCCTTACCGCCGCGAGGGTCGCATGACGATGCGCTTCGACAGCGTCGTGGGCCCGGTCAGCGACCTCGCCGGCCTCGACTGGCGCGAGCCCTGGCCCGGCTGACGCGCGCTTGCGGGGAGGGACAGGGAGGGGCCGCAACAAGCCAGGTCCGGTCCCCCACCCCAGCCCTCCCCCGCAAGCGGGGGAGGGAGCAGATCCCGTGCGGCGCGGCCATGCAGCTCGATCGACGAACGCGGCGGGCGACCGGAGAATCCTGAGAGATACGCGGCGGTGCCGCAGCGTTCCCTCCCCCGCTTGCGGGGGAGGGACAGGGAGGGGGCACGTGCGGAGCAATCCGGAAGCTCGCCCCCTCCTCATTGTGCGGCGCACGACCGCGAATCGTGCGGCGGACGACCGGAGAATTTCGAGAGATACGCGGCGGTGCCGCAGTGTTTCCTCCCTCGCTTGCAGCCGCCGCAAGGGGGGAGGGAGCAGATCAGTCGCGTTGCACCGATGTGCCTCAATTCGACCGGAACACGCTCTAATTTCCCCGCTTGGGCGGCATGCGCTCGGAGGCCGGCGGCAGGAAACGATCGGTGTAGATCGTCGCCGGATCGGGGCTCGTCGTCAGCTGATAGGCATCGACCACGGCATCGATCGTCCGCTTGAGCTTTTCCGGGGTGACCGAGCTCAGTCCATCCTTCTGCACGTGCGGGGTGTCGGTCAGCCCGAGCGCGATGTCGAGCCGCACCTTCTCGATATCGAGCTTCATCATCGGGTCGCGCGTCTTGAGCAGATCGAGCGCCGCCTGCGGCGAGGCGATCGAATCCCTGGTTCCGCGATTGAGCGCGCGGACGACGCCGCGCACCGTGTCGGGGTTCTCATCGGCGAACTTTTTCGGCGTCACCAGGGCGAGCCCGTACATGTCGGCGCCGTATTCCGAATACTTGATGACGAACAGATCCTCCATCTTGAACCCGAGCTCGAGCGCCGCCGGAATATTCGAGTTGGTGAACCCGCCGGTGCCGTCCACCTCGCCGCGCTTGAGCATCGGCCCGAACAGCTGCGGCTGCACCGCCACCCAGTCGATCTTCACGTTAGGCACGCCGGCCGCCTTGAGCAGGATGGAGATGGTGTCGTGCACCGCCGTGCCCGGGCCGCCGGCGATCTTGCGGCCGTCGAGATCGGCCGGCTTGCGGATGTTGGCGGCCTTGCGGGTGATGACCGCGAGCGGGGTCTCGTCGAAGCTGACATAGACGGCAATCAGCGGCGCCGCGGGATTTTGCGCGTTGAACCGGACGAGCGAGGGCATGTCGACCCAGCCGAACTGATAGGCGCCTCCCGCCACCGTGACGGCGACATTGGTGGCGCCGCGCCCGGCGTCGATCGCGTCGACGGCGATGCCGGCGTCCTTGTAGTATCCCTTCTCCTGGGCGATGAAGAACGGCGCATGCGTCCCCTGGATGATCCAGTCCAGCATGATCTTGACGTTCTTCGTCTGCGCCGCGGCCGGAGCCGACGCGCCGACCACGCAGGCGAGGAGAACGAGGCCGGCCGCCGGCCGCAGGCGGGCGGAGAGTCTTGCGTTCGCGCGCAACATGAGCACCATCCGAAAGCGATCGTCGCCGCATCACTGCCGCCGGTCAGCCTAGGTCAGCTTGGCAGGGGGAGCAAGGCTCGGTAAAGACTGAGCAGCAGGAGAGAGCTCATGAACGTTCCGCTCGCCCAGGCCGCGATGCCGGCCAAGACCCCCGCAGCCGAGCGCACCGCCGCGAGGACCCATGTTCTGCGATCCGCTCCCGACACCATTCACTGGGGCTACTGGGACGGCGCGCTCGAGCCGGTGCTGACGGTCGATCCGGCCGATCGCGTCGTGATCGAATGCGTGTCGGGCAATCCGGAATGGATGCCGCCGCCAGCCCGCGGGCTCGAGGTGCTCCCCGAGCTCCAGCTCATCCACGAACGGGTCAAGCGCGGCTCCGGCAACCACATCCTGACCGGCCCGGTTGCGGTCCGCGGCGCCCGCGCCGGCGATGTGCTCGAGGTCAGGATCCTCGACATCGAGCTGCGCCAGGACTGGGGCTACAACCTGTTTCGCGCCTATGGCGGAACGCTGCCCGACGAATTCCCCTCCTACCGCATCATGCATCTGCCGCTCGACCGCGCGAGCAACACGGCGGTCCTGCCGTCGGGACTGCGCGTGCCGCTGC
>DASXAP010000035.1:0-13391 GCA_036406655.1 Xanthobacteraceae bacterium | reverse complement strand
GGCCGCGGCTCGACAATCTGGAGCGGTGGTTTGCCCAATTGGAGCAACGACCCGCCTTCAAGGAGCACGTGCTGGCGGTTCCGTTCGTGTAGACCATGCACCGGTCAGATTGCTGCACATCGGTGCAACGCGACCGATCTGCACCCTCCCCCGCTACTTGGGCGTCCCCCCGGCGTGCAGGATGAGAATATCCCGGACTGCCCGGTTGAGCGGCGTCGCCACCCCGAGCTGCGCACCGAGCTCGACGACGCCCCCGGCGAGCCAGCGCAATTCGAGCGGCCTGCCCGCCTGCAGATCGTGGTGCATCGAGGTCGTCATCTCCGGCGGCCAGCCGTCGAAGAACGGAATGCGCTGCTCGGCGTAATCCGCCGGCAGCGCAACCCCGTGCGCACGCCCCACCGCCACCACCTCGCGGGCGAGATCGAGCAGGAATTCGCGTGCAAGCGGATTGGAGCGGATCGAACCGATGGTCGAGCGCATGGCGGTGGTGGCGCCCGACATCGCCACCAGCACGACGTATTTCTCCCAGATCGAGCGGCGCACGTCATCGCTGATCTCGGCGTTGATTCCGCCCCGCTTGCAGGCGGCGTGAAATGCCTCGACCCGCGGCGAGCGGCGGCCGTCGTATTCGCCGAAGACGAGCCGCTGCAGCGGCCCGGTCTGGACGATGACGCCCGGCCGGCCGATGGCGGTGCCGACATACGCTACCCCGCCCAGCAAGGCATGCTCGCCGAAGATCGGCCGCAGCGCGTCGTCCTTGGTCACGCCGTTCTGGAACGAGATCACGCCGGTATCCGGCCCCACGATCGGCATGAGCTGGCGCGCGGCGGCTTCGCTGTCCCACAGCTTGACGCAGAACAGGACGAGATCGACCGGGCCGATGGTCCGGGGATCGTCGGTCACGTTAACCTTTCGCACACGAATCGGCTCCGGTCCCCCTTCCACCGTCAGGCCGCACTCGCGCATGGCGGCGAGATGCGCCCCACGCGCAATGAAATGAACGTCGGCGCCGCTCATGGCCAGGCGGGCTCCGAAATAGCCTCCGACTCCGCCCGAGCCCATGATCGCCATTCGCATCGACACCCCTCCTCACATCGTCTTTAGGCCGCGGGTCTGGCAAGCGACACTGGAGCCAGAGGCGTTGCCGACTGCCGCTTCCGCGCATTCTTGAAGGCTCGACGGGAGCTCCCCATATCACGGCCGACCGCTTGGCGGGCAAAATCGCCTGCCGGCGGCCGAGAAGGCGCCGAAAGGGCCTCCTCAAAGTCGCTTGCGAGGGCTTTGAGACCATGTCCCGAGTTCCGTCTCTGTCCAGTCCGTTCCTCCTCGGGTTCGACGAGATCGAGCGGGTGCTCGATCGGGTCAGCAAGGCTGCCGACGGCTATCCCCCCTACAATATCGAGCGGATCGCCGGCGAGAACAGCCAGCCCGAGCGCTTGCGGATCACGCTGGCGGTTGCGGGTTTCACCCGAAATCAACTCGACGTTACCGTCGAGGAGAGCCAGCTCGTCATTCGCGGGCGCCAGCAGGACGACAAGGCTCGGCAGTACCTGCACCGCGGCATTGCCGCCCGTCAATTCCAGCGCACGTTCGTGCTGGCCGACGGCATCGAGGTGCTCGGTGCCGACCTCAAGAACGGGTTGTTGTCGATCGATCTCGCCCGGCCGGAGCCGGAGCGGATCGTGAAGACGATCAACATCAGTGACAGTGACTGAAACCCGAACAGGGCTCGACGCGTTGCAAAAGTACAGGAGTCGAGTGCCATGGAAAATAACATCACCTCCAGAACGGCTCTGATCTCTCCCGAGGCGCTGGCTTTGCTTGGCGGCGGCAAGATCGCCTATGTCAAGACCGTCCGCTCCGAGGATGTCCAGCGGCAATTCCCGCAGGCGCCGCAGCTTGCACCGGGCATGCTGCTCTATGCACTGCACGCCGCAGACGGCACCCCGATCATGCTCACCGACAGCCGTGAAGCAGCGGTAGCCAATGCCTGGCGCCAGGAGCTCGAGACCGTCAGCGTGCACTGAACCGCAGGGCCGCGGCATGCGGTGCCGACGTTTGCGGGGGGCTGTGTGATTCCGGACACACCCGAAAACATCGATTTTGCGGGCTCTGGCGACGCTCCTCTCAACAAATCGCCGATTGTGTGATCGCGAGCACAGCCAGGAGGGTCGAGTTGAACGATACTGCCTGCGTGCGTGACCCAGGCGGGACGCGCCGCGCAGGAGAAGCTACGATGTTCGATCGATCCGAAGACGACCGGGCGTCTCCCCAGGGCCTGGCCACGCCGGGCGAGAGTCGCTTGGCTTACATCAAGGCGATGCGTTCGGAGGAGGTCGGCTTCCTCTCGCCGGAGGCGCCGTTGCTCGCGCCGGGGTATCAGGTATTCGTGCTGCAGGCCGCCGACGGGACGCCGATCCTGCTCGCCGACAGCCGCGAAGCCGCCCTCGCCGGCGCGGCAAGCCACGAGATCGAGCCGGTAAGTTTGCATTAACCAGACGACAGAGGACGGAGGACAGACGACAGCGCCTCGCGCCGTCATCCGTCCTCTGTCGTCCGCCCTCTGTCGTCCGAATCACGCCGCGCTTGCCGACGGCAGTGCCAGCACCGCATAGAGCGCTTCGGCGTCGCGCGACTCCCGCAGCTTGCGCGCGACATCCGCATCGCGCAGCAGTCTCGCCACCCGAGCCAACGCCTTGAGATGATCGGCGCCCGCCGATTCGGGCGCCAGCAGCAGGAAAACGAGGTCGACCGGCTGACCGTCGAGGGCCTCGAAATCGACCGGGCGCTCGAGCCGGGCAAACAGGCCGAACAGCTTGCCGATCTTGGCCAGCTTACCGTGCGGGATGGCGATGCCGTTGCCCACGCCGGTGGAACCGAGCTTCTCGCGCTGCTGCAGAGTCTCCAGGATCGTGCGCTCGCTTTGCCCGCAGAGCTCGGCAGCCCTGGTCGCGAGCTCCTGCAGGACCTGCTTCTTGCTGTTGACCTTCAGCGCCGGAATGACGGCATTGGGCGCGACGACATCGGTGAGCAGCATGGAGAATTCCAGAGAATGCGGGAAGCTCGGCACCGGTCGCCGCGCGCCGGCTGCAAAGGCGGCGGACCATAAGTACCGCCTTCCAGTCCGTCAACCGGCGTCGGTCTCGAGCGCCGGCGGATCGATCCAGCCGATGTGGCCGTCCGCGCGGCGGTAAACCAGATTGACGCGCCCATGTCCAGCATGCCGAAACACGACCACCGGCGCGCCGGTCAGGTCGAGTTCCATCACCGCCTCGCTCACCGACAGCCGTTTCAACGCCGTGGTCGATTCGGCGATGATGACCGGATTCCACTCGGTCATCTTCTCGTCGTCGACATGCTCCAGGGAAGCGATGACGTAGCTGGGGGCCTCGACCGCGCCGCGCTCCGCGGTCCGCACCGGGTGACGACTCCGCAGGCGGCGCTTGTAGCGCCGCAGCCGCTTTTCCAGGCGCACGGCGGCCTGATCGGCGCTGGCATAGGCATCGGCTGCCAGTGCGTCGGCTTCCAGCACAATCCCGGAATCGAGGTGGATCACGCATTCGGTGCGAAAGCCGAAGCCTTCCTTGCCGATGGTGACGTGCCCGGAGAACCCGCCGTCGAAGTACTTGGCGGTGGCGTCGGCAATACGCTGGCTGACGCGGGCGCGCAGCGCTTCGCCGACATCGATGTTCTTGCCCGAAACGCGGAAGGGCACGCCGAGCCTCCTGAACCGGCATCAGCCATCAATAATCAGGGATCGGAAGGTAGCTGCGCCATCCGACTTGCCGGCCGACACCGCTCACTGATCGCTGAGGACTGATTGCTGATAGTCGCGCCGTCGCTGCACCGATGAGGGAATGCGCATCGCCTCGCGATATTTTGCAACGGTCCTGCGGGCGATGTCGATGCCCGCAGCGCGCAGCCGATCGACGATGGTATCGTCGGAAAGCACCTGATCCGAGCGCTCCTCCCCGATCAGTCGCCTGATCCGGTGCCGCACCGCCTCGGCGGAATGGGCTTCCCCGCCGTCCGCGGCGGCGATGGCCGACGTGAAGAAATACTTGAGCTCGAAGATCCCGCGGCTGGTCGCCATGTACTTGTTCGCGGTCACCCGCGAGACCGTCGATTCGTGCATCTCGATCGCATCGGCGACGGTCTTGAGATTGAGGGGGCGCAGATGCTGGACGCCATGCGCGAAGAAGGCATCCTGCTGGCGCACGATCTCGCTTGCCACCTTCAGGATGGTCTTCGCGCGCTGATCGAGCGCGCGAATGAGCCAGGTCGCGCTCTGCAGGCAGTCGGCGATGTAGGTCCGGTCCTGCTCGCTCTTCGCCGTCCTGGCGATCGCGGCGTGGTAGGTCTGGTTGAGCAGCACCTTGGGCAGGGTGTCGGAATTGAGCTCGACCAGGAAAACGCCGCCGGGGCCGGCGCGCACGAAGACATCGGGAACGATCGGCTGCACCACGGTCGATCCGAAGGCCAGGCCGGGCTTCGGATTGAGCTGACGAATCTCGGCCATCATGTCGGCGAGATCCTCCTCGTTCACTCCGCAGGCCTTCCGCAACGCGGCGAGCTCGCGCTTGGCGAGCAGATCGAGGCGGCCCAGCAATGCAGCCATGGCCGGGTCCAGGCGATTGCGTTCCTTGAGCTGGATTGTCAGGCATTCCTGGAGATTGCGCGCGCATACGCCGGTCGGCTCGAAGCTCTGCAGGATCGCCAGCACCGCCTCGATCTCGGCCGCCGGCGCCCCGAGCTTCTCCGCCGCCACCGCCAGGTCGCCGCCCATGTAACCGGCCTCGTCGACCAGATCGATGAGGTACTGCCCGATCATCCGCCGCCTGGGATCGGCAACCGCAACCGCAAGCTGCTCGGCCAGATGATCGGCGAGCGTGGGCTCGGCGGCGACAAACGCTTCCGGATTGTAGTCGCCACCGTCACGGCCGCGGCCGGACGAGCCGGACCAGTCGGCATAGGGCGGCGCAATGTCGGTGTTCGCCCGCGAGCTCGCCGCATCGGCGTCGGCGGGGGGAACGTCCTCGAGCTCGCGGGCGGATGCGCCCGGTGCCGGCTGGACCGGCACCGCCTCGACGTTCGCCGCGCTCCGGGGAGCCGCCGCTTCAACCCCCGGCTCCGGCGAACCGCCGGGCGCTTCCGGAGCGTCGTTCGCGGCTTCGAGAAGCGGGTTGCGCTCGACCTCGCTCTCGACGTAAGCGGCAAGATCCAGATTGCAGAGCTGCAGCAGCTTGATCGCCTGCAGGAGTTGCGGCGTCATGACGAGCGCCTGGCTCTGCCGCATCTCCAGTCTTTGGCTCAGCGCCATGATCGTCGCTGTCTTGTTGGTCCAATTCTTGCTTATCCTGTTCCGGCGCGGGTGTATACCGCGCCATGAAGCCGTCGTTAAGGGCGGGGAAACGCGCTGCCGCAGTTGCGCACGCGTGATGCTCTAGATTCGGAAATCTTCACCGAGATAGAGGGCGCGGACCTGAGGATCGTTGATGATGTCGTCCTTGCGCCCCTCCATCAGCACCTCGCCGGAATAGATGATGTAGGAGCGATCGGTCAGGTCGAGCGTCTCCCGGACATTGTGGTCGGTGATGAGCACGCCGATGCCGCGGCTGGTGAGACGCCGCACCAGCCTCTGAATCTCGACAACCGCCTTGGGATCGATGCCGGCGAACGGCTCGTCGAGCAGCATGTAGTTCGGCCGGCTTGCCAGTGCCCGCGCGATCTCGACGCGGCGGCGCTCGCCGCCCGAGAGCGCGATCGAGGGTGTCTTGCGATGGCGCGCGATCTCGAACTCGTCGAGCAGCGCAGCGAGATCGTCCTCGCGGCGGCGGCGGTCCGGCTCCGCCACCTCGAGAACCGCGCGGATGTTGTCCTCGACATTGAGGCCGCGGAAGATCGACGCCTCTTGCGGCAGATAGCCGATGCCCAGCCGCGCCCGCTGGTACATCGGCAGATGCGTGACGTCGTGGCCGTCGAGCTCGATCTTGCCTCGCTCGGGCTTGATCAGGCCGGTGATGGTGTAGAATGCGGTGGTCTTGCCGGCCCCATTCGGCCCGAGCAGGCCTACCGCCTCCCCGCGCCTGACGTAGAGGCTCACCCCGTTGACCACCTTGCGCGCGCCGTAGCTCTTTTCGAGGTTGTGGGCGGCAAGATAGGCATGTGCCACGTCGAGCCGGCCTGCAGCCTGCTCACGGCGGGGGCGCGGCCCACCATGCGAGCGCCGCGCGGCATCCACCTGTGCCATCGACCGTCCCATCGGGGCGAGCTCGACCGCAGGTGCGAGACCGTTGCCGCGCTTTCGCGGGCGAGGCGGGGCCCGATTCTGCCGAAACAGAGCAAAAAAATTGCGCACGCCTCGAGCCCCGGTTCAACCCTCGCCCCGCATGATCAGGATATCGGCCCCGCTGATCAAGGGCTTACCCGCAATCCACGCCGGTGCAACCGGGCATGCGGTCGCCCCCGCGGCTTGTCCCTTCTGCGGAGACCCGTGCCGCAGGCCAATCCTCACTTTTTCTCGGCTTTCTCTGCAGCCTTGCGGGTGTCGATGAAGGCGTCGACCCGGCCGCCGTCCATCCTGGAGATGCCGCTGGTCAGGTTCACCATCAGCCGGTGTCCGCGCAGGATGTCCTGCCCGCGCGTGACGACGACATTGCCCGTCAACGTGACGGTATTCTCGCGCAGGTTGAAGATCGCACTGTCGCCGGCGGCGGTCTGCTCCTTCTGCGCCACGGTGACGCCGCCGCGGGCCTCGATCCGCTTGATCTGCTGCTGGCCGCCGGGACCGGGCTCGGCCGCCTTCATGCTGGGGCCTCCCGATCCGTCGTCATCGTAGAAGACGACCAGTGCCTTGCAGCGCATCTCGGTGTCGCCATTGATCACCCGCACATCGCCGCTGAAGGTCGCCACCTTGTCCTTGTCCCGCACCTCCAGCGAGGTCGCCTGGATCTTCACCGGCTGATCGCGATTCTTGGCGAAACCCTGCAGCGCGTTGGGCGGGCCCTGAGGCTTCTGGGCGCTCGCCTCGAATGTCCATGCCGTCACAGCGACCGCAGCGGCGGTGAATGCGGCAAGGATGCGCGCACCCGGCTTTGTCGCGGCGGTCAAGGCCTGCTCACTCCGGCGCTGGCCACGGGCGCGGTGCTTTCCGGCGTCAGGACCACGGTCACCCCGCGACCGAAGCGGATGACCTCGCCGCTGTCGCTGATCTCGACCTGGTTGGAGTTGACGCTCCAGCCGCCCGCGGTGATCTCGACCGGCTTCTCCGAGGTGATCTTGCCGGCCGGGACGTCCACCACCGCCTCGCTCATGACTGCACGGTAGCCGCTCGTGGAGGTGACAATGATGTCCTCGTTGAGCGTGAGCAGCTCGGTCTTGGAATTGTACACTCCGCCCCTCGCGGTGGCCTGGTAATGGACCTTGTCCTGCATCTCCATCGTGGCGCGGATGCCCTGCAGCTCGATGACGTCCGGCTTGGCCACGTCCTGACCGGCCACCTGGGCGGAGAGATCGTAGCGGCGGTTGTCGCGCGTGAAGCCGGCGAGCCGCGGCTGCTGCATCATGATCTTGCCCCCGGAGACGACCAGCGAGCCGAGGTCGATGGGCATCTTCGCCAGCAGGCGCAGCGGATTGCTCAAGGTGGCGACGGCCAGGGCGGCGATTGCGGAAAAGACCACGGCGCCGGGGATGGCGAGCCGCAGGAAACGAACATGCCGGGTGTGGCGCGCTGCAGCACGGAAGGCGCGTTCGCCGTCGCTGCGCCCCACCCGCGGCAGAGCGCGCGCTTTCGTTGGGTTGCCGTTGGACAGCGCCGTTGCAGCGTGCATCCCCGAGCCCCGCCCGCCTGAGCCCGAATCAGGCGGTCCCACCCCATGCTAGCCCCGTTGTGGCCGCATAGTCGCCCGGAAATGTGGCCCGGCCGCGGCAAGCCCGGCTCGGTCTCCAAGCCCCTGCGGGAGCGGGGAAAAATGCCTCAGGAGCGCTGAAGAAGCGGGGGAAAAAGGGGCTCAGGAATGGGCGAAGATGTCGTCCGCCGCCCAGCCGGCGAGATCGAGCCGGACCCGGTCGGGCAGGAACCGGAAACAGGCCTCGGCAAGCTCGGCGCGGCCCTCGCGGGCGAGCATGGCGTCGAGCCTGTCCTTGAGCGCGTGCAGGTGCAGCACGTCGGAGGCGGCGTAGGCGACCTGCGCGTCGCTGAGCGCCTCAGCACCCCAATCCGACAGCTGCTGCTGCTTGGACAGATCGATGCCGAGCACCTCGCGCACCAGATCCTTGAGCCCGTGCTTGTCGGTATAGGTGCGGGCCAGGCGCGAGGCGATCTTGGTGCAGTAGACCGGGCCCGGCATCGTCCCCAGCGACCTGTGCAGCACGCCGAGGTCGAACCGGGCGAAATGGAAAATCTTGAGCACGCCGGGATCGGCCATGAGCCGGCCGAGATTCGGCGCGCTGCCGGCCTCGGGCGGGATCTGCACCACGTCGGCGGACCCGTCGCCGGGAGAAAGCTGCACCACGCAGAGCCGGTCGCGGCGCGGAACCAATCCCATGGTCTCGGTGTCGACCGCCACCGCCGCGCCGCGGTAATGGGAGAGGTCGGGCAGATCGCCGCGATGCAGGCGGATGGTCATCGGCGATTTATCGGCGCCGTGCGGGCTTGCGTCAACGGCGGGATAGCTCGACGCCCGCTCATTCGAGCGCAGGGTCGGTCACGTCACGCTGCCGCAGACCACACGGCGTTGCGGCACATTCAGCTGAAAGGTAACCTACGCGCGCGCGCGGCCAAGCAGTTTTGCTCGATGGCATCCATCCAGCTCCAGGGGGTTTGGAAGCTTTACGGCTCGACCAAGGCCGTCATCGATCTTTCCTTGCTGTGCAAAGAGGGGGAGATGCTCGCCCTCCTCGGGCCTTCGGGATGCGGGAAAACCTCCACGCTCAAGATGATCGCCGGCATCGAGCCGGTCAGTCGCGGAGAGATCCTGTTCGGTGATCGGCGCGTGACGGAGCTCGGTCCGAGCGATCGAAATCTGGCTATGGTCTTCGAGGATTATGCGCTCTACCCGCATCTCTCCGTGCACGACAACGTCGCTTTCCCCCTGAAGGTGCGCGGCGTCGCAGCTGCAGAAATCGGGCAGCGCGTCCGAGCCGCGCTCGATTTCCTGGGTCTCTCCGAATGGCGCGATCACGGCGTCCGCACGCTCAGTGGAGGCGCGCAGCAGCGGGTGGCGATCGGACGCGCGCTGGTTCGCAGACCCGAGCTCGTGCTGTTCGACGAGCCGCTCAGCCATCTGGATGCGCATCAGAAGGTATATCTGCGGACCGAGATCAAGCGGCTGCAGCAGAGCGCCGGCCTGACCGCAATCCTGGTGACCCACGACCAGACCGAGGCGATTGCCATGGCGGATCGGGTCGCAGTCATGGACAACGGCATATTGCAGCAATTCGGCACACCCCGAGAGCTCTACGAGCGCCCCGCCAATCTCTTCGTCGCCGGCTTCATCGGCGAGCCTCCGATGAACCTGTTGCCGGCGTCGATTTCCGCCGCAGAATCGCGAATGCAGCTCGCAGGCGAGGGCTGGAAGACCAGCATTGCGGGGAGCGCCGCGCAGCGCCTGAGCCGACGTGTGCGGACGCGCGAGCTCACGGTGGGAATTCGGCCGGAGCATGTAGAAGTGCAGCCCGCAGCGGTCGGCGACGATCGAGCGCCCGGCAGCGTCTTCGATATGGAGGCGCGGGGCGATACGGACGTGCTGTTGATCGACCTTCGCGACAGCGGTCGCGACCCGCTCACCCGGATCGTGGTCGAAGTATCGGATCCGGCGAGGTTCTCCCCCGGAGACCCGGTCTCTGTCCGGCTTCCGTCCGAGCATCTCAACTTCTTCGATGCGGGGTCAGGGGCCAATCTGCTCCTCGAGTCATGCTAGAGCGATCAAAAGAAGGACTGAGGCTCCTCGGGCTTCGCAAGAGCTTTGCTGCGCGCACCGCCCTTTCCGGTGTGAGTCTCGATGTGAGTCCAGGCGAGGTCGTCGCGGTCACCGGCCCCTCGGGTGCCGGCAAGACGACCACGGCTCGGATCGTTGCCGGTCTCGAGGAGCGCGATGCCGGAGAAATCTGGCTGCAAGGCCGCATGCTGGCCGACGCGCCGCCGCAGGCGCGAGGCGTCGCACTGATGTTCGAATCCTACGCGCTGTACCCGCACATGACGGCTCGGGAGAATCTGCTGTTTCCGCTACGCTCTCCGGCGCAGCGTCACCGGTTGCGCGGCAGGGCTGCGGAGGAAGCCGCGGACAGGCTCCTCGAGCTCGTCGAGATGTCGACCCTCGGCGACCGCTATCCTGCGGAGCTCTCGGGCGGTCAGAAGCAACGTGTCGCCCTGTGCCGCGTCCTGATCCAGGAACCGAATGCATTCCTCCTCGATGAGCCGATCTCGCACCTGGATGCCAAGCTGCGGCACAAGCTGCGCGGGGAGATACGACGGCTGCTGGTCAGCAAGGCGGTCCCATCGCTATGGTTCACGCCGGATGCCATGGAAGCATTGGCGGTCGGGGGCCGCGTCGTCGTCCTGATCGGCGGGGCAGTCCAGCAAACGGGAAGCCCGTTGGAGATCCACGAAGCGCCGGCAAACCTCGCAGTCGCCAAGCTGGTCGGCGATCCCCCGATGAACATCGTGCGCGGACGGCTTCGCAGACGCGCCGACGATCTGCTGTTCGAGCACTCGGCATTCAGCACCGTGCTCGAGGGCTCGCTTCGTCGGGCGGTCGAGGGGGCGGCTGATCTGTCGGAGATCGTGGTTGGATTTCGACCGTCGTCGGTGATCCTCGGCTCCGACGCGGGCGGGATTGCCGAGATCGACGCGGTCGAGCCGTTCGGGAAATATCTCCTCGTCACGGCGCGCCTCGGCAACGACCTGGTCAAGATCAGGACGAGCGATCAGCGGGAGTACCGCCGGAGCGACCGAATCAGGCTGAGCCTGCGGCCGGATCGCATGATTGCCTTTCACGCGACGACGGGAAAAGCCTTACGACCGATGCCGGGCCGCCACGGCGCGTCCGAGCGGCCGGAAGTTGCAGCGAGTATCGAGGGAGAGCACCACCATGACCAGTAGGTTTAGGCTGAATATGGGCAACGCTTTACGCAACGCGTCCTGGATATTTCCGGCCACGGCACTGCTGCTGTCGTCGACGGCAGCGCATGCCTGGTCATACAAGGAGGCGGCGCAGCCGTATGCCGGCACGACCATCACGGTTCTCGACGAGATAACTCCGTTGCAGGAGACAATGCAAAAGCTCATTCCGAAGTTCGTCGAGCAGACAGGGATCAAGGTGAACTACGAGCTTCTCAGCCATCCAGAGGTCATCAGCAAGGGCCAGGCCGATATGCTCTCACGGCGCGGCGAGTACGACGCCGTCATGCTGCATTCGGCGCAGCTGGGCCTGCTGCTTTCGGCGGGGGTGATGCGTCCGCTCGACGCTTTTCTCGGCAATCCCAAGTTGACGGATCCCGGCTTCAACCTGGCCGATTTCATCGAGCCCGGCGCGAGCTCCTTGACCAGGTTTCGCGGTCAAACCTGGGGGTTCCTGACCTGGAACTACAACCAGATATACTGGGCTCGGGGAGATCTTCTCGACAACCCGGCCGAGAAGGCCGCGTTCAAGGCCAAGTACGGTTACGAGCTGGCGCCGGCGGCTACGCTCGAGCAGATTCGCGACATCGCCGAATTCTTCACGCGGCCGAAAGGCGCCAGGCTCGCCGGCGAAACCCTGTCGAGCGATTATTACGGCATCGTGCTGGAGGGAATTCGCGGCGGCACCACCTTCGTCTCCGTCTGGAACAACTTCGTGCGCAATTGGGGAGGCGACCTCTTCGACAAGGATGGAAAGCCGACCTTCGATCGACCGGAGAACGTCGCCGCAGTGAAGTTCTGGGCCGATCTCTGGAAGTTCTCACCGCCGGGGCAAGCGGAGTATTCCCTCATCGATGTGCCGACCGTGATGGGCAACGGCATCGCCGCGCAGACGCTGGCCTGGAGCGACTTTGTTCTCGGCATCGACAAGCCGGGAGCCTCCAAGCTGGCGGGCAAGTTCGTCTACCGGGGAGTCCCCGGCAAAGCCGGACAGACGACGCCGCGGCATGCCGAGACCGAGCCATCGACCCTGGTCATCAGCAACAGCAGCCGAGCGCCCGAGGCGACCTATCTCTTCCTCCAATGGATGGCCGACAAGGGCACCCAGACAGCGCTGACAGAGATGCTGGGAGGGGGCGTGCCGATCCGCAACAGCCTGTGGGACACGCCAACCCTGAAGAATTCGCCGAATGCGTCGCTCTTCAAGGCCATGCAGGAGTCGATGAAGTACGGCTACGCCAAGCCACGGGCCCCCAAGATCTACGAGATCTACGACGTGATGGGAGCCACCTTGCAGGACATAGCCACGGGGAAGGTATCGGCCGAGCAAGGAATGAAAGCGGCTCAGGAGAAAATATCGACGATCTGTCAAAAGTGCTTCCTGGAATGATCCCGTCAGGCCGCCTTCACGACTTGACCGAGCGAATGCGGGCCGGCCGACGGCCGGCCCGCCCATCCGAACGGCAGGCGCACGAGCCGTGACGATCGGCTCCTCGATCCTGGACATCGGACGCCAGCAGCCGGCCCGGGCTCGGCGGCCGCGGCATCTTTTCCCGTATCTGCTCATCGCGCCGACCATGATGACCCTTGTGGTGGTCGGACTGGTCCCGTTCCTCTACGCCGCTTATCTCAGCTTGCACGATATCGAGTACGGCAGAGTCGGGGAGTTTGCGTGGTTCAAGAACTACGTCACGCTGCTCACCGACGGACGCTTCTGGAACAGCGTAAGCGTGGCGCTGATGTTCATCGGAGTTGCGGTGCCGCTCGAGCTTCTGCTCGGGATGGCGGGCGCGCTCGTATTGAATCAGAACATCAGATTCCGGCCGGTGATCATCCCTCTCCTGTTCATTCCGACGATGATGGCGCCTATTGTTGCGGCGCTGCTTTGGAAGATCATGCTTGCGGGGTCCTGGGGCCTGATCTCCTACAACATATTCGAGCGCTTCGGGATTCTGAGCGATACCTCGGTTTTCGGATCGGCCAGCCTGGCGCTCCTTGCCCTGATACTGATCG
This sequence comes from Xanthobacteraceae bacterium, assembly GCA_036406655.1. Classification (GTDB taxonomy): domain Bacteria; phylum Pseudomonadota; class Alphaproteobacteria; order Rhizobiales; family Xanthobacteraceae; genus VAZQ01. Next base: position 259 of record DASXAP010000035.1, on the reverse strand, counting down.
ACGTCTGGCAGTGGACTCCGTTCATGATCATAGCCTTCTACGCCGGCCTGCAGGCGCTCCCGATCGGCCCTTACCGAGCCGCCCAGGTCGACGGAGCCTCCCCGAGCTACATTTTCTCGCGCATCACCCTGCCGCTGATGGCGCCGCTCATCGGGGTCATGGTTCTGCTCAGGCTGATCGATGCCTTCAAGGTGTTCGACACGATCTTCCTGCTCACGGGCGGAGGACCGGGCACCGCGACTGAATCACCCAGCATATA
>DASXAP010000034.1:0-9574 GCA_036406655.1 Xanthobacteraceae bacterium | reverse complement strand
GGACGATCTGGTTGGGCGCCCCCGCGGCCGATTTCGCCGGCAGGTACTATCGGCTGCGCGCGCTCGAAGGCGCGCCGCTCCCTTGCGCAGCCCGCCACCCCGTGATGATGAACGCCGGCGCCTCGCCGGCGGGACGCGCCTTCGCCATCCGCAACTCCGACCTGCATTTCGACTATTGCCGCAGCCCGGCCGAGTCGGCAGCGCGCGTGCGCGAGACCAAGGAGCTCGCCCGCGCGGGAGGCCGCACCGTCCAGGTCTGGATTCCCGCCTCGATCGTCTGCCGCCCGTCGCAGCAGGAGGCCAGTGCCTATGCCCGACATTGCGTCGACCATGCGGACTGGGAGGCGCTCGAGCGCCAATATGCCCTCTATGCCGGAAACTTCGGCTCGCGCAGCCGCTCGACCGAGGAGAACGAGCGCAACCGGGCCCGGGATCCGGCCCGGACCGTGCTGGGCTACGGCGGCAGCTATTCGATTCGCGGCGACCCCGACGGCGTCGCGGGCGAGCTCCAATCGCTTCACCGCGCCGGCTTCGACGGGGTCGCCATGGGCTTCGTCAACTATCTCGACGAGCTGCCGTACTTCATGCAGGAGGTCATGCCGCGGCTCGAGCGGCTGGGCCTGCGCGCCGCCTAGCGATCGACCAGTCTTTGCGCGAGCGCAGCCCCAGCCAGGTGACATGAGTGGATTCTCCATATCCGCGTTTGCGCGCGAGCCGGACGAGCTCGGGACTTAAGCATTCGTCAATCAGGAACTTCACGCGCGCACGACGGCATCAGGGGCAATCGTCTTGGATGCCATTGGCGGCCGGGACCGCCAGACGGTTTTGGTGCGGGGGCGGCCCCTGCGCGGATAGGCCAGGGCATAAATCGCGGCAAGCTGGACTTGCTCCTTCTCGAGCTGCGGGTAAGCCCTCACGATCGCCGCTGGATCATCCCCGTTCGCCAGCATGTCGGCGATGTCGTGCACCGGGATCCGCGTTCCCTTGAGCACCGGCGTGCCGCCGAGCACGCCCGGCGTCCTGGATACGAGCCGCCGCGCCTTCGCCAATTGATGGAGGCCCGATTTGACTGCCCTGGCTGCAGGGCGGGCATCGACCACCACGGCGCGGGCGCGAATGATCGCTCGGTGCGGGCGGCGGATCAAATTCGCCACCATGGCGCGCCGGCTTTCGACTGTAAGAACGTCCGCTGTCTCATGAGCCAGCTTGAGGCCGATGAGAGCGTTGCGCTTCAGCAGTCTCGCATTGCGGTGTCGTCTTACCGCACCCTCCAGCAGGCCGGCGTCGATTATTCGATGCACCTGTCGCAGGGGAACGCCCGTCACCGACGCAGCCTCATTCGCAGTCACGAGTGCCACCCTGTCCGCCGGCATCGACACGCCTCCAAAATATTTCCAAATATCTGGAAGAAATATATGCTTTTGCTGGCCGGAATTCCAGACCCTTTGAAGCTGCCGATGCCTGCCTGCGTTGAGGTGCTACCAGCAACTTGGGGAGGGGCGCCTGCGCTTCCTCGCCGAGGATGTAGGCAAGAATCTCGATGCCGTGCTGGATACGATCCAGCGGACATTGTTCAGTCGCCGCAAAGTCTGATCGCGATATCTGCCACGGGAAAGTGCGGGCGTGGTAAGAACGCGAAACCGGCAGAACGCCTTCCATTCTCCGCCGGTTTCGTCCTAGAAGAGCGAGCTCAGGGAAGCGCTGACGACGTCGCATTGTCCCGTCGGTCCACAATGAGATGAGCCGCTTAAAGCGAAGATTCTGCATCGCGCCGATGATGGAATGGACCGACCGGCATTGCCGGTTCTTCCATCGCCTCTTCACGCGCCGCGCGCTGATCCATACCGAGATGATCACGACGGCCGCGGTGCTGCGCGGCGACCGCGCGCGGCTTTTGGCCTACGATCCCTTCGAGCATCCGCTCGCGCTGCAGCTCGGCGGCTCGGACCCCGGGGAGCTCGCCGAGTGCGCGAAGATCGCCGCCGACCTCGGCTACGACGAGGTCAACCTCAATGTCGGCTGTCCGTCGGATCGCGTGCGGGAGGGACGCTTCGGCGCCTGCCTCATGGCCGAGCCCGCCCTGGTCGGCGACTGCGTCGCAGCGATGAAGGCAAGAGCGGCGATACCGGTCACCGTCAAGTGCCGGATCGGCATCGATGACCAGGACCCGGAGGCGGCGCTCGACGCGCTGACCTGCGCCGTCGCCGCCGCAGGCGTCGATGCGCTGATCGTGCACGCGCGCAAGGCCTGGCTCGCCGGGCTCTCGCCGCGCGAGAACCGGGAGATTCCCCCGCTCGACCATGCCCGCGTGCATCGCCTCAAGGCGGCGCACCCCGCCTTGACCATCGTCCTCAACGGCGGCATCGCAAGCCTCGAGGCGGCGGCGGCGCAGCTCGGGCGCGTCGACGGGGTGATGATGGGGCGCGCCGCCTATCAGGATCCGTGGCGGCTCCTCGGCGTCGATCCGCTGCTGTTCGGCAGCGCGGCTCCCTTCGCCAGCGCGGTCGAGGCCGCCCGCGCGCTCGTTCCCTATGTCGAGCGCGAGCTCGCGCGCGGCACGCGGCTTCACGCCGTCACCCGCCACACGCTGGGCCTGTTCCGCGGCGCCCGCGGCGCCCGGCGCTTCCGCCGCCAGCTCGCGACCGAGGCGACAAGGCCGGGCGCGGATGCCTCGACCTTCCGCGCCGCGCTGGCGCAGATCGAGGATGCCGACCTCGACAGGGCGCGCGCCGCGTGAGCGCGTCGGCGCGGAGAAAGCCATGATCTTCGGCGTCCCTCCGGGCGAGCTTCTGCTGCTGGCGGCCGCGATCCTGCTCGCCGGCGTCGTCACCGGCGTGCTCGCCGGCCTGTTCGGCATCGGCGGCGGGGCGCTGATCGTCCCGGTGCTCTACGAGGTGTTCCGCATCCTGGGGGTGCCGGACGCGGTGCGCTTCCAGCTCTGCGTCGGCACCTCGCTCGCGATCATCGTGCCGACCAACGTGCTGTCGTTTCGCATCCACCGCGACAAGGGTGCGGTGATGACGGATGTGGTGCGGGCCTGGGCGCTGCCGGCGGTGGCAGGGGTCGCCGCCGGATCGGCGATCGCGGCGGTGGCCTCGGCGGCGATCCTCAAGCTCGGCTTCGTGCTGGTCGGAAGCGTGATCGCCTGCAAGCTCCTCGCCGGCCGCGACAGCTGGCGGCTCGCCGACGAGCTGCCGGGCCGCCCGGCGATGACCGCCTACGGCTTCCTGGTCGGGCTCGCCGCCTCGCTCATGGGGATCAGCGGCGGCTCGGTCGTCAGCATGATCCTTACCCTGCACGGCAAGGCGATCCACGCCGCGGTCGCGACGTCGGCGGCGCTGGGAGTGCCGATCACCGTTGCCGGAACCCTGGGCTACGTGCTCGCGGGATTGCCGCAGCAGGCGCTGATGCCGCCTTTCTCGCTCGGCTTCGTGTCGCTCATCGGCTTTGCGCTGATGGCGCCGGTGTCGAGCTTCGCCGCTCCTTACGGCGCCCGCCTCGCCCACGCGCTGTCGAAGCGGCGGCTGGAGATCGCCTTCGGCTGCTTCCTGCTGATCGCCTGCGCCCGGTTCCTTGTGAGCCTGCTCGGCTGGTGAGCGCCCGCGCGGTCGCGGCGGCCGGCCCTCACGGATAGGCCTGCATCAGGAGCCTGTCGCCGCGCACCTCCCATCGCTCCAGGCGATTGAGGAAGCTCATGCCGAGCAGGCTCGTCCGCAGCTGTCCCGGCTGGGCGATCAGCGCCGCGACCGAACGCTCGGCAATCCCGCCGATGCCGATGCGGTCGAGCGTCACCGGGGCGGCGCGGGCACGACCGTTCGCGGTCTCGACGTTGACGGAATAGTTGAGCAGCTCCAGCGGCAGCCCGGCGGCCCTGGCCGCTTCCTGGGTGAGGACGACCGCGCTCGCGCCGGTGTCGAGCACCATGGGGACGCGCGCCCCGTTGACCTGCATGACGAGGCCGAAGCTTCCGCCGCTTCCCCGGGCGACCTCGACCATGCGCCCCCGGGTCGCCGCATGCCCGGGGACGAACTCGGCGAGCACGCGGTCGCCGACCTCGCGCAGCTCGAAGCGATAAGTGTAGCCGAGCGCGAGCAGCATGACGAGGAGCGCCCAGACGACGACCGACTCGAGCGCGCGAGGAAACCGCTGGCGCAGCAGGATGAGCGCGGCCATGGCGAGGAGCACGAGCGCCGCGATCTTGGTCTCGAGCGGAGCCTCGCCGATCCGCGCCAGCTCGGGCAGCAGCGCCCGGCCGTGGCGCAGCAAGAGGCCGAGCAGCACGAGCGTGAGGGCGGCAAGCAGGACCCAGAGCAGGCGGCGCACGATTGCAGTTTTTGCCCGGAGAGGCTTCGATGCCGGCGGTGGATCGTCGCTACCGCTCGAGCAGGCGAATCGAGGCAAGCAAGATAGCCGGCGTCGCGCAGAACGCAATCCTCGGGCCGTCCGCTCACGTCCCCAGCCGCAACAGATGCCGCAGCCGGCTCGCCTTGCCCGGCGGCGGGCCGCCGGTCGTCTCCGCCACTGCCGGCGCCTGGATGGAGGGCGCGGGCTCGGCGAGCGAGGCGAGAGCCGTCATCACGCGCTCGGGCGGAAAGGTGACGAGAACTTCCGTGCCGATACGCAGCTTCGAGCGTAGCGTGAAGGTGCCGCCATGCAGGTCGACGAGGCTCTTGGCGATGGGAAGCCCGAGGCCGGCGCCCTGCTCGGCCGACTTGATCGAGCTCGAGCCCTGGCCGAACGAGGCGAGCACGATCGGGATCTCCTCCTCGGGGATGCCGGGGCCGCTGTCCTTGACGCTGATGTATTGCCCCCCGGACGCCGTCCAGCCGACCTTGAGCCAGATCTCGCCGCCGCGCGGCGTGAACTTCACGGCGTTGCCGAGAAGGTTGAGGCAGATCTGCCGGATCGCCCGCGGGTCGGCCCACAGCCGTGGCATCCCGCTCTCATACAGCTCGTGAATGATGAGGCCCCGGCTCCTCGCCCGCATCTGCAGGAGGTGGCTGCATTCACCGGCGATGTAGGCCAGCGACACGGACTCCTCGTTGAGCTCGTAGCGGCCCGCCTCGATGCGCGAGAGGTCGAGGATCTCGTTGATCAGCCCGAGCAGATGCACGCCCGAGCCGTGGATGTCGGCGGCATAGTCCCGGTAGGCGGGGACCTGGTGGGGACCGAAAATCTCGCCCTTCATGACCTCGGAAAACCCGAGGATCGCATTGAGCGGGGTTCGCAGCTCGTGGCTCATCTGCGCGAGAAACCGCGACTTCGCCACGTTCGCCGCCTCCGCCCGGCGCCTGGCCTCGTCGGAGATGGCCTTGGCGGTCTCGAGCTCGCCGAACAGCATGTCCTTCTCGGCGCGCGCCTCGAGCGTTGCCAGCGTGCTCGAATAGAGCCGGTACGCCAGGAGCGAGAAGCAGCCCTGCGCGCTCAGCGCCATGATGGCGAGAATGCAGCCGTGCAGGCTCGCGTGCGAGGCGAAGTTGAGCGCCACCGCCGCCGACACCGGGATGGTCGAAGCGAATGCGGCGATCGGGAGGCTGGACGCCAGCATGCTGGCGACCGCCACGACCAGCAGCATCACGAACAGCATGAAGGTGCTCGCGCCTTCGTCGTCGCCGACCGGATGAATGAGAATGAACATCCAGGCCAGCCCGAACAGCAGATCGAGGGTGACGAAGCGCCGGCGCCAGCCGCGGACGGCGATGTTCTTCGGCGGCTCGGCGAGGAACTGCCGGCACTTGGTGATGATGATGGCATGGATCATCAGCACCGCGCTGGTCCAGGTGCCGGCCTTGACCGCTCCGGTCCACAGGCTGGAGAGAAAGCCCACGCTGCCCACCAGCAGCAGCACCACCAGCGAGGCCGAGAGCCGGTTCTGTGCGAACAGACGCAGCAGCTCGTAGTCGAAGGCCGGCCAGTTGTTGATGCCCGAGATCAGGCGGTCGCGCGCCTCGCGCATGTGCCGGGCGGTCGCCCGCCGGCGCTTGGCTGAAGATCCGTCCACCGACGCCGGAATGTGGGGCTGGTCCTCGCTCATGCGTGCTTCGGTGGATGGGTCGCCGGAACTGTCGGCAGGCTCCAGCAAGAGTCTTAAGGGCAGGCTTAAGGGCCGGCTAAATCCCATGGTTAACGATAAATTTCTGTGGCGACGCCTTCACCCTCCCCTGAAAGGGGAGGGCGCAGGCGGCCTTCGGCCGCCGTTTCTGGTGCAAAGAACGCCGATGCTTTGCATCGGCTATGGACGCGCTCTTGCGCGGCGCCGGGGTGGGGTGAAAGCCGAACCGGCAAGTTCGCGACGAGGTCACCCCACCCCGCTCGCCACCTCGCGGAAGCGCTCGGTGGCTTCGCGACCCTCCCCTTCCAGGGGAGGGTCGCGCGCCTGCTCGACCGATATGCGTCTATTCGACCGGAACGCGCTCCAGTCGCTGCGATGTTGTACTCGGTAGGGCTAGCCCGAGCGTGCGGCCTGGCGGGCCGGCGCATCTCCGGTGCCGGCGGAGGCCTCGGCTTTCTCCTGCGGCGCCGGCGCGCTCAGAGCGGCGGCGATGGCGTCGTCGACACGCTCCATCCAGACGAAGTCCACCTGCTTGCGCGCCGCCTCCGGCACGTCCTCGAGGTCCTTGCGATTGCGCGCCGGCAGCATCACCGTGCCGATGCCGGCGCGTGCCGCGGCAAGCACCTTCTCCTTGACGCCGCCGATCGGAAGCACGAGCCCCCGCAACGAGATTTCTCCGGTCATGGCCGTGTCGCTGCGCGCGGTCCGCCCGGTCAAGAGCGACACGAGCGCGACGAACATCGCCACCCCGGCGCTCGGCCCTTCCTTGGGGATGGCGCCTGCCGGCACATGGATGTGAATGTCCGATCTCTCGAACAGTCCGGGGTCGATGCCGAGATCTGCTGCCCGCGCCTTGGCGAGCGTGAGCGCCGCCTGCGCGCTCTCCTTCATGACCTCGCCGAGCTGCCCGGTGAGAATGAGCTTGTCGCGGCCCGGCACCCGCGTCGCTTCGATGAAGAGGATGTCGCCTCCGGTCGGGGTCCAGGCGAGCCCGGTGGCGACCCCGGGCACGCTGGTGCGCATGGCGACCTCGTTCTCGAACCGGCGCGGACCGAGAATGGGAGGAAGCGCGGCGGCATCGATGCGCACGCGCTCGCCGGCATTTTCGGCGATGCGCATCGCGACGTGGCGGCAGGCTGCGCCGATCAGCCGCTCCAGGTTGCGCACGCCCGCCTCGCGGGTGTATTCGCGGATCATCGCGCGGATCGCATCATCGGTGATCTCGCATTGCTCGCGCGAGAGCCCGCTCGCCTGGAGCTGGCGCCCGAGCAGATAGCGCTTGGCGATCTCGAGCTTTTCCTCCTCGGTGTAGCCGGGGAGCTCGATCACCTCCATCCGGTCGCGCACCGGGCCGGGAATGCCGTCGAGCACGTTCGCGGTGCCGATGAACATCACCTTCGACAGATCGAAGGCCACGCCGAGATAGTTGTCGCGAAACGTTGCGTTCTGCTCCGGGTCGAGCACCTCGAGCAGTGCCGAGGAGGGATCCCCTTGAAAGCCGGCTCCGAGCTTGTCCACCTCGTCGAGCATCATCACCGGATTGCGGGTGCCGGCCTTGCGGATCGATTGGATGATGTTGCCGGGCAGCGCCCCGATATAGGTGCGGCGATGACCCCTGATCTCGGCCTCGTCGTGCACCCCGCCGAGGCTCAGCCGGGCGAACTTGCGCCCGGTAGCTCTGGCGATGCTCTGGCCGAGCGAGGTCTTGCCCACCCCGGGCGGGCCGACGAAGCACAGGATCGGACCCTTGCCCTCGGGATTGAGCTTGCGGATCGCGAGATATTCGAGAATGCGACGCTTGATCTTGGCCAGACCGTAATGGTCCTCGTCGAGGATGCGCCGCGCCTGCCCGATATCGATGTTGTCGACGTCGAGCTTCGACCAGGGCAGCTCGATGAGCCAGTCGAGATAGGTGCGGATCATCGCGTATTCGGCGGCGGCCTCCGGCATCCGCTCGAGCCGCTTGAGCTCCTTCCTGGCCTGCTCCTCCGCCTCCTTCGGCATGCCCGCCTTCTCGACGGCTTCGCGCAGTGAGGCGATCTCCGCCGACTTCTCGTCGCCTTCGCCCAGCTCCTTCTGGATGTGCCGGAGCTGCTCGCGCAGGATGTGCTCGCGTTGCTGCGAGGAGAGCGATTGCTGCGTCTGCTCCCCGATCTGCTTGGAGAGCTTGAGCACCTCGATACGCTGCCCCAAGAGCGCCAGCACCTTGTCGAGGCGCTCCTTCACGTCGATCGTCTCCAGCACCTGCTGCTTGTCCGTGGCGGCCGCATCCATCACCCCGGCGATGAAATCGGCCAGCGCCGAAGGCGACGCCAGGCCCTCGATGGTCGCGCCCACCTCCGGGGGCACGTTCGCCAGCAGCTGGATGGCTTCGCGGGCACGGGCCCGAGCCACCTCGACGCGCGCTGCGATCTCCGGCGTCATCACCTCGGATATGCCGATTTCCTCCACGCGCGCTGCGAGGAAGGGAAAGCCGGCGAGAAACTCGATGACCCGGAAGCGGCGAAGGCCCTGGGCGACGACGTGATGGGTGCCGTCCGCCGCCGTGACATAGCGCAGGATCTGCGCCGCGGTTCCCACCCGGTAGACCTGCTCGGGACCGGGATCCTCGGCTGCCGGGTCGATCTGCAGCAATATGCCGAGCGGCTGCTCGCGGCGCACCGCTTCCTGGGCGGCTGCAATCGAGGCCGGGCGGCCGATCGCCAGCGGCAGCACCATCCCGGGAAACAGCACCGTCTGCCGGACCGGCAGCAGGATCATGCTGGCGGGCGGGAGCGGCGGGGCTTGGGCCTGACCTCCGTCTGCCATGATATTCCCGAGCTCAGCGCCGTTCGATCAGGGCGAGGCGCAGGCAGCCGTTCTCCAGCGACGATCGCTCGACCTCCCAGCGTCTGGCGGTCGGCAGCTGAACGCGGCGCTCGAAACGGCCGTAGGGAATCTCGAGCCGGCGGATCGCCGCGCCGCGCGCCGATGCCGGCTGCCGCCGCATCCCGGCTACGGTCAACAGGCCAGGCTCGAGCGAGACCGACAAATCGGCCGGATCGACGCCAGGCAGGGCTGCGATGACGGTCAATCCCTGCTCGCTCTCGAACATGTCGATGGGAGGCTCCCAGTTCGCCGCCGGGAGCGCAGAGGCAACGGGCTGGAAGAATTGCCGATGCAGCTGCTCTGCCCGCTCGATCATCGCGCAGGCCTCAGCCCACATCCACTGTCTCGGATCGGCGCCGGTCATGGATATTGCCCTTTTGCCGGAGCGGCCTGCCCGCGCCCCCGACAAGCCAACGCATTCGCGCATCGGAAGTTCGCGGCCGCGCGGGACGCGAGGACAGGCTCGGGAGATCCGGGAACGACGGCCGGCGGGTACGGCCGTGGCCGCATCCACCCTCGCAAGTGCGGTCCCGGTCGCGGCATCAGCGGCTCACGAGCACGTTGAGGATCGAGGTCTTGCCTTCGCGCATGCTCGCGATGGCCGCCTGCAAGGCGGGCTTGACCTCGCCGGGCCGCTCCACGCGCTGGCCATGG
>DASXAP010000033.1:0-6330 GCA_036406655.1 Xanthobacteraceae bacterium | reverse complement strand
TGCGCAGCTCGCCCTCGCCGATTGCCTCGATCAGCAGATCGTCTCCGGGCTTGAGCCCTGCCGCTGCGCGACACTCCGCCGGAATGACGATCCGTCCCTGCTGGTTGATCCGCGCCCTGGCCGACATGACACGTCCTCGTGAATCTGTCATAGTGCAGCCTATATGGCATTTCGGGTGTCGTCGGATAAGAGGAGCGGCAGCGATGCTGACCACGACCCGCGACATGTTGCTGCCGACCGCGATCACCGGCTCCTATCCGCGGCCGCTGTGGTTCGACGCGAGCCTGCAAGGCCGCTCGTTCAAGGCGGCGCTCGGCGACTCGTTGTTCCGCGAGCAGTATCTCGACGCCGTCGCCGCCGTGATCAACGCGCAGGAGGCGGCCGGGCTCGACATCGTCACCGACGGCGACAGCCGCTTCGACCTCGCGGTCGGCGGCAAGTCGTGGTTCTTCTATCCGATCGAGCGGCTGGGCGGCCTCCATGGCCATCGTTCGACCTCGCGCGGGTGGATGGGCCGGCACGGCCTGAAGCCGGGCCACATCCTCTGGGAAGTGCAGGAGGCCTACCAGCCGGCGGTCGTCACCGAAAAATTGAGCCGCGGCCCGCTCGAATATGCGGCCTTGTGGCAGATCGCGCAGCGGCTCTCGGACCGGCCGGTCAAGTTCGGCACGATCTGCGCGCCGGGGCTCGCCAGCATGCTGTGGAACGAGCACTATGCCGACGACCACGCGCTGGTGCTCGATCTCTGCGACATCATCAACGCCGAGCTGCGCGAGCTGGCCGCTGCCGGCTGCCCGGTGATCCAGGTCGAGGAGCCGCGCCACCACGGGCTGACGACGCGCCCCGACTGCACCGAGGCCGAGCTCGAATTCCAGACGCAGGCGTTCAACCGCCAGCTCGCCGGGGTCGAGGCCGAGATTTGGGCGCACACCTGCTGGGGCAACCCGAACCAGCAGCGGGTCTATTGGGAGGTGCCGAGCTACGAGCGCGCCTTGCCGCATCTCCTGCAGCTCGACGCCGATATGATCACCTTCGAATGTGCTTCGAGCGACGGCCGCGACCTGGCGCTCTTCGCGAAATACCAGACCGACAAGAAGATCGGCATCGGCGTCGTCAACCACTGCAATACGATCGTCGAGCCGCCCGAGCACGTCGCCGGCCTGATCCGGAAGGCGCTCGAATACATCCCGCCCGAGCGGCTGGTGATCACCACCGATTGCGGCTTTGGCCGCGAGGGGCTGTCGCGCCGTATCGCCTACTACAAATGCGTCTCCTTGGTGCAAGGGACCAACCTCGTCCGCCGCGAGTTGGGCCTCCCCGAAGCCCGTATCCGCGCCGCCGACCCCAGGCTCTACTTCGCCGGCGGCGGCGAAGGTTGAGGCGGGCCTCGGGCGCGCCGGGCTGGGAACGCCCCACGACATGTGCGACAATCGCCGCTGCCGCGCCGGCAGCGGCCGATTAAGAAGGACGGGGAGGGAGGATGACGACCGGGATCAGCAGGCGCCAGTTCCACGCCGCGCTCGGATGGGGTGCCGCATCGATCGCGCTCTCCGAGCTCGGGCTCGCGCGGCCGGCGGCGGCGGAGGCCAATTTCACGCTCGCCTCGACCGGCGCCAGCTGGGGCGAGGGGCTGCGCGCCGCCTTTGTCGACACGCCGAAATTCGAGGAGAAGAACAAGATCAAGGTGTCGTGGGAGCACGCGATCGACTCGGTGTTCACCGCCAAGGCAATGGCGAGCTGCGGCAACCCGCCGTTCTCGACCCTGGCGGTATTGCAGGCCGAGGCCAACTTCCTCGCGCTCGGTGGCTGCCTCGAAGGCTACAATCTCGACGTCGTCACCAGCTACAAGGACATCATCGACAGCGCCAAGGAGCCGGCGCGCGGCCCGCTCAAGGACTGGTTCGCGCCGTTCGTGCTGGTCATCATGGGGCTCGTCTACAACACCAAGGAAGCCGGGAAGCCCGCGTCCTACCAGGATTTGCTGAACCCGAAATACAAGGGCCGAGTCGGGATCCCGGCCTATGGCTGGGTCGGCAACTCCTGGCTGCAGGTCGTGAACAAGACGCTCGGCGGCAACGAGGACAATGTCGATCCGGGAATCGCCTTCCTCTCTGATGTCGTCAAGAAAAACGAGGCGGTCATCATCGAAAACAGCGACGCGGCGATGAAATCGTTCACGCGCGAAGAGATCGTCATCATGCCGTTCTGGAACGGCCGCACCTTCGTCCTGCAATCGCAGGGGGTGCCGGTGGACATCGAGTACATCCCGGGGACCATGCTGGTCGGCAACGGCTTTCCGGTGCTCAAGGGCGGCAAGTTCGTCGAGCTGACCAACCAATTCTGCAACATCACGATGGACGCCCAGTACCAGATGCTGATGACCAAGCGCTTCTTCTATCCGCCGTCGAGCCGCAAGGCCGAGCTGCCGGCCGATATGGCACGCTACGCCTTCCCGGCGGACAAGGAAAAGAACGTGGCGCCGATCGACTACGTCAAGATGAACGCGCACAAATCGCAGTACCTCGACCGCTGGAACAAGGAGGTGCTCGGGGCGTAGCATTCTGAGCGGCCCGGATGGTTCCTTTTTCACCCCCGTTAACGTGCGCACGCGCCTATGCGCCCTCTCCGCCCGTCTGCGGGGGAGAGGGAGGGGACCCGTCGTCCTGGCGACGGGGAGGGTGAGGTGGGTTGCGCGCCGGCTCTCCCCGACCTCACCCCGACCCTCTCCGCCCCCCGGGGGCGGAGAGGGAGCATCCGTACCACTAGGCCGATAGCGGAGCGCGCCGTGTCGGAAGGCGTCGAGCTCGAGGTTGTCGGGCTCACCAAGCGGTATTCGCCGCAGGTCGCGGTCGGCCCGATCTCGTTCGAGGTTCGCGAGTGCGAGTTCTTCTCGCTGTTGGGGCCGAGCGGCTGCGGCAAGACGACGACTCTGCGCTGCATCGCCGGGTTCGAAACGCTGACCGGCGGCGCGATCCGCCTGCGCGGCGAGCGCCTCGACGACAAGCCGCCGCACCGGCGCGATGTCGGCCTCGTGTTCCAGAACTACGCGCTCTTCCCGCACCTGAGCGTGTTCGACAACATCGCCTTCGGCCTTCGGCTCCGCCGCAGGCCAAAGGCGGAGATCGCCGAACGGGTCGGCGCCATGCTGCGCATCGTCGATCTGCCGGAGATGGCGGCGCGGTTTCCGGCGCAGCTCTCGGGCGGCCAGCAGCAGCGTGTCGCGATCGCCCGCTCGCTGGTGCTCGAGCCGCGCATCCTGATGTTCGACGAGCCGCTCTCCAATCTCGACTTCAAGCTGCGGCTGCAGATGCGCGACGAGCTCAAGAGCCTGCAGCGCCGGCTTGGCAAGACGGCGATCTACGTCACCCACGACCAGACCGAGGCCTTGGCGCTGTCCGATCGCATCGCCGTCCTGTCGCACGGCCAGATCGAGCAGATCGGCACGCCCGGCGAGATCTACGAGCGGCCGGCGACCACTTTCGTCGCCGAGTTCATCGGCAGCTCCAACCTGCTTCGCGGGCGGATCGTCGAAAACGGCGCGCAGGGCGCCACCGTCGAGACCGCCACCGGTCTGCGGCTGCGCTGCGGCGCCGCCGAAGCCGCGGGCGACGGCGAGGTCTCGGTCCTGCTGCGGCCCGAGCGGGTGCGGGTCTGCGCGCCGGGCTTCGCCGCGGCGGCCGAGCACAACCGCTTCTCGGCGCGGATCGTCGAGGTGATCTATCTCGGCGAGGACCTCCATCTCGGCCTCGAGCTGGCGCGTGGCGAAACCGTCCGGGCGGCGCTGAAGAACGCCGGGGCGGCGCGCGGCTGGACCCCGACGCAGCCGGTCGAGATCGTCGTCGATCCGGCCGACCTGCGGCTGTTGCGGCGCTGAGCGCGGGCGCCATGGAACGACCCAGGGAGCGGCCGGTCTGGGCGGCGCTGACCGGCCCCTACGCGATCTGTCTGCTTCTCCTCTTGATCGTGCCGTTCGCCAATGTGGCGCTGTTCAGCCTGCATACCTATTCGCCGACCAAGATCGCCCTGCCGCAGCTGACCCTGGCCAACTACCGCAAGATATTCGACCTCTATTACCTGCGGCTGTTCGCGCGCACCCTGGAGCTCGGGCTGATCACGACCGTCGTCTGCGCGCTGCTCGGCTATCCGCTCGCCTATTGGCTGGCGCGCGCCCGGCCGCGCCTCCAGACCCTGGGGCTTTTCCTGCTGATCATGCCGCTGATGGTCAGCACCGTGATCCGGATCTTCGGCTGGATCGTGATCCTCGGCCGCAAGGGGCTCGTGAACGAGGCGCTCCTCGGCCTCGGCTTGGCGCCGGTCAAGCTCCTCTACAGCAACACCGCCGTCGTGATCGGCCTCGTCAACGTCTTCCTGCCGTTCATGGTGCTGCCGTTGATGGCGGCGATCGAGCAGATCCCGCCGAGCCTCGAGGAGGCCGCGTGCAACCTCGGCGCCAGCTGGCTCCAGATGTTTCGGCGGACGATATTGCCGCTGAGCCTGCCGGGCCTCGTCTCCGGTTCTCTCCTCGTCTACAGCGTGTCGTTGAGCGCCTTCGTGACCCCGGCGCTGATGGGCAGCCCGCGCGAGCGGCTGGTCGGCCAGCAGATCTATGACGAGGTGCTGGTTTCGTTCAACTGGCCGATCGCCTCGAGCCTGGCCCTCGCTCTGGTGGTGCTGACCGTCGGGCCGATGTTTCTGGCGCTGTTCGCGACGCGCCGCGCGGCCCGGCTGGAACGGGGCCGATGAGGCGGCCGATTCTGCTGCTGCCCGTCGTCGGCGCCGTCTATGTCCTGCTGCTGGCGCCGCTCATTGTCGTCGTCGCGGTCTCGTTCGGGCCGAGCGCTACCTTCGCGTTCCCGCCGAGCGGCGTCACCTTGCGCTGGTTTGCCGCGTTTTTCGCGAGTGACGCCTATGTCGGCTCGTTCTTCCGGGTCAGCCTCGTCGTCGGCCTATTGGCCGCGGCGATCGCGACCGGGCTCGGCACGGCCGCGGCAGTCGGGCTGGTGCGCTTCCGCTTTGTCGGCCGGGAAGCGCTGGAGACGCTGTTTCTGGCGCCGCTGCTGGTGCCGCAGATCCTGCTGGGCGCCGCCCTCTACTTGTTCTATGCGCGGCTCGCGCTGCAGGCCTCGCTCTGGACCCTGCTGTGCGGCCATCTCGTCATCTGCACGCCCTATGTGATCCGCAGCGTCACCGCCGGGCTCGTCGGCATGGACCCGCGCCTCGAGGAAGCAGCGATGAGCCTCGGCGCGACCCGCCTGCAGGCCTTTCGCAAGGTGACGCTGCCGCTCTTGCGGTCGAGCCTGCTGTCGGGCGCGATCTTCGCCTTCATCATCTCGTTCTCCGACGTCAATCTGGCGCTGTTCCTGTCGGGGCCGAGCTCGACCAGCCTGCCGGTCCACCTGTTCTCGGAAATTCAATGGCAAGGCGACCCGACGATCGCCGCCGCCTCGTCGCTGCAGATCGTCGTGATCGGCCTGTTGATCCTGCTCGTGCAGCGCATCTTCCGCCTGCGCCTGATGGTGTAGGATAAGCGCGATCGTCCTCTCAGATAAGCCGCCGGGCCGTCTGCCGCCCGCAAATGGCGCCAATCGCTGCCGTCGTCACCGTCAGCGTCACGCAGCCGAGCTGCGCCAGCGCTGGCTTGCTGGCGACCTTGCCGGACTCTGGCTACCACACCATGTCCTGGATCGGGGCCAGGGCGACTTGGATCGCGTCGGCGACGGCGAGATGCTCGGGATTGTCCATGCTGAAGCGCTCCTCGGTCGCCAGCAGCAGCAGCCCGCCGCCCGCCACCCGTTCGGCGATCGCTTCGGGCGGCGGGGTGATCCGGCTCGCATATTGCGGCGCCAGATAGGTCATCCAGCCGCTGCGGAACGGCGGGTAATGCCGGTCGCCGAACAACCGCTGCCAATAGCTCCAGCACACCACATTGCCGCGATCCGGCTCCCAGGCTGCGACGATGCTGAGGAGGGCCGGTTTGAGAGCGGTGATGGTCATTAGGTCTGCATTGTCCGGGCTCACGGGATCAAAATTCAGTCCCGCCGAATTCGGAAACGGTCTATTGCGTGTATAAGCTCCGGACTCGATGCTCAATGACACCCCATTAGGGGGATCCAATCCGTTCCAAGCCGACACGGAGTAGCCCATCTCTGCCCACGGCTCGCGTGGAATATCCTTATATTGCCGACCCAGCTCGAGCACTTGCGTCAACTGATCTATATCGGGCGGCATCGCCCAAGCGAGCTTGTTTGCGGCAGCGCGGGACCGTGCTTGCTTGTTCCAACGGACAAATGCCGGATGAGCTCTAGCGAGGCCTTCGAGCATGCAGGCTAG
>DASXAP010000032.1:0-10097 GCA_036406655.1 Xanthobacteraceae bacterium | reverse complement strand
CTGATCGCCACCGCCACCTACACCGCGCCGGTGCAGAACTTCCCCAATGGCTGCCACATATGCGAGCTCGAGATCGACGAGGAGACCGGCGCCGTCGAGATCGTGCGCTACAGCGTGGTCGACGACGTCGGCACCGTGATCAATCCGCTGCTGCTCAAGGGCCAGATCGTCGGCGGGGTGGCGCAGGGCGTGGGCCAGGTCCTGATGGAGGACATCCGGTTCGACGGCGACGGCCAGATGCTGACCGGCTCGTTCATGGACTATGCCATGCCGCGGGCGACCGACATCGGCGTCGTCGAGATCAAGAGCAATCCGGTGCCGACCGCGACCAATCCGCTCGGCGTCAAGGGCGCCGGCGAAGCCGGCTGCGTCGGGGCGATGCCGGCGGTCGCCAACGCGCTGGTCGACGCGCTGTCGCATCTCGGCATCCGCCATGTTCCGATGCCGGCTACCCCCGAGCAGCTGTGGCGCGCCATGCAGAACGGCAGGACGAAGGGCGCGTGAGGCTGATCGGCGGCAAGCTCCGACTGCTCCCTCTCCCCGGTTGCGTCGCTTCAGCGGGGAGAGGGCTGGGTTACGGGGCCTGCTCGGTATCGATATTCGAACCCCCTCACCCCAACCCTATCCCCTTCGGGGAGAGGGGGCGGATCTCGTCGGGTGGCGCCGTTGTGATCCAATCTCACCGAAATCGACAGGGAGATCGTCATGCAGAAGTCGTTCGTTCGCGGCACTTGGCAGGTCAAGCGGGCGTTCTCGCCCTGCGTCATCACGCAAGGCGCCGGCCGCACCATCTACATCGCCGGCCATACCGGGCAGGTCGATGATGCCGGCAAGTCGCTCGCCGGCGATTTCGACGCGCAGTTCAGGCAGACCTTCCGCAATATCGAGAAGACGCTGGCGGAGGCGGGCGCCAAGCTCGCCGATATGGTGACGATGACGGTTTTCCTGATCGATGCCCGCTACACCACGCGGATGACCGAGCTGCGCACCGAGCTGTTCGGCAAGGACTTCCCGGCGAGCGCGGCGATCACGGTGCAAGGCTTCGCGCAGCCCGAGATGATGATCGAGGTGCAGGGGATCGCGGTCGCCGCCTGATCCCCGGGGCCGGTTCGGCGGCGGGCAGGCTCGCGGGGAAGGCATCTTCAATTCGTCGAAGCCTCGGGATACATATGGCCCCAGGGGCAGTCGCCGCGAGGCACGCATGACCGCCGCGACCTTTGAAACCGCGCTGGCCGAACGCGTCGAGGCCATGACCGACGCCTGCACGCGTTGCGGCAAATGCGTCGAGGTCTGTCCCGTCACCGGTCCCGGCGGGGTCAAGGCCGAGCCGGTCGCCGTCATCAGCGGCGTCCTCGACATCCTGCGCACTGGCGACGGCCCGGAAGCCTCGCGTAAATGGGCGAATGCCTGCGTGCTCACGGGCGAATGCATCAAGGCCTGCGACTACGGCGTCAATCCGCGTTTCCTGCTCGGCATGGCGCGCGTGGCGATGGCTCGCCAAGCGAGCGCGCCGGCGGAGCAGCGCCGGCACGGGGTGGAAGGTTTCCGCAAGGTCGCTCGCGAGGTCTCCCACATCTCCCAGCTGCAGCTCGACGACGAGCTCCTCGCCCGTCTCGGCCAGAAGACGGCTGGAAACGGCTCCCTCGCCGGCGCCGAAGGGGCGGGGGCGGGCGAGGCAGGGGAGGCGCCGGATTTCGTCTTCTACACCGGCTGCAACGTGCTCAAGACCCCGCACATCGCGCTCATCGCGCTCGACATCATGGACCGGCTCGGCATCAGCTATCGGGTGCTCGGCGGCCCGACCCATTGCTGCGGGGTGGTGCAGATGCGCAGCGGCGACATCGCCACCTCCGGCCGCTTCGCCGAGAGCACCGCGGACAAGCTCGCGCGCAGCAAGTCCGGGCAGGTGATCTCCTGGTGCCCGAGCTGCCATACCCAGTTCAGCGAGACGACGCTTCCGACGCTCGAGCGGATGCGCGGCGCACGCCCGTTCGAGATGACGCCGTTCATGCTGTTCCTGCGCACGCATCTCGACGAGCTCGTGCCGTTCCTGCAGCACCGGGTGGAGATGCGCGTGGCGCTGCACCGCCATCCCGGCATCAAGGGAGTGGTCGAGGCCGCCGAGGATATCCTGCGGGCGGTGCCAGGCATCGAGCTCGTCGATCTCGGGCAGCCGGCGGTCGGCATGATGAGCAACTACTTCCGGGCGCTGCCGGCCTACCGGCGCGAGCTGCAGAAGAACGAGCTCGACGCCGCCGAGCGGGCGCGTCTCGACGCGCTGGTCGCGGTCTATCACGCCGATCACCGCGAGCTGTGCGCGCACGAGCGCGACTACCCGTTCCGGATCATGAACGTGCTGGAGATCGTCGGCGCCGGCATGGGCATCCGCCACGAGGACCACTTCAAGCGGCTCAAGCTGATGCAGGACGTCGATGCGATCGCCGCCGACTGTCGCGACCTGATCGCGCAGCATGGGCTCGATCCCGCGGTCACCCGGGCGGCGATCCGGGCGATGCTGGACGAGCAGCCGCTGCCGCTGCGCGGCCGGCAGGACGTCGAGCGCGCTACTTGATCCGCTCGAGGATGCTCACGTAGTTCGCGACCGCGGTCCCGCCCATATTGAAGATGCCGCCGAGGCTCGCGTTGCGCACCTGCATGTCGCCGGCGCTGCCGGTGAGCTGCATGGCGGTGATCGCGTGCATCGACACGCCGGTGGCGCCGATCGGGTGACCCTTGGCCTTGAGCCCGCCGGAGGGGTTGACCGGCAGCATCCCGTCCTTCTCGGTCAGTCCTTCCGCCGCCGCGCGCGCTCCCTGCCCCTCCGGCACCAGACCCATCGCCTCGTATTCCATCAGCTCGGCGATGGTGAAGCAGTCGTGGGTCTCGACGAAGGACAGCGCCGACAAGCCGATGCCGGTGTTCGCCAGCGCGCGCTTCCAGGCCTCGGCACAGCCCTCGAGCTTGAGCACGTCGCGCCTGCTCATCGGCAGGAAGTCCTGCACGTGCTCGGCGGCGCGGAAGGCGATTGCCTTGTCCAGCCGCAGGGCGGTGGCGACATCGGCCAGGACCACGGCGGCGGCGCCGTCGGAGACGAGCGAGCAGTCGGTGCGCTTGAGCGGGCCGGCGACACGCGGGTTCTTCTCGCTCTCGGCGCGGCAGAACTCGTAGCCGAGATCCTTGCGGATCTGCGCGAAGGGGTTGCCCACCCCGTTCCGGTGGTTCTTGGCGGCGATGCGCGCGAGCGCGTCCGACTGGTCGCCCCAGCGCTGGAAATAAAGTGCGGCAATCTTGCCGAAGATGCCGGCGAAGCCGCCCTCGATCTCCGCCTCCTCCCGCACATAGGAGGCCTTGAGCAGGTTGCGTCCGATCTCGGTGGGAGGCGTGGCCGTCATCTGCTCGACGCCCACCACCAGCACCAGCCGTGCCGAGCCGGCCGCGATCGCCTTCAGCCCCTGGTGCACCGCGGCCGAGCCGGTGGCACAGGCATTCTCGACCCGGCTGGCGCGCTTGAAGCGCAGCTCGGGCGAAGCCTGCAGCACGAGCGAAGCGGTGAAGTCCTGCGCCGAGAAGCCGCCGTTGAAATGCCCCAGCACGATCTCGTCGACGTCGCGGGCGCCGATCCCGGCGTCGACCAGCGCGTCCTGCGTCACGCGCACGATCAGGCTTTCGACCGTCTCTCCATCGAGACGGCCGAATGGGGTATGGGCCCAGCCGACGATGCAAGCGGTCACGGCGGTCTCCTCTCTCGGGTCCGGTGCAGTTCCAGGTTGTCTGTGTCGAAAAGGCAACAATCGAGTTGCCGGCTCACGGGCTCATTTCGCAGACGCGCGCGCAGCGGGCTTTGTACAGGCTGGCGAAGCTTTTACCAGCGGCTCGCGCTTCGCGGTCGCGAAGCGCGGCGCGGACTCGTCGAAATTTGGACGCTTTCCTCCAACATTGAAGCGGGACACATTCGGCTGGGCGGGAATCGGGGGATTCGCTTTGCCTTTCCGCTGTCCGCCGCCTACATCCCCAGCCCAGAAGCGCGCTTCCGAGGCTCGCTCAAGCAACCGGACCCAGGCCTTGCCGACACCGCCGCGATCCTCAGTTGCGCGAAAGCTCATGTGGGCAGCCGCGGCGCTCGTTGCAATCGCCGGTGCTGCCGGCGCGGCCCGCGCCGAGGCGCTGCTGGTGATCGAAGCCGATTCCGGCAAGGTCGTCTATGCCCACAATGCCGGCCATCTCTGGTACCCCGCCTCCGTCACCAAGCTGATGACCGCCTACGTGACGCTGCGGGCGGTGAAGGAGGGCCGGCTCAGCCTCGAGACCCCGCTTACCGTCTCTGCCAACGCGGTGGCGCAAGCGCCGGTGAAGATGGGGTTCGGCGTCGGCACCGTGGTCACCGTCGACAACGCGCTGAAGATGCTGATGGTGAAATCGGCAAACGACATCGCCGTCGTGCTCGCCGAGGGCGTCGCCGGCTCGATCGAGGGCTTCGCCGATCAGATGAACCATTACGCGCGCCAGCTCGGCATGACGCAGACGAGCTTCGTCAACCCGAACGGGCTTCCCGCCGACGACCAGATAACGTCGGCGCGCGACCTCGGCATCCTGGCTCGGGCGCTGATCCGGGAGATGCCGGAATACGACTATTACTGGCACCTGCCCGGCATCCGCATGGGACGGATGGTGCAGCGGAACTACAATACCCTGATCGGCCGCTATCCCGGCGCGGACGGCATGAAGACCGGATTCATCTGCGCCTCCGGCTTCAACCTGGTGGCCTCGGCCACGCGCAACGGCCGGCGGCTGATCGCGGTCGTGCTCGGCGCCCCATCGTCGGCGGCGCGGGCGATGAAGGCGGCGCAGCTTCTCGAGCGCGGCTTCGGCAGCAGGAACGGCCTCGGCTGGCTGATGCCGTCCTTGGGCACGGTCGAGACGCTGCAGCCGATCAGCGAGCCGCCTCCGAACCTGCGCGATGAGATGTGCGGCGGCCATCGCAAGCGTCCGGCCAGCGAGGACGAGGACGAGCAGCTGCCCGCCGAGGTCGGCCCGGATTCCCCCTATGGAGTCTTCCTGTCGAGCCTGCGCCCGAAGGGCAAGGGCGCAGGGCTCCTGCAGGAGTCGAACCTGGGCGAGCCGGTCCTGGTGTTCACCGGGGCCAAGCCGCCGCCGCCGGGGACCGTGCAAGCCTGGCCCAGGTCCAAGCCGGAGAAGCGCAAGGCGGTAACGGCGGCCAAGGCGCCCGGCGGCAAGGATGCGGCATCCGGGAAGCCCGCGGCGGCCAAGGCCAGCATGACGCCGGTCCCCGCCGGGGAGACTGCACCGAAGCCGCGGCCCAGGAAGCCCGCGGCCAAGGGCGCTCCCGCTTCCACCCCGGTCTCGCAGCAGACCACGCAGGCGCGCTGATCCGCGCCGGCGCGACCCGCCGGCACATGGACCTCCTCGACCAATCGCCCCATATCTGTGCCAGGCCCGGGCGTTGAGGGTTCCTTGACGCCTTTTGTGCCACCCTCCATTGCCGCCGGCTGTGCTTGCGGCCGCGCGCCTTTTGCGCGGGCGGCGAACGCGACGGAGGGCTGCTCGCTGTCGGGCGGCGGTCGGCAAGACGACCATGCCGCCGGGAAAACGCCATGGGACCGATCGAGCGATTGAATGCGGACGTGGCCTGCCTCAGGGGCGCCCTGCGCACGCTCAAGATGACGACGCCGATCGCCCGGGATCCGACGCGCGTCTTCCCGCAGGTCATAGCCGACCTCGCCGATCGCTACGGGGACGCCCCGGCGCTCCTCTCGGACAAGGAGCGCTTGAGCTATCGGGAGCTCGCGGCGCGCGCGAACCGCTATGCCCGCTGGGCGCTGGCGCAGCACCTCGAGAAGGGCGACACGGTCTGCCTGATGATGCCGGGCCGGCCGGAATTCCTGGCGGTCTGGATCGGCATCACCCGCGTCGGCGGCGCGGTCGCTCTGATCAACACCAATCTCACCGGAGCGGCGCTCGCGCACTGCATCAATGTGGTCGCTCCCAGGCACGTCGTCGTCGCTGCGGAGCTGTACGAGGCGCTGGAGACCGCGCGTCCTCAGCTCGAGGGAAATCCCCAGATCTGGCTGCACGGGGATGCCGACGCCAATTTTGCCCGGATCGATCGGGCGCTCGATGAGCTCCCGGGCGACGATCTGGCGCCGTCCGAGCGCCGCACCCTCACCATCGAGGATCGCGCCCTCTACATCTACACGTCCGGCACGACCGGCCTGCCCAAGGCGGCGAACGTCAATCATTACCGGCTCATGCTCGCGACCCATGCCTTTGCCGGAGTGATGGACACCCGCGCCGGCGACCGCATGTACGATTGCCTGCCGCTCTATCACACCGCCGGCGGCCTGCTGGCGACCGGGGCGCTGCTCCTGCGCGGCGGCTCGGTGGTGATCCGCGAGAAATTCTCCGCGCACGACTTCTGGGACGAGGTCACACGCTGGGACTGCACCTGCTTCCAGTATATCGGCGAGCTGTGCCGCTACCTCGTCAACTCGCCGCCGCACCCGAAGGAACGCGCCCACCGCCTGCGGCTCGCCTGCGGCAACGGCCTGCGGCCCGACGTCTGGCATCAGTTCAAGCAGCGCTTCAACATCGCCCAGGTGATCGAGTTCTATGCCGCGACCGAAGGCAACGTCTCGCTGTTCAATTTCGAGGGCAGGGAAGGCGCGGTCGGCCGGCTGCCGTGGTGGCTCTCGCTCCGCTTTCCGATCAAGGTCGTGCGCTTCGACGTCGAGCGCCAGCGGCCGATTCGCAACGCCAAGGGCTTCTGCATCGAATGCGCGGTCGACGAGCCCGGTGAGGTGATCGGCAAGATCGTCAAGGACGCGTCGCGGCCCGGGCAGCGCTTCGAGGGCTATGCGAGCGAGGAGGAGACCGAGAAGAAGATCCTGCGCGACGCCTTTTCCAGGGGAGACCGCTGGTTCCGCACCGGCGATCTCATGCGCAAGGACAAGGACGGCTATTTCTATTTCATCGATCGGATCGGCGATACCTTCCGCTGGAAGGGCGAGAACGTCTCGACCACGGAGG
This sequence comes from Xanthobacteraceae bacterium, assembly GCA_036406655.1. Lineage (GTDB taxonomy): Bacteria > Pseudomonadota > Alphaproteobacteria > Rhizobiales > Xanthobacteraceae > VAZQ01. Next base: position 3,053 of record DASXAP010000032.1, on the reverse strand, counting down.
TCGAGCAGGCGGTGGGCGAGTTCGACGGCATCCTGCAAGCCAACGTGTATGGGGTAGCCGTGCAGGGGCGCGACGGCCGGGCCGGGATGGCCGCGGTGGCGGCCAGGGACAACCTCAACCTGACGGCGCTGCGCGACCATCTCGCACAGCGGCTGCCCGAATATGCGCGGCCGGTGTTCCTGCGCATCCGCCGGGACCGGGACGTCACCACCACGTTCAAGCAGAAGAAGGTCGACCTGTTGAAGGAAGGCTTCGATCCCGGCCTGACCACCGATCCGCTCTATTTCAGCGATCCGAGCCGCAAGGCATTCGTGCGCCTGGATGCCGCGCTCTATGCCGACATCAACGCCGGACGGACAAGGCTGTGAGCGGGGAGGGAGCAGCACCGACGGGCGGGCTGGCCGGTGCCTGCGAGGTGCTCGCCTTCTGGCGCGCCGCCGGCCCCGAGAAATGGTTCCGCAAGGACACGGGCTTCGATGGCGAGGTCGCGGTGCGCTTCTCCGCCCTGTGGCACGCCGCCGCGGACGGCCGGCTGACGCAGTGGGAGGCGGCACCGGAGCCGGCGCTGGCGCTGGTCATCGTGCTCGACCAGTTTCCCCGCAACATATTCCGCGACGATGCGCGCAGCTATGCCAGCGATCCGCTCGCGCGCGCCGTCGCCCACCGCGCGCTCTCCCGCGGCTTCGACGCGGAGGTCGCCCATCGCGAGCGCCAGTTCTTCTATCTGCCGTTCATGCACTCGGAAGCGCCCGCCGACCAGAGCCGCTGCCTCGAGCTGGCGCGGCGGCTCGCCGATGCCGAGTTCACGAAATATGCCGAGGAGCACGCGGATATCATCCGCCGGTTCGGGCGGTTCCCCCACCGCAACGCGCCATTGGCCCGCGTCACCACCCCCGCTGAGCACGCCTTCCTCGCCGCCGGCGGCTTTGCCGGCTGAGCGGCGCCGAGCTTCCCTTGGCCGGCACCTAGAGCAGATCTCGCTCATAATCGTTCACGTCATGCGCGGGCAGAAGCGCGTCGCAGACGCGCGTGAACGCGCTGATGTCCCGCGCATCCCGATTGACGGTTCACCATGGTGCCTCATGTATCGGGATGGCCGGGACGAGCCTGGACGAGCCCGGCCATGACGACATCGATTTCACTCGATGGGAACATGCTCTAGGGTCGGGGTCCTTTCACGGAGGAAGCCTAAAATGCCGCTCAGCGCAGACATCCGCCGCGTGGTGACCACGATCGACCGGAACGACAAGGCCGTGGCGCTGTTCGACGGCCCCAATCCGCACAGGAAGGTGCGACCGCAGGCGCAGACCGTCTCGCGCCTCCTCTGGGTGACCGGGGAGACCCCGGCCGACCTCTCCGGCGGCAGGGACCGCGCCGCCGTCGACCTCGGCATCATGCCGCCGCGCGGCGGCAGCGTGTTCCGGATCGTCGATTTCCCGCCGGAGACGGCGGAGATGCGCGCGCTCGACCCCGCCAGCATGCACCACAGCCTGGGCGACGGGGCGCCGAGACGCGGGCTGCCGCCGCGGCATCCCGCCATGCACCGCACCCGCACCGTCGACTACGCCATCGTCATGGCCGGCGAGATCGACATGCTGCTCGATGATACCGAGATCCATCTGAAAGCCGGCGACGTGCTGGTGCAGCAGGGCACCAACCATGCCTGGGTCAACCGCGGCAGCGAGCCCTGCCGGATCGCCTTCGTGCTCATCGATGCGAAGGAGCCTTGACAAGATCGGAGACACCATGATCGGCCGCAAGGATGATCCCGCTTTTCTCTATTTCCCGGGCAACTACCGCTGGTCGATGGGGCTGCTCATCTGCCTCTCCGCCGCCCCCTGGACCGGCATCGAGATCGACGAGGTGCATCGCGTCGGGCGTGCGCTCGAGGCACATGTCGGCGACGACCATGCCTGGTTCGAGGAATGGACGCGAATGGGCGAGCGGATCGCGGCGCGCGGACGCGAGGCGGACGAGAACGGGCACTCTCGCACCGCCGCCTCCTGCTTCCTGCGGGCGAGCCGCTATCTGCAGACCGGCGAACGCTTCATTCATCCGCGCTCGGCGCGCAGCAACGATGTCTATGCGAGATCGGTCGAGCTGTTCCGGGACGCAGCCGCTCGCCTCCGGCGCCCGCGCATCGAGCCGGTCGAGGTGCCCTATCTCGGCGCGAGCCTGCCGGCGCTCTTCGTGCATCCCGATGAAGCGGCCGCCGGGGGCAAGCCCGCGCCCTGCATGGTCTTCTTCGACGGCTTCGACGTCACCAAGGAGCTGCAATACGGCTACGGCATTCCCGAGCTCGCCGCCCGCGGCATCGGCTGCCTGATCGTCGACGGGCCGGGCAACGGCGAGAGCGTGCGGTTTCGCAACCTGCCGCTGATCGCCGAGACCGAGCGCTATGCGTCCGCGGCCTACGAGTATCTGGCCGGCCGCGCCGAGGTCGACCCGCGGCGGATCGGGGTCATGGCGCTCAGCCTCGGCGGCTACTACGCGCCGCGGGCGGCTTCGCTCGAGCCGCGCTTTGCCTGCTGCGTCGCCTGGGGTGCGCAGTGGGACTATCACGCGATCTGGGCCAGGCGGCTCGACGAGCTCGCGTCGGGCAAGGTGCTGTCGCTGTCGGTCCCGCCCGAGCATCTGCAATGGGTGCTCGGCGTCTCGAGCAACGAGCAGGCGCTCGCCAAGCTCGAGGGTTTCCGCCTCGACGGGATCGTGCAGAAGATGCGCTGTCCGTTCCTGCTGCTGCACGGGGCGGGCGACGAGCAGATCCCGCTGGCGCTCGCGGAGAAGTGCTTCGCCGCAGTGGGCTCGAAGCGGAAGACGTTGAAGGTGTTCGAGCGCGAGGAAGGCGGCTTCCACCACTGCCAGGTCGACAACATCACCATCGCCGTCCACTGCATGTGGGACTGGCTCGAGGACGTGCTTAGACCCGGTTCGTGAAGCCTTATCCGTAAGGAAAGAGAGCGGTATGCGCAGGAAACTTAAGCCCATTCCCACCTTTCGCGACGAGGCGGAAGAGCGTCGTTTCTGGGAAACACACGATTCGTCGGCTTACA
>DASXAP010000031.1:0-4691 GCA_036406655.1 Xanthobacteraceae bacterium | reverse complement strand
GCGCCGTTCAACAAGCCGGTGGCGCAGCTCTTCCTCGGCGACGTCGGCAGCCTGCCGATAGGGCTCTTGCTCGGCTGGCTGCTGCTGCAGCTCGGGGCACAGGGCCATCTCGCCGCGGCGATCATCCTGCCGCTCTATTATCTCGCCGACGCCACCCTCACGCTCGCGCGCCGCGCCATCAGGGGCGAGCCGCTCTGGCAAGCGCATCGCACCCATTTCTATCAGCGCGCCACCGACATGGGATTCACGGTGCCGGAGATCGTGGCACGCGTGTTTGCCGTCAACCTGGCGCTCGCCGCGCTCGCGCTCGCCAGCGTCGCGGCACAGGATCCCGTGGTGTCGCTCCTGGCGCTGGCGGCAGCCGGCACGATCGTAGGCTGGCTCTTGTGGATATTCGCACAGAAAAAGCGATGAGATCGGGGCAGGCGTGATCCTCGTCGGACCCGTGGGGCAGGCCCGGCCATGAGCTCGCATTGAGCCCGGGCCCCTGCCCTACGCGGCCTCGCCGCCGAAGTCGGGCACGGCGTCGTGCAGCACGCGGAATATCACCGAGCGGTCCTCGCGCGCCAATCCCTGCTCGAGCGCGAGGAGCCATCCGCGCATCGCCTCGAGCGGGGGGCTGACCGGCTTGGCTGCAACGATGCCCTCGATGCCGATCGCAGCAGTCGGCTCATTGTGCGCAAAAAGCGTCTCGTGCAGCCGCTCGCCCGGCCGGATGCCGGTGAAGACGATGTCAACGTCACGCCCCGGCTCCAGGCCGGACAGTCGGATCATGTGCTCCGCCAAGTCGACGATCCTTACCGGCTGTCCCATGTTGAGGACGTAGACGGCGATACCTGCCGGTCCGCCGGCGAGGGCGTGGCTCGCGGCGGTGACCACCAGGTCGCAAGCCTCGCGGATGGTCATGAAGTAGCGGACCATCTCGGGATGGGTCACCGTCAGCGGCCCCCCGGCTTCGATCTGCGCCTTGAACTTCGGGACGACCGAGCCATTCGAGGCGAGGACGTTGCCGAAACGCACCGCGATCAGGCGCATCGGCCGGGTGTGCCCGGTTGCGCGCCGCGCGAAGTCGCTGTCGAGAGCCTGGCAATACATCTCGGCAAACCGCTTGGAAGCGCCGAGCACGGAGACCGGCTCGATCGCCTTGTCGGTCGAGATCACGACCATCCCGGCGGCTCCGGCGGCGACGGCGGCATCGGCGACGTTCACCGAGCCGAACACATTGGTCTTGACGCCCTCGCCCCAGTCCTGCTCGAGCAGCGGCACATGCTTGAGCGCCGCGGCATGAAAGACGATATCGGGGCGAAAATCCCCCATGAGCCGGAAGATACGCGCCCGATCACGGATATCCGCGAGCCGGCCGTCGATCTTGGCAGCCGAACGCTTGGTGGCGAGCATCTCCAGGACGGCGTGGAGCGCCGGCTCGGAATGCTCGATCACCAGCAGCCTCGACACTCCGAACGTCACGATGCGGTCGCAGATCTCCGCTCCGATCGAGCCTCCGCCACCAGTCACGATGATCGATTTGCCTCGCACGAAAGCTTCGAGGCGGCGGTATTCGATCTTGACGCCGGGTCGGAGCAGCAGATCCTCGACGTTGACCGGGGCAAGGCGGAGCGCTTCCCCGCCGTCGTCCAGCGAAGGCAGCCGGCTGGTGACGATCCCGAGCCTGCGTGCCCGCATCAGGATGGTTTCCGGCTTGGCTTCGGGATGCAGCGCCCTCGGCGTGAGCACCAGCCGCAGCACGTTGACGCCGCGATTGCGCAGGTCGGCCACGATCGCCTCGACATCCTCGGGCTCGCCGAGCACCGAAACCCCGCGGATCGCCTGGCTCCTGTCCGCAGGAGAAGGCGACAGGATGCCGACCGGGCGAATTTTCGTGACCGCGCCACTTTCGATAGCGCGCAACAGGACCTCGGCGTCGGCGGTGCGACCGACCACCAGGGCCGGCATCGAGTCGCCCTCCTTGGCGTGATGAAGCGTGCGCGTATACCGGAAGTACCGGTACACGACGCGCGGGCCCGCGACGAATGCGATCTGCAGCAGCCAGTAGAGGATGATGGTGATCTTGCCGAAGAAGAAAGTGCCGTAGACGTTGGGCGCCAGCAGCACATAATCGAGCGCAAGAAGCGTCATCGCCAGCACCGTGACGGCGCATACGATGTTGTAGAGATCGGGAAGCGAGGTGAAACGCCATTTCGCCTTGTACAGGCCGAAGAACGCGTAGACCGCTCCCGAGAACAGCACGAACGGGGGAAGCAGCACGATCAAGAGCCGCCAGCGCTCGGCGAGACCCGCCTCCTCGAAGCGAATGAAGAAGCTCGCCACGACAGCGGCCGCCGTAGCGATGAGGTCGTGCGCCAGGATCAGCCACATCCGCGGGGTGAAACTCGAAAGCACCATCTTCATCCCGAGCTCGCCGCCGTGCGGCGGCGCCGGCCCCTTCAATAGCGGCCTTCGCCGCCTGACGCCAGCAGGACGACCCATGGTGACATGCGCGCGCAACAGGGCGGGAGCAGGGATCGTCCTGCAGCCGGCATCCGCGGATGTCGTCCTGCACAGATGATCGGTGCGGGTGTCTCATGCATGGTCGAAACAAGGTCGCACGAGCCCGGGCCATGACGCGCTGCTCGACCTCTATGATCCTGCCAGGCGTCGTGCTATGCACCATGATCGTCCAGCCCGATGGCGGATTGCGAGCTGAGCGCGCAGCTCGGTCACGAGAATAGACGTGCTGTGCGTATCCTCGCCGCAACGCTTGCGCTCGCTCTCGGCGGCTGCTCGGCCAGCGAGATCGTTCAGGATTGGAACGCCGCACCGGGCACGGAGCAGCCGCAACCCGACTATCGGCGGGTCGTCGCCGAGCATATCAGGACGGTGTTTCCCGAGGATATGAGGCTGGGCGAGCTGGAAATCTCCGGCGCACGTCGGGTCGACCACCTGAAGGGCCAGGCTTGGCTGACCTGCCTGAAGCTCGACGCGCAGGGCCATCCGCAGCACTACGCCATCTTCATTCAGGGCGACCAGATCATCGACTTCCGTGCCGGCGTGGTCATCGATCAATGCCACAATGCTTCCTACACGCCTTTCGCGATCGAGACCGCCGCCAAGAAGCCGGCCACGGAACAAAGAGTTGGCCGCACCAGGCGCTCCGTCATCGATCATTGAGCAGCGTCGCCTCGCACCCGCATCAAGGACCAAGAGCGAAGCGGGGACCCCGCATGCCGCAGGGCCGCTAATGCGGCCTGCGCGCCGGCCGCTTCAATGCGTCATCCACCGCCAGCAGCACCCGCTCTGTCGAAAGCTCGTCCAGGCATTGGCTGCGGCTGTCGAGACGGCCTTCGCAGCCGAGCTTTTCACACGGCAGGCAGGGCAGCGGATTCTGCACGACCCAGACGTTGCCACGGTGCTGGATGCTGCCGGCGTGATCCCAAGGCCGCTCCAATCCGCCGGTGGGCCAGGGGCCGATCAGCCGCGGGCTGGTCGGCCCGTAGAGCGCAACTGTGGGGCAGCCGCTCCCGGCGGCGAGATGCGTCATCGAGGTATCGGGGCCGACATAGACTTCGGCGCCGGCCAACAGCGCGGCGAGCTGCGGCCAATCGAGGCGGCCGTCAACCCGGTCGATCGGCACGCCGGCCTCTCCCCACAGCCCGTCGAGATAGGCCTTCTCCGACGGGTCGGGGCCGCCGGTCGCCACCAGCGCGAGCCCGCGCTCGGCGAGCTCCCGCGCCAGCCGCCGCCACCCCGCATCGGTCCAGCGCTTGTACCGATAGAACGGGCTGGCGTGGAGCACCGCATAACGCCGGCTGGGCATGCGGTCCGGTGGGGCGCCGCGCGGACAGACAAGCTGCGGCACCGGATCGAGCCCGATAGCGCTCGCGAGCGCCAGAAGCTGCACAACACGGTGGCGACCGGGCTCGGCATCGATCGCGACATGGTGGACCTGCCGCTTCCACCACGCGCCGGTCTCGCCCGCGCGCGGCACGAGGCCCAGCCGGCGGCGGCCGGCCACCCAGGCGAGGAAGGCCGGGCGGTCGCCGGTCTGGGTGGAGACGACGAGATCGTAGCGACGCCACAACCGGCGGAGGAGCGCGAGCGTCGCGCCGGCCGACGGGCGTTCGGCGATCGTCAGCACGTCGTCGATATCGGGGTTGCCGGCAAGGACGCGCTCGCTGCCGCTGAACACCAGCGCGTGCAATGTGGCCTGCGCAAAGCCGCGACGGATGGTTCGCAGCAACGGCGTGCTCAGCAGCACGTCGCCGAGCCGGCGCAAGGTGATGACCAGGATGCGCGGACGCTGCGGAAGCTCGATGCGGCGAGCCCCGCTCATGCCGTGCGCTCGTCCGTTGCCGGCGCGGCGGTGCGGGAGAGCACGACACCGCCGGTGATCCCGATCCCGAAGATGTAGAGCCAGCCCTGGCCGGATTCGAACAGGTAGGTGTTGAACATCGATCCAATGACGTTCTGCAGCACGACGATCAGCCCGAACCAGGCCATCAGGCCACCGCCGCGGAACAGGAGGAGATGAGCGACCCACATGGCGAGGAGCACGAGCACCCCGATGCCGCCCAGCTGGATCGCCACTGCCAGGATCTGATTGTGCGGGTTGTCGGTGAGCAGCATCGGATCGGTATCGGGCGCTGCATCCCGGCGAAACAGCCCGGCGATGGTGCCGGTGCCGTGCCCGATCA
>DASXAP010000030.1:0-40787 GCA_036406655.1 Xanthobacteraceae bacterium | reverse complement strand
CTGCAGCTCAGGCAGGGCACGGGACCACGCCATCTGATCGTCTCCCGGGACAACCGCTTCATCTATGTGCTGAACGAGCTCACCGGCACCGTGACGAGGCTGGCGATGGATTCGAGCACCGGTCTCCTCACCGAGCTCGCGTCGGTCTCCGTGCTGCCTCCGACCACGAAGCTTGTGCCCGGCATGCCGCGGGGTGCAATCGGCACGCCCGGTGCGAGCCAGACCCCGCGCAACACCGACAACGACATCTGGGCCGCGGATCTCCACCTCACCCCGGATGGCCGTTTCCTTTACGCCACCGAGCGCACGACGAGCACGATCGGGGCGTTCCGCGTCGATCGCGCAAACGGAGTGCTGATCCATCTCGGAAGCGTGCCGACGGAGAAGCAGCCGCGCGGATTCAACATAGACCCGACCGGCCGGTTCGTCGTCGTCTCCGGCGAGAAGTCCGACATGCTCGCCGTCTACGCGATCGACGCCGAGAGCGGCGCCTTGAAGCCCGTCGGGCGCTATCCGACCGGCGCAGGAGCGAACTGGGTCGAGATCGTGGCTTTTGACTAGCGGATGGTTCGGTTTCCGGCCGTGCCGCATAGAAGCCACAAACCGCGAAACATCGGCCGGATTCCTGCCACAAAGCGCGAAATCAAAATTCCTGCGTCGACATACGCCTGAAACAGGCGTGCGGTACTGATCATCAAGACGGTTGCCATCTCCCCCCCAATCCCCCCGCAACCGTCTTTGAAAGCCCTGCTTCCCCGAGCGGGGCTTTCGCTTTTTGAACAGGCTTCCGACCAGCCCAAACGTGCACATCTCGGTCTGCGGCGGGAGCTGTCGTCGAGCCTGTACACTGTCCCGCGCGCTTCGAACCGATTTGGTGATTCGGGCGTGACTTCGTTGCATCAGCCGCGCCTCATTCCCGCCATTGCGGAATTGGAGTAAGCACGCAGGCCGCCGGGGTCGGCAAGATCGCCTCGCGTCGCGGGCTGCCGGGCACGCCCGCGGGGCGACCCGGAGCGGATCGGCATCGAGGCCGCCAATGCATCCGAAGCACCGGAGAAGCCCACGACCCTATCTTGCCGCGGCCGTGCTCGCCGCGCTGATCACGGCGGCAGCGCATGCGGCCCCGACGAGCGCCCGCAACGGCCGCTCCGTCGAATCGATCGAGTCGCGCAGCCCCGGTGAGCCGATCATGGCCATCGTTTCGCTGCGCGAGCAGCGGATCACCATCTACGATGCCAAGGGCTGGATCCTGCGCGCGCCGGTGTCGAGCGGCCAGAAGGGACGCGAGACCCCCGCCGGCGTGTTCAGCGTGATCCAGAAGGACGCGGACCACCACTCGAACCTCTACGACGACGCGTGGATGCCGCACATGCAGCGCATCACCTGGTCAGGGATTGCGTTGCACGGCGGCCCGCTGCCCGGATATGCGGCCTCCCATGGCTGCGTCCGGATGCCCTTCGACTTCGCTGCGCGCCTGTTCGATCTGACCCGGCTGGGCATGCGGGTGATCGTGGCGCCCAGCGAGGTGGCTCCGGTCGAGATCGTCCACCCGGCCCTGTTCCCGTCGAAGCCCGGGGCGGCCGCCCTGGCTGCAGCCCGCGCCGCGGAGGCGGACGAGGCGGCGCGCAAGGCCGATCAGGCGAGGCTCGTGGCCGTCACCGCCTCGCGCGAGGCAGCGCGGGCGATGATGGGCGTTCGCGTGCTGGAAAATCTCAAGCGCAGAGCCGAGGAGCAGCTGGCGGCGGCCGAGGCAGCCCTCGGCTCGGCGCCCTCGGCCGCGACGAAGGTGGAGGCCGACGATGCCAAGGCTAAGGCCCTGGCCAGGATCGCCGAGCTCGAGGCGCAATGGGCCGCCGCCAGGGACGAGGTGCAGCCCAAGCTCGATGCCGTCGGTCCCGCGCGTGAGGCCGCGGTTGCCGCCGAGGCGGCGCGGGTCGCGGCGGCCGAGGCGGCACGCGAGCTCGCCCGCGAGCTCGATCCGGTCTCGGTTTTTGTCAGCCGCAAGACCCAGCGCTTCTATGTCCGCCGGGCGTTTCAGCCGATCCTGGAGAGCCCGGTCACGATCATCGACCCCGATCGTCCGATCGGCACCCACGTCTTCACCGCCATGGCGGCGGCCGGCGGCGGCGCCGATCTGCGGTGGAGCGTCGTGTCGCTGAAAGGCGGGCTTTCACCCGGCGAGGGAGGCGAGCCCCAGGCTCTCACGAACGGGGGCGGCGCTCACGCGGCCGAGCCGAGCACCCCGGAGCCGGGCGGCGCGAAAGCAGCGCTCGACCGGATCGTCATCCCGCAGGACATAGTCGAGCAGGTCGCCGGAATGGCGTCGCCGCGTTCCTCCCTGATCGTTTCCGACGAGGAGCTGAGCCCGGAGACCGCCAACGACACTGATTTCGTGGTCGTTCTCAGCGACGAGCCGCAGGGCGGTATCGCGATTCGCCGACGCGGCCTGCCCGCGGAGGTCCGCTCCGAGCGCCCGCGCGGCCGCTTCCCCTATTGGCGCTCGCCCTCCGCCCGCCCGTAGCGGAAATTGCCTGCGATCACCACAACGGGCCGTAGCGCACGATCGGCAGCGTCATCGCCGCGTTGGGGTGCTGCTCGCCGAAGTTCATCTTGCGCACGTCGCGCTCCATCTCCAGGCAGGTGAGCCATTCGACATAGCTCGGCAGATAGCCGCGCGTTCGCACGCAGCGCGACCGGTCGGTCGATGAATAGGTCGACCAGTCCTTGACCAGCTGCTCGCGGGCCCTGTCCTCGGAGCCCATGCAGATTTCCTGGTCATTGCCGGCGGTGCCGCCGCCCAGCAGCTGACCCATCGCACTGGCTGCGTAGCGACAGGTGTTCTGGATGTCGATGGCCGGGGGTTCCGCGACCGCGGCACTCGAGGCGAGCGCGACTACGGCCGCCGCAGCAGCGGCAAGACGCATTTTTGGTGCTCCGGAAATCATGATGATGGCAAATGATAGGCCAAATTCAGGCGCTGCGCCATGCCCATCCGCCGGCCCTCCCGCACGTGCGAAGTCGTGGGCGGCTCATGGCCAGCTGGCGTTGGACAACCGGGGTCGCCGGCCTTGACCCTGCTGGTTGCGCTTGCACATAAGTCGCAATGACCATGGTCGAGCCCACGCCGGCCCGCGGCGCCGGCTCCGAGCCGCGCACGGACCACGACAGGATCCTCATCGTCGATTTCGGCTCGCAGGTGACGCAGCTCATCGCTCGCCGCATCCGCGAAGAGAAGGTCTATTGCGAGATCGTGCCGTTCCAGAAGGCGGCGGCCGCGTTTTCAGCGCTGCGGCCGAGGGGCGTGATCCTCTCCGGCGGCCCCGCCTCGGTGCTCGACCCCGACGCGCCGCTCGCGCCGGCGGAAATCTATCGAGCGGGCGTGCCGATCCTCGGCATCTGCTACGGCGAGCAGGCGATGGCGCAGCAGCTGGGCGGGCGGGTCGAGGGCGGCCACCACCGCGAATTCGGTCGCGCCGAGGTGCTGGTGACCGCCGATTCCGCCCTGCTCGAGGGCGTATGGCGCCAGGGCGAGCGCTACCCGGTCTGGATGAGCCACGGCGACCGGGTGACGCAGCTCCCCGCGGGATTCCGCGTCGTCGCCACCTCGGCGAACGCTCCGATCGCCATGATCGCGGACGAGGCGCGCAGGTTCTACGCCACCCAGTTTCATCTCGAAGTGGTGCACACGCCGCACGGCGCCGCGCTGCTGCGCAATTTCGTGCGCCGGATCGCCGGCTGCAGGGGCGACTGGACGATGCGCACCTTCCGGACCGAGGCGATCGAGAAGATCCGCGCCGAGGTCGGCGGCGGCCGCGTCCTCTGCGCGCTGTCGGGCGGGGTCGACTCCGCGGTCACCGCGGTGCTGGTTCACGAGGCGATCGGGGAAGCGCTCACCTGCGTGCTCGTGGACCACGGGCTCATGCGGCTCGCCGAGGCGGAGAAGGTCGTGGCCCTTTTCCGCGACAGCTACAACATTCCGCTCGTTCACGTCCGGGCGGAGGAGCTGTTCCTCGATGCGCTGCGCTCGGTCGCCGACCCCGAGCAGAAGCGCAAGATCATCGGCAAGCTGTTCATCGACGTGTTCGAGGCCGAGGCGAGGAAGCTCGCCGGGGAGGGAAGGCCGCCGGCCGAGTTTCTGGCGCAGGGCACGCTCTATCCCGACGTGATCGAGAGCGTGTCGTTCGCCGGAGGACCGTCCGCCACCATCAAGTCGCATCACAATGTCGGCGGCCTGCCCGAGCGCATGCACATGCGGCTGATCGAGCCGCTGCGCGAGCTGTTCAAGGACGAGGTGCGCGCGCTCGGCCGCGAGCTCGGCCTGCCGGACGCCTTCGTCGGGCGTCATCCGTTTCCCGGCCCCGGCCTCGCCATCCGCTGCCCCGGCGAGATCACGCGCGAGAAGCTCGACATCCTGCGGCGCGCCGACGACGTCTTCATCGAGGAGATCCGCCGCGCCGGGCTCTACGACGAGATCTGGCAGGCGTTCGCGGTGCTGCTGCCGGTGCGCACGGTCGGGGTGATGGGGGATTACCGCACCTACGATTACGTGGTGGGGCTGCGGGCGGTGACCTCGACCGACGGCATGACCGCCGATTTCTATCCGTTCGACATGAAGTTCATCGGCGAGGTGGCGAGCCGCATCGTCAACGAGGTCAAGGGCGTCAACCGCGTCGTCTACGACGTGACCTCGAAGCCGCCCGGCACGATCGAGTGGGAATGATTTGGGCCGCCGAGTTATCGCACGGCATCCTGTTCTACCCCACAACAACAGACCGGCCGGCCTCTCGGATCGCAGCGGCATCTGCGATTTAGCTTCGAAGGCGGGCACTTGAAATGTCCGGCCACTGGCCGTACATTCTGGTCAACCGAAGGAGAATTGGACGGATGACCGAAGCTATAGGGAAGCCGCCCCGCAGCCGCGTTCGCGGCGAACGCCTCGAGACCCGCGTGACCGCAGAGCAGAAGAATCTCATTGAGCGAGCTGCGGCACTGCAGGGGCGGACCGTGACCGACTTCGTGCTGACGAGCGTGCAGGACGCCGCCCGACGTGCGATCGAGGAACACAACCAACTCGCTCTCTCAGTGCGTGACAGCGAGGCGTTCGTTGATGCGCTGTTAAACCCGAAACCAATCAATGACCGCCTCCGTGAGACGGTCCGCCGTTATCGCGAGCGAGCCGGCGTTTGACGCGTGCCCGGCGGCATTGAAGAGAGCCTCCGCGTCGAGCCGCTGGCTTCAAGCCATGACCGATCAGGATTCGAGAGCGGCGTAGAGCCGCTCGACAGATATTTTCGAACGCAGGCGGGGCAGGACGCGCGGAAGAATATGGCCGCGCCGTTTGTCCTGGTGCTGCCGGACGGGACGATTGCGGGCTACTACACGCTCTCTTCGACGTCCGTGCGGCTCGGCGAACTGCCGGGGCAAACGGTGAGGAAGCTGCCGAGATATCCGCTGGTCCCGGCGACGCTTTTGGGTCGGCTCGCAGTGGACCGGCGTCACCAGGGAAAAGGTTACGGCCGGTTTCTCTTGGGCAATGCCCTCCATCGGGCGGCCCGTAGTGAGATTGCGTCGTTCGTGGTGATCGTGGATGCGAAGGATGAAAACGCCCGTCGCTTCTACGAACGAGAGAGTTTTTTGCCGTTTCCGGACCAGCCTATGAAGCTGTTTCGGCCGATGGCCGATGTCCGATGGCTGTTTGACTGACTTAATTCTGCAATGCTGTACGCGCTTTAGAGAAATAGAAGAGGAACGGGGCTCGGAAATGAAGGCTTTCAAAGCCCTTCGTCCCAGTAGGGCGTGCGTCCGAAGCATCGCGCGAGGTGATCGACGAAAGCGCGGACCTTCATCGACATGAGCCTGTTGCCGGGATAGACGACGTATATCGTGCTCGCTGGCGGTTCCCAAGCCTCGAGCAGCGTCGCAATGCGCCGGCATGCAATGGCTCGCCGGCCGCCCAGGTCGGGGTAAGCGTCACCGTAATTCCGACTCCGGCGACAGCTTCGCAAGACGAGAGCGAATGGCGGAAGGTTGGCGCCGGAAATGTGTTGCGAGCTCCGAAAGCGGTGTCCCCGCGGCGTGCAGCGACAACAATTCCGCGTCCTCCCCTTGCGTCCATTTTTCATAGGCGCGGGGATGATCCTGTTGAATCGTTTGCAGGCGCTCTGCACCGGCAGAGGCAGGGGGAGCCAAAGGCGGCAGCGCTTCGTCCGGGTGAACGTTTTCTCCAGGTCTCATGTCGTGCCCGTTGATGACCGCTAGGAATGCCTGTCCGTAGCGCGCGAGCTTGGCTTCGCCGACGCCAAGGATGCCGGCAAGCTCGGCAGCGGTCCGCGGACAGCGTGCAGCCATCTCGGCAAGCGTCTTGTCGTGGAAGATGACATAAGGCGGTACGTTCTCCGTCTTGGCCAGTTGGAGGCGCTTGGCGCGCAACTTCTCGAAAAGGGCGCGGTCCGCGGTGGGAACCGCGTCCCTCGTCTCCCGACGGCCGGCTTTGCGTTGCGACCGGCCCCTCTTCAGGACGCGCAGGCTCAAGGGTGGCTTCTCACGCAGGAACTGGCGGCCTTCGGCAGAGATGGACAAGCCACCGTGGCCCGCCACGTCCACGGCAATCAGTCCGCGGGCGACGAGCTGGCGGACAATCGAGCGCCAGTCGTTGCGGTCGTGCCCCGTGCCAATGCCGAATGTCGAGAGCTTGTCATGGCGGAGGCGGGAAATGCGTGCGTCGGGCTCGCCTAGGAGAACCGAGATGACATGCGCCTGCCCGAAGCGCTCGCCGGTGCGATAGATGCACGAGAGAAGCTTCTGGGCGGCAATGGAGCCGTCGAAGGTCTGCGGCGGGTCGAGGCAGACGTCACAATTGTCACAAGGGCGGCAGTCGTCGCCGAAATAGCGCAGCAGCACTTGCCGGCGACACTGGCAGGACTCCGCAAGACCCAGCAGCGCCTCGAGCTTGCGGTGCTCCATCCGCTTGCGCGCCTCGGGCGCCTCCGACTCGTCGATGAAGCGGCGGCGCGTCGCGATATCCTCCGCGCCATAGAGCAAGAGCACTTCGGCCGGCAGGCCGTCGCGGCCGGCGCGGCCGGTCTCCTGGTAATAGGCTTCGATGCTGGCGGGCATATCCACGTGCACCACGAAGCGCACATCGGGCTTGTCGATCCCCATGCCGAAGGCGATCGTGGCCACCATGATCACGCCTTGCTCATGCTGGAAGCGGCGCTGGTTCTGCTCCCGCTCCTTCATCTCCATGCCGGCGTGGTACGGCAGCGCGGTGTAGCCGTCAGCATTGAGAGTGGCGGCGACGTCCTCGGTCTTGCGCCTGGAGAGACAATAGACGATGCCGCTCTCGCCGCGGCGGGGCTCGAGGAAACGCAGCATCTGCTGCGCCGTGCTGGTCTTCTCGGCAACGCCGTAGCGGATGTTGGGGCGATCGAAGCCGGAGATGAAGCTGTTTTGCGCACCGATCTTGAGATGCTCGACGATCTCCTTCCTCGTCGGCGCATCCGCCGTGGCGGTGAGCGCAATGCGCGGCACGTCGGGGAAGAGGTCGGCGAGGCCGTCGAGGGCGCGATATTCAGGCCGGAAATCATGGCCCCATTGCGAAACGCAGTGGGCCTCGTCGATGGCGATGAGACAGAGATGCGCCGACTTCAGCCGGTCGAGGCTCTTCAAGAGCGTTTCCGGGGCCACATAGAGGAGGTCGAGCTCGCCCCGCTCGATATCGCGCCAAAGCAGATCCTTTTCCGCGCCGAAGAGCCGGGAATTGAGCGCCGCCGCTTTCACGCCGGCCTGTCGGAGCGCCGCCACCTGGTCTTCCATCAACGCAATGAGGGGCGAAACGACGAGGCCAATGCCGGGGCGCGCCAGCGCCGGGATCTGGTAGCAGAGCGACTTGCCTCCGCCCGTCGGCATCAGGACGAAAGCGTGGTTGCCAGCGATCACATGCTCGATGACCTCCCGCTGCCGCCCGCGGAAGGCGTCGTAGCCGTAAACCGTCTTCAGAATGGAGAGTGGGTCGGCCGGCACGGGAAGAACCAAATCTTGGAAGAATGTCTCTTTTTTGCATAGCAGAAGATCCTCTCCGGGCGCAGCATCGGACGAGCCTTCATGCCATCCAGGCGCTAACGCCGGGGCCCCCACTGGCGGCGTTTTCGCGCTGATCGGATGGCGCACGCCTTCCACCACGGATAGATTCATCTCCTTCTCGGATCGATTCGCCGCGATCTCCTCGACCGCGGGAGCGCGGCGAGCATGTGGCCGATCTAGGCGACCGGCAGGCCGGCCGCCTTCCATTCCGGGAAGCCATCCTCGAGGCGTCTGGCCCTGAACCCGCGATGGCGCAACAAGGCCACCGCCTCGAAGGCGAGGACGCAGTAAGGACTGCGGCAGTAGGCGACGATCTCGCGGTGCTTGGGGATTTCCCGCAGGCGCCGTTGCAGCTCGCGCAGCGGAATATTGACGGCCTTGGGCAGATGGCCGGCACAGTATTCGTCAGCAGGCCGCACATCGAGCACGGTGACGAGATCGGCCCTCAGGCGGCGCGCCAGCTCCTTCCGGGAGACCGGCTCCAGCGCATCGCGCGCCTGAAAATAGCTCCCGATCACCGCACGCACCTGGGCGGAGTTGCGCTCGGCGACCTTGTGCAAGGCGGCGACGGCGTCGAGCACGGCCGGGTCGCTGAGGCCATAGAGGATGCGCTTGCCGTCCCGCCGCGAGGTGAGCAGGCCCGCCCCGCGCATGAGCCGGAGATGCTGCGAGGCATTGGCAGTCGAGAGGCCGACGCGCTCGGCAACGGCTTCGACACTCCGCTCCCCTTGCGCCAGCTGCTCGAGGATCTCGAGCCGGTGGGCGTGCGCAAAGGCCTTTGCCACCTCGGCAAACCCGGCAAGCACCGTCCCCTTCGGATTGCTGCTTGACATCACCGTCCCTTAATAGTCAAACATTCAACAGAATTATTGAATGATCGCGGCCTGTCAAGTGCACCGTGAGCTTGTCGACGGCGCCCGCCGCAGCTCGATGGACGAGCTCGCCGCGGCAACGACTGAGGTCGATGAGGCGCTGGTGCTCGGACCGGCTCGACCAAAGGCAGGCGTCCATGCAGACGATCTATCTCGATCACAATGCCAGCACGCCGATCGATCCTGCCGTGGCCGCGGTCATGCGCCCGCTCCTCGACACGGCCTACGGCAACCCGTCGAGCGGCCATTGGGCCAGTGCACCGGCCAAGGCCGCGCTGGAGCATGCGCGCGGCCAGGTCGCGACGCTTCTCGGGTGTGCCGACGACGAGGTCGTCTTCACGAGCGGCGGTAGCGAGGCGAACAACCTCGCGCTGAAAGGGGTGTTCTTCGCGAGCGGCAATCGTCCGTCACACATCGTCACGACCGAGATCGAGCATCCCGCGATCCTCGCGCCGTGCCGGTTTCTCGAGCGGTTGGGTGCGACGGTGACCTATGTTCCCGTGGATGGGAGCGGCCTGGTCGACCCCGACGCCATCCGGAAGGCCATCACCAAGGACACATGTCTCATCAGCGTCATGCACGCGAACAACGAGGTCGGCACCATCCAGCCGATTGCCGAGATCGCACGCATCGCCCGGGCGCAAGGGATTCTTCTGCATACGGATGCCGCGCAATCCATCGGCAAGATACCGACGAAGGTGGATGACCTCGGCGTCGATCTGCTGTCGCTTGCCGGCCACAAGCTCTACGCGCCGAAAGGGGTTGGCGCGCTTTATGTGCGGGGTGGCGTTGCACTCGCGCCCTTGATCCACGGCGCCGGCCACGAGAACGGACGGCGCGCAGGCACGGAGAGCGCCTTGCTGACCGCGGCGCTCGGCAAAGCCTGCGAGATCGCCGAAGCCTGGATCGGCATGTCCGAGGTGCAACGCTTGCGCGACTTGTTCTGGGAAGGGCTTCGCGCCGCTTTCGGCAATCGCGTGGCCCTCAACGGCCATCCCGAGAAGCGTCTTCCAAATACGCTCAACGTCGGCTTCGTCGGCCACAACGGCGCCGAGATCCTCGCCCGGATGCCGACGGTCGCCGCCTCGACCGGCTCGGCATGCCATTCCGGCCAGATAACCCTGTCGCCGGTCCTCCAGGCGATGCGCATCGCTCCCGAAGCCGGCCTGGGTGCGATCCGCTTTAGCCTCGGGCGCGGCACGAGGAAGGACGAGATCGAGGCGGTAGTCGAGCAATTGCGTCGGGTGATCGCATGAGCACGGCAGCGGCCGCGATACCGGGTTTCCGATCGCTGATTCTGCCGGGCAGCGACAATGGCCGCTGAACCATCTGCCCCTGCAGCGTCCGCCATCCGGCTCGGCCTGCGCGAGAACTGGCAGCAATTCTCGCTGCTCGTTCTCATCAATGCGTTCGTCGGCGGCATGGTCGGGCTGGAGCGGACGGTCGTCCCGCTGATCGGCGCCGAAGAGTTCAAGATCGAATCGACCACCGTCGTGGTCTTCTTCATCGTCAGCTTCGGGGTGGTCAAAGCGCTTGCCAATCTCGTCTCGGGGCATTTCGCCGACCTGCAGGGCCGCAAGCATATGCTCGTGCTGGGCTGGCTCGTCGGCCTGCCGGTGCCCTTCATGATCGCCTGGGGGCCGAGCTGGGGCTGGATCGTCGCAGCCAATGCGCTGCTCGGCATCAACCAGGGCTTCGCCTGGTCGATGACCGTGATCATGAAGGTCGACCTGGTCGGCCCCGGATCGCGCGGGCTCGCCGTCGGCCTCAACGAGTTCGCGGGCTACCTCTCGGTCGGCATCACCGCCTTCCTCACCGGCTATATCGCCCAACGCTACGGCCTGCGGCCCGAACCCCTCTATCTCGGGATGGGCTATGCTGCGCTCGGGCTTGCCTTCTCGATCCTCCTCGTCCGCGATACCCGCCAGCACGTCGGTCTCGAAGTGGCGCAGCACGCAACCGGCAACGAGGCGGTCGCGTTCCGGGAAGTGTTTCGCCGCACCTCTTTCGGCGACCGCAACCTGTTCGCCGCGTCGCAGGCAGGTCTCGTCAGCAACCTCAATGACGGGATGAGCTGGGGGATTTTTCCGCTCTTCTTCGCCGCCTTCGGGCTCGGCGTCGAACGGATCGGCATCCTGAAGGCGATCTATCCCGCAGTCTGGGGGATTCTGCAGACGGTTACCGGGCCGCTGAGCGATCGCTGGGGCCGCAAGGGCCTGATCGTCGCCGGCATGTGGGTGCAGGCGGCTGCACTCCTGCTGACCGCCGCCACACACGGTTTCGGCTGGTGGCTCGTCGCCAGCGCCTTGCTGGGACTCGGCACCGCCATGGTCTATCCCACGCTCATTGCCGCCGTTTCCGATGCATCGCATCCGTCATGGCGGGCACGCTCGCTCAGCGTCTACCGTTTCTGGCGCGACCTCGGCTACGCCGTCGGCGCGCTGTCTGCCGGCATCATCGCCGACCTGTTCGGCGCCGCCTGGGCCATCGCCGCGATCGGCCTTGTCACGTTCGTCTCGGGTGCGGTCGCCGCCGTCGCGATGCGTGAGAATCGCGTCGGGACATGACGGCCGCCGGCCGGGCGAGAACCCGGTCGGCGCCCCCCACCGGTGATTGGCCATCGGCGAGAAGCCGACAAGTTGCGCCCAACCGACGTCAATTGATCTTGAGATCGAGCGCCTTGATGACCGGCGCCCAGCGCGCGAGGTCGGCGTCGATCTTGGCACGGAACTGCGCCGGCGTGGTGGGGAGCGGCTCCATCAATTGTGTCGCCAGCCGCTCGCGGACGGCCGGCTCGCCGAGCGCGGCAACGACCACATCATGGATTCTGGCGATGATCGGCTCCGGCGTGCGCGCCGGCGCGATCAAGCCGTTCCAGGCGTCCGCCTCCACGTCGATGCCCGACTCCTTGAGCGTCGGAATGCCCGGCAGCAGCGGCGAACGCTGGCCGAGCGAGACGGCGAGGATCTTCACCTGCCCGGACGGGAGGTGCGGCACGACCGCGATGGCCGGAAGGCAGCCCATCTGCACGTCGTTGCGCAGAAGCGCGGTCATCGCCTGCGGGGAGCCGGGGTAGGGGACATGCACCATCCTGGTCCCGCTCTTGCGGGCGATGGCTTCCATGGCGAGATGCGAGAGCGAGCCGTTGCCGATCGAGCCGTAATTGTAGCTGCCGGGGCTCGCCTTGAGCAGCGCGACCAGCTCGGTCACGCTGTCGACGGGAAGGCTCGCGTGCACCGCGAGCACGCTCGGCTGCGTCGTCAGCATGGTGATCATCGCCAGATCCTTCTTCGGGTCGTAGGGCATCCTTGCGAACAGCAGGGTGTTGATGGCGAGCGGGCCGCCGAGGCTGATGCCGATCGTGTAGCCGTCCGGCTCCGCCTTGGCGACCGCATCGGTGCCAGTATTGGCGCTGGCGCCGGGACGGTTCTCGATCACGAACGACTGGCCGAGCTTCTGCTGCAGGCGATTGGCGATGAGCCTTCCGATCATGTCGGGCGTCGACCCCGGGCCGAACGGCACGATGATCCGCACCGTCCGCGCCGGCCAGTGCTGGGCTGCGGCGGGCACGAGGCCGAGCAGTGCTGCGAGCAGGGCACAGGCGAGGGCTCTCATGGCTCGTCTGTAGCCCGGCTCGAGCGGCAGCGAAACCCGCCTTCGCGCGGAGGCCCGGCCAGCGCATGCGCGCCTGAGCTGCAGATGCGCGTCGTGGCCTGTGCCTTGCATCCGCGGCGGGCATGTCCTCTACTGCGCCCGCCTCGTATCTGCCGGAGGAAGGATGGGCGGCTTGGCCATTCTCGTGCTCGGACTTGTGCTCTTCATCGCCGCGCACGTCTTCGTGACGTTGCGCGGGCCGCGCGCGGCGGTGATCAAGCGTTTCGGCGAATGGCCGTACAAGCTGTGCCTGGGGCTGCTCTCGCTCGTCGCCCTGATCCTCGTCGGTTACGGATTCGGGCAGTATCGCGCCGGCCCGTCGATCGATCTCTGGCAGCCGCCGCGCTGGACTCACTACATCACCCAAGTGCTGATGTGGCCGGCGTGCATTCTGGTCGTTGCCGCCTACGTGCGGGGCGACATCTGGCGCGCGCTCGAGCATCCGCTGCTCGCGGGCGTGAAGACATGGGCGGCGGCGCATCTCGTCTCCAACGGGGACCTCGGCTCGATCGTGCTGTTCGGGTCGTTCCTGGCCTGGGCCGTCTATGACCGGATCACGCTCAAGCGCCGCAGCGATCCCGGGGCGCCGGCCATCCCCGCCGGCGGTCGCATTCGCGACTGGGCTGCGGTCGGGATCGGCACCTTGCTCTACCTGGCGCTCGGCTTCCTCTTCCACCCGCTCGTCGTCGGCGTTCCGGTGTTCGGCCGGCCGGCGTTTTGAGGCGCGCAGAGCATGTCCGTTCAGGACGACATCAAGCGGCTGACCGCCCCCGATATCCGCGCCCGCAAGGGCGGCGAGCCGATCGTCTGCCTCACCTCCTACCATGCCCATACCGCGCGGCTGCTCGATCGCCACTGCGATCTCATCCTGGTCGGCGACTCGCTCGGAATGGTGATGCATGGGCTCGAGACCACCGTGCCGGTGACACTCGACATGATGATCCTCCAGGGCCTCGCGGTGATGCGCGGCTCGAAGCGGGCGCTGGTCGTCGTCGACATGCCGTTCGGCTCCTACGAGGCCTCGAAGGAGCAGGGCTTCCTCTCGGCGGCGCGGGTCATGAAGGAGACCGGCTGCGGGGCGATCAAGGTCGAGGGCGGCCGGCGCATGGCCGAGACCATTGCCTTCCTGGTCGAGCGCGGCGTGCCGGTGATGGGTCACGTCGGGCTCACCCCGCAATCGATCAACACGATCGGCTCGTTCCGCGCCCAGGGGCGCGATCAGGCCGACTGGGGTCCGATCGAGGACGATGCCCGCGCCGTCGCCCAGGCGGGAGCGTTCTCGGTGGTGATCGAAGCAGTGGCCGAGCCGCTCGCCCGCCGCATCACGGCGGAGATTGCGATCCCGACCATCGGTATCGGCGGCAGCGTCGCCTGCGACGGCCAGATCCTGGTTCTGGAGGACATGCTCGGGCTTTCGCCGCGGGTGCCGAAGTTCGTGCGCCGCTATGGCGATCTTGCGCCGAAGATAGAAGCCGCCGTCGCCGCCTATGCGGCGGACGTGCGCACGCGCGCCTTCCCCGCCCCCGAGCACGTCTATCCGATGCGGTCGAAGCAGAAGTAGGCTGCTCCATCAACCGGTTAGTCGGGGCAACCGGCGGCGGCTTTGCCTTGCCAGCGCCACATCAATAGGGTAGGTCGCGGGCGGTCGGCAGGGCGCGCGCTAAGGTGTGGGCGCAAGGTCGCGCGGGGAAGATTTCGTGGCCGATATCTTTCGGGAAGTCGATGAGGAAGTCCGCCGCGAGCAGCTCAAGAAGCTGTGGGATCGCTACAGCAATTACGTGATCGCAGCCGCGGTGCTGGTGGTAGCCGCGGTCGCAGCCTGGCGCGCCTACGACTGGTGGGAGGCGAAGAAGGCAGCCGAAGCGGGCGCTGCCTTCGAGACCGCGAGCGGTCTCGCCGATGCCGGCAAGCATGCCGAGGCGGAAGCGGCATTCGCCAGGATCGCGACCGATGGGACGGCGAGCTACCGCCGTCTGGCGCGTGTGCGCGCGGCGGCCGAGCTCGCCCAGACCGACGCCAAGGCCGCGCTCGCGGCCTACGAGAAGATTGCCGGCGACAGCGCAGTCGGAGACGTGCTGCAGGATCTCGCCGGGGTGCGAGCCGCGGCGCTGCTGATCAATGCCGGATCGTTCCGCGAGGCGCAGCAGAAGCTCGAGCCGCTCGCCGCCAACGAGCGCGTCTTTCGCCACACCGCCCGCGAGCTCTTGGTGCTCGCGGCCTGGCGCGCCGGCGACGCAGCCGAGGCGAAGCGCTGGTCCGACCTGGTCATGGCCGATCCGCAGACGCCGCCCGATACCCGCTCGCGGGTGGAGATGCTGATCGATCTCGGCGCGGAAGCCAGCAAGAGCTGAGCTCCCTACCGGGGTGGGCCGACCCGCTGCGAATGAAGCTGAGCATGTTTCGATGGATCCGACCCCCCTCGTCCAGTCCTCGCCGGGCCAGCGGGCTTCTTGTGAGGGCATCATGAGATTGGCGCGGCTTGTCCTGATCGTTCCGGTGCTGGCAGTCGGCCTGTCGCTTGCGAGCTGCGGGAATTTCGACCCGACCGCGATCTTCGATAACGAGTTCTTCAACAACAAGAAGAAGCTGCCGGGCGAGCGGGTACCGGTCTTTCCGGAAGGCACCCCGGGCGTGGCGCAGGGCGTGCCGCCGGATCTGGTGAAAGGCTACCAGCCGCCGCCCGAGCCCGAACCGGTGCGGGAGGCGCAGCCGGCCGAGAAGCCGAAACCCAGGCCCAAGCCCAAGCTCGTCGCCAAGCCGAAACCGGAATCGAAGCCGACGGCGGTCACGGTGCAGCCGGCGCCGTCACAGCCCGCCTGGCCCGAGCCGCCCAGCCAGCAGGCGGCGCAGCAGCCTCCTGCCGGCGGCGGCGGCGGCTTCGGCTCCCCGCGACCGCCCGGCGGCGTGGCCTGGCCCGATCCTCCGCCGGTGCGCTGATCTGTTGGCGAGCTTCACGATCGCCATCGTCGGGCGCCCGAACGTCGGCAAATCAACCCTGTTCAATCGCCTTGTCGGCAAGCGGCTGGCGCTCGTCGATGATCGGCCGGGCGTCACCCGCGATCGCCGGGAGGGGCGCGGACGGCTCGGCGATCTGGCCTTCGCGGTCATCGACACTGCGGGCCTCGAAGAAGCGGCGCCGGAGACGCTTGTCGGGCGCATGCAGGCGCAGACCGAGGCGGCGATCGGCACCGCCGACGCGGTCCTGTTCCTGATCGATGCCCGCGCCGGCCTGACGCCGGCCGACAGAGCCTTTGCGGATATCGTGCGGCGCGCGGGCAAGCCGGCAATCGTCGTCGCCAACAAGAGCGAGGGCCGGCAGGGCGAGGCCGGCGTGCTCGAAGCCTACGCACTCGGCCTGGGAGAGCCGGTCGCGATCTCGGCCGAGCACGGCGAGGGGCTTGCCGAGCTCTATTCCGCACTGCGCGCGGCGCTGCCGGAGGCGACCAGCGCTGCATCGGCGCCCCCGCGCCCGGCGGTGGGCGAGAACGCCGAGGCTGTCGCGGCGAGTGCCGTCCGCATCGCGGTCGTGGGCCGGCCCAACACGGGAAAGTCGACACTGATCAACCGGCTGCTCGGGGAGGAGCGACTGCTGACCGGGCCGGAAGCCGGAATCACCCGCGATGCGATCGCGGTCGATGTCGTCCGGCAGGGGCGGCGCTTGCGCATCTACGACACCGCCGGGCTGCGCCGCCGCTCGCGGATCTCGGAAAAGCTCGAGAAGCTCTCGGTGGCGGATGCGCTCAACGCGGTGCGCTTCGCCGAGGTCGTCGTCCTGCTCATGGATGCACGACAGCCCTTCGAGGAGCAGGATCTGCGCATTGCCGATCTCGTCGAGCGCGAGGGGCGGGCTCTGGTGATCGGCATGAGCAAATCCGATCTCGTCGAGCGGCAGCCGGGCGCGCTCCGGCGGCTGCGGGAGATGACCGATCACGCGCTGCCGCAGGTCAAAGGCGTGCCGGTGGTCCCCGTCTCCGGCCTGACCGGTGAAGGCCTCGACCGGCTGACGCGGGCGGTGCTCGATGCGCACGCGGTGTGGAATGCGCGCGTGCAGACCAGCGCGCTCAATCGCTGGCTCGCCGAGGTCGCCGCCTCGCACCCGCCGCCCGCGGCCTCCGGCCGGCCGATCCGGCTCGATTACATCACCCAGCCGAAGAGCCGGCCGCCGAGCTTCGTGCTGTTCATGAGCCGCACCGACGCGGTCCCGGACACCTACCGGCGCTATCTCATCAACAGCCTGCGCGAGAGCTTCGGCCTGCCGGGAACGCCGATCCGGCTCACGCTGCGCGAGAAGAAAAATCCCTACCGCAAGCGTCGCGCCGGCTGACCAGGCCATTGGACCCGCACCGTCATCGGCCGACTCGTCCGGCCGGTGCCGTTCCTTCGCATCCAAACATGCTCTACGATGCATATCGGGGCCTGTGAGGGCGACCCGACGACGAGCTCGATCAAGAGCTTTTGCGGCATTTCGGGAGGTTCCGATGTCGGCTCGCGCGTGGTGCGGCGCCGTCGCCTGCGCCGTTCTGGTGAATGTCACGCCGGTGGCGCTCGCGCAGAATTGGCCCGAGCGCTCGATGGTGGCGGTCAGCACGGTGAGCGCCGGCAACGCCGCCGATACCATTGCGCGGATCGTGCTCGATCAGGTCTCGAAGCAGATCGGCCAGTCGTTCGTGATCGAGAACCGGACCGGTGCCGGGGGCACGATCGGCTCCGCCTCGGTGGCCAAGGCCGACCCGGACGGCTACACGATCCTGCTGCTGACGGCCTCGCAGGGCTCGGCGGTCGTGCTGCACAAGAGCCTGCCCTACGATCCGGTCCGTGACTTCGCTCCGGTGGCGATGTTCGGCATCCAGCCGAGCGTTCTGGTTGCTACGCCGACCAAGGGCTGGAAATCGATCGCAGATCTGGTGGCTGCCGCCAAGGCGAAGCCGGGCACCTTGAACTTCGCCTCGGCAGGGCTCGGCTCCGCCTCCCACTGGGCCGGCGAGCGGCTGCGGCTCGCGGCCGGGATCGATGTCCAGCATGTCCCATTCCGCGGCCCGGTCGAGGCATTCACCGAGGTGATGGCGGGACGCATCGACTTCTACTATCTGCCGATCGCCCCCGCGCTGCCCCCCATCCGCGACGGCAAGATCGTGGCGCTGGCGGTGAGCACCGCGCAAAGGGCGCCGGCGCTGCCCGAGGTTCCGACGGTGGTGGAGGCGGGCTATCCGGGCGCGCAGTATCTGTTCTGGGGCGGTCTGGCGCTGCCGGCGAAGACGCCGCGCGCCATCGTCGAGCGCCTGCACGCCGAAACCGGCAAGGCGCTCGCGGTGAAAGCCGTGCAGGACAGGCTGGCGACCTTCGGGGTGCAGCCGATGCCGATGACCGCAGAGGAATTCGGCAAGTTCTACCGCGACGATGTCGCAGCGATCGTGCGGCTCGCGAAGGATCTCAATCTCGTGCCGAGCAATTGAGCCTTTGGAGCGTGTCCTGCTGCGGTTCCTCGGGCAGAGCGTCGTCATGGCCGGGCTCGGCCCGTCCATCCACGCCTTGACCTTGCACGAAAAGACGTGGATGCGCGGGACGAGCCCGCGCATGACTCGGTCTGAATGGCGTCACTCATTATCAGCTGCCGATCTCGCCGCTCACCACCGGTCCGAAACGCTCCCAGTTCTCGCCGTTGAAGCGCTGCAGCTGCATCTGCTCGATTGGCCGGAAGTCGGCGGGGCCGGTATTGACGGTGATGCCGGGTATCAGCATCTCGAGCTCGAGGTTCTTGAGATTGGCGGCCTCCTTCATCACGTTGGCACGCGTGAGATTGTCGCCGGCCTGCTTGAGCACCTGCACCAGGGTTTGCGTCACGGAATAACCGTAGACGGTTAACGTCGATGACTTGTCGCCGTCCGGATAGTATTTGTCCATGAAGGCAAGCCACGCCTTGTATCCCGGATCGTCCTTCCAGGAAGGGTCGGTCGGGTCCTTCAGATAGCCGGCGCTGATGATGTCCTTCGCATTCTCGAGGCCCGCGGGCTTGAGCACGGCGCCCACCGATATCGACACGTTGTTGAGGAGGTGGACCGGCTTCCAGCCGATCTCGGCGATCTTCCTGATCGCCTGCGCCGCGAATTTCGGGGTCGCGACGTTGAAGAAGATGTCGGCGCCCGAGGCCTTCAGGTTGACGATCTGCGAGTCGACGGTGGCGTCGCTCGTCTCGTAGGGAATCTCGGCCACGATCGGGAGCTTGCCCTCGAGCCCGTCCTTGAGACCCTTCAGGTAGTCCTTGCCGTAGTCGTCGTTCTGGTAGAGCACGCCGATCCTGCCGCTCGGATGGTTGGCGATCAGGTGCTTGGCATAGATGCGTGCCTCGCTCTGGTAGTTCGGCTGCCAGCCCATGGTCCAGGGGAAGCTCTTCGGGTCGCCCCATTTGGTGGCACCGGTGGCGACGAACAGCTGCGGCACCTTCTTCGCGTTCATGTATTTGTGGATGGCCGTGTTGCCCGGCGTGCCGAGGCTCTGAAAGATCAGCAGCACCTCGTCGCTCTCCACGAGCTTGCGCACCTGCTCGACCGTCTTTGGCGGGCTGTAGGCATCGTCATAGCTGATGAAGACGATCCTGCGACCGTTGATGCCGCCCTCGGCATTGACCTTGTTGAAGTATGCCGCGATCGTCTTGCCGATCGTCCCATACGCGGATGCCGGCCCGCTGTAGGGATTGATGTTGCCGATCTTGATCTCGTTGTCGGTGGCGCCGGGGCCGTATATTTTCTGCGCTGCCGCCGGGACGACCGCAAGCGCGAGACTGATGGCGACGGAGGCGGAGATCGAGAGACGTGTCATCTTGTTGCTCCCTGCTTGAGGCGATGTTGCTTGAGCCGTTTCAATGCGAGCCTGTGAAGGATGAGACGGGCGAGCCCGGCGGCGCCGGCGGGCATGACGTAGATGACCAGGATCAGGATCACGCCATAGACCGCGCCGGCGAGACCTTTGGAGATCTGCTCGGCGAAATTCGGGACGAACAGCACGAACAGCCCTCCGAACAGGGCGCCCGGAATGGAGCCGACCCCGCCAACGACCAGGCCGACGAACAGCCCGATCGCCAGCACGAAGGTGAAGCTGTCGGGAGCGACGAAGCCCACCGCCAGCGCGCCGAGCGCGCCGGCAACCCCGGTGTAGAAGGCGCTCACGCCGAAGGCGAGGGTCTTGTAGAGCGACAAGTTGATGCCCATCGCCCGCGCGGCGATCGGGTTGTCGCGAATGGCCAGCATGGCGCGACCGCTGCGGCTGTCGAGCAGGTTCGCGGCGCCCCATGCCAGCGCCAAGCCGACCGCCAGCGTCAGGTAATAGAGCCACTGATCCTCGTTCAGCGGCAGCCCGAAAGGCACCTCCGGCCTGCTGATCACAATGCCCTGCACCCCGCCGGTCCAGGGCTCGAGCGGCGTCAGCTTGAGGATCTGCGGCATGGCGATGGCGAGCGCGAAGGTGGCAAGCGCGAGATAGATCCCCTCGAGCCGGAGTGCCGGAAGCCCGAACAGAATGCCGAGCACGAAGCAGGCCGCCCCCGCAGCCGGCAAGGTCCAGTAGGCGGTTACGCCCAAGCTCTCGATCATGATCGCGCTCGTGTAGGCGCCGAGCGCGAAGAAGGCGCTGTGGCCGAGCGAGAATTGCCCGTTGAACCCGGTCAGGATATTGAGGCCGAGGATCGCCATCCCGTACACCATCGCCATCGTCAGCTGGAAGACGACGAAGCTCCTGAACGCGAACGGCAGCAGCAGCGCCGCGGCGAGGGCGCTCGCCAGCGCCATGCGCCGCCAGCCGACCGGCACCAAGTCGGGCTCGCTCGTGGCGGCAGGGCTGAACGCGGCAACCGTGGTTTGCGTCATGGCTACACTCGGGTGACCACCCGGACGCCGAGCAGGCCGCTCGGCCGGATCGTGAGCACCAGGACGATGAGCGCGAGCGCGATCGGCAACTTCAGCTCGCGGCCGATATAGGGAATGAAGGTGCCGGCGAGGTTCTCGACCACGCCGACCGAGAAGCCGCCGATGACGGCGCCGGCGGGGCTGTGCAGGCCGCCCAGCACTGCACCGGCAAAGCCGTAGAGCAGGATCGTGAGCATCATGTTGGGCTCGAGGAAGACGACCGGTGCGATCAGCATTCCGGCGACTGCGCCGAGGCCCGCCGCCATGCCCCAGCCGAGCGCCAGCATCCAGCCCACCCGGATGCCGGTGAGCCGCGCCGATGCGGGGTTCGAGGCTGCGGCCCGCATGGCGAGCCCGATGCGGGTGCGGCGGAAGAACAGGTAAAGCAGCAACAGCATGATCAGGCACACCGCAATCATGCCGGCATCATGGGCGCTGATCAGCGGCAGCCCGAAGAGCGGCTGGGTTCCGAACGGCGTGGGGAACGGCTTGATGGTGAATTCCCAGATGAAGCCCGCGGCGCTGTTGATGATCGCGAACAGCGCGATGAACACGACGATGTGGCTCAGCACAGGCGCGGCGGCAAGCGGCCTGAAGACGATACGCTCGATCGCAATGCCGCCCGCGAAGGACAGTGCAACGGCGGCAACGAAAGCGCCCCAGTAGGGAAGACCCCATTGCATCAGCTGCCAGGCGACGAAGGTCGAGAACATCGCCATCTCGCCCTGCGCAAAATTGAGGTGGTCGATGGCCTGGTAGATCATGACGATGGCCAACGCCATGCAGGCATAGATGGCGCCGGTCGCCAATCCGGCGAGCACTTGGTGGAGAACGAGCTCCATACCGGTTCCAGCCCAAGCCTAGGTTAGAGCCAAATCTCGCGTTTTCGTCATGCGCGGGCTCGTCCCGCACATCCACGTCTTGCTTGCGGAAAACGAAGACAGACGTGGATGGCCGGGACGAGCCCAGGGACGAGTCCGGCCGTGACGGCCTTCCGATGTGACTCGAGACATGATTGGCGTCCTGGTCATACTGCGTCGACGCAGTATTTCTAGCCTAATATCCAAGGTAGGCGCGGCGCACGTTCTCGTCCTTGCCGATCGTCTGCGGCGGACCCGACATGACGAGCCGCCCGGTCTCGATCAGATAGGCCAGGTCGGCGAGCTCGAGGGCGAGCGCGGCATTCTGCTCGACGAGCAGCATCGCAACCCCCTCCTCACGGTTGAGCCGAGCGAGCATCGCGAACAGCTCCTCGACGACTCGCGGGGCGAGGCCGAAGGAAGGCTCGTCGAGCAGCAGCAGCTGCGGCCGCAGCATCAGTGCCCGCCCGATCGCCAGCATCTGCTGCTCGCCGCCCGAGAGGGTGCCCGCCTGCTGCGCGCGACGCTCCGCCAGCACCGGAAAATACGCATATATCCGCTCGATGTCGGCGGCGATGCCGGTGCGGTCGCGCCGGCTCATGGCGCCGACCTCGAGATTCTCGGCCACGCTGAGCCGGGTGAACGTGCCGCGGCCCTCGGGCACGTGCGCGATGCCGCGGCGGGCGATGTCCTCGGTGGCGAGCGCCTGGATCGGCTTGCCACGGAAGCGGACCTCGCCGGAAATCCGAACCATCCCGCACAGCGCGCGCAAGGTGGTGGTCTTGCCGGCGCCGTTGGCACCGAGCAGCGTGCTGATGCCGCCTGCCGCGATGGCGAAGTCGAGGCCGAACAGGATCTGGGTGGCGCCGTAGAACGCGCAGAGGCCGCGCGCTTCGAGCAACGCGCTCAATGCCGCCTCGTGCCGAGATAGGCGCGGATCACGTCCGGGTGGCGCTGCACGTCGGCAGGCGAGCCTTCGGCGATCTTGCGCCCGAAGTCGAGCGCCACGACCTTGTCGGAGATCGACATGACCAGGTTCATGTGATGCTCGACGAGCAGCACGGTGAGACCACGCGCGTCGCGGATCGCGCGGATCAGTCGCGCGAGCTCGGCCACCTCGTGATGATTGAGCCCGCCCGCCGGCTCGTCGAGCAGCAGGAGCCGCGGGCCTGAAGCCAGAGCGCGAGCGAGCTCGACCCGCTTCTGCGTGCCGATCGGCAGATCGGCCACGCATCGCTGCGCAACGGGAGCGAGGTCCAGCGCCTCGATGAGCTCATAAACGTCCCCGGCGAGCATCTTTTCCTCGCGCCGTGCCCAGGGCAGCCGCAGCGCATCGCTCACGAAGTCGCCGCGGCTCGATGCATGGCCGCCAACCCGGACATTGTCGAACACCGACATGCTTCGGAACAGGGCGAGGTTCTGGAACGTGCGGGCAATCCCGACCTCGACGATCTGGTGCGCCGGCAGATCGAGGATGCTTTGTTGCCGAAGGCGAATGTCTCCGCGATCAGGCGTGTAGAGCCGGGTAAGGCAATTGAACAGGGTAGTCTTGCCGGCCCCGTTCGGCCCGATCAGGCCGAGGATCTGCCCGTCCAGGAGATCGAACGATACGCCTTCCAGTGCGATGATGCCGCCGAAGCGGATGGCGATGTCGTCCACCACCAGCAATGGTCCTGCCGGAGCAATGTCAGCGGATCGTCCCGACCTTGCTGGCTGATCTTCTCGCAAGCCCACGTCTCGTGGCTAGACGCTGCGTCCATACATCGACGATCTCTTACGCGCGCTCGTCGACGCTGCCGGATATCGTCCTCTCGCGCCGAGACATCGCCGGCCGGACAGGATCTATTCCGGCGTGAGCCGCTCGTTCAATCGAAGGAGACGCTCGATCGTGTCAGCGCTCGGGCGCGCGGCTCACGTTGACAACAAGTGGACCAGTTTCTAGCATCGAGGTCAAACTACAAGTTCCAGCTTCGAACCGCGGAACAACGGCGTGAGCAAAGTCGTCGATCTGCGCCGGGACGGCGACGTTGCCGTCATCACCCTCGACAATCCGCCGGTCAACGCGCTCAAGCACGAAGTGCGCGCCGGCTTGTCCGTGGCGCTGTCGCAGGCGCTTGCCGACGCGGCGGTCCGCGCGGTCGTGCTCGTCGGCGGCGGACGCACCTTCACCGCCGGCGCCGACATCACCGAGTTCGGCAAGGCATCGCAGCCGCCGAGCCTGCCCGACCTGATCGCGCTGATCGAGACCGCGCCCAAGCCGGTCGTCGCCGCCATGCACGGCACGCCGCTCGGCGGCGGGCTCGAGCTTGCGCTGTCCTGTCATTACCGGGTCGCCGCCCCCGGCACCCGAATGGGCCTGCCCGAGATCAAGCTCGGGCTCATTCCCGGCGCCGGCGGCACGCAGCGGCTGCCGCGGCTCGTCGGCATGGACAAGGCAATGGCGATGATCCTTGCCGGCGATCCGATCCCGGCCGAGGATGCGCTCGCCTGCGGGCTCGTTGATGAGATCATCGCGGGCGATTTGCCGGCCGGTGCGGTCGCCTTCGCCCGGCGCGTAGCCGGCACGCGGCCCTTGCCGCGGGTGCGCGACGCCGAGGCGAAGATCGCGCCGCTGCGCGCCGCGCCCGCAAGGTTCGACGAGATCGTCGCCGCCCAAGCAAAGCGATCCCGCGGGCTCGTCGCGCCGGCCGCGGCTGTCGAGGCTCTGCGCTGGAATCTCGAGCTGCCGTTCGACGAGGCGATCGCCCGCGAGCGGAGCAGGTTCATGGAGCTTCTCGCCGGCGAGCAATCGCAGGCGCAGCGGCATGTCTTCTTCGCCGAGCGGGAGGCCGCGAAGCTGCCGGCGGGAGAGGGCAAGGCGAGCTCCCCCCGCGCGATCGAGCGGGCGGCCGTGATCGGCGCCGGCACCATGGGCGGCGGCATCGCCATGTGCTTCGCCAATGCCGGCATCCCGGTGAGCGTGGTCGAGATGACGCCCGCGGCGCTCGAGCGCGGGCTCGATACCGTCGCCAGGAACTATCAGGCGTCGGTTGCGCGCGGCAGCCTCGCCGCCGCCGAGATGCAGCGGCGGATGGCGCGGCTGAACGGGACCACCGAGATCGCGGCGGTCGCCGATGCCGACGTCGTCATCGAGGCGGTGTTCGAGGAGATGGAGATCAAGAAGCAGGTCTTCGGCAGCCTCGATCGGCTGGCCAAGCCGGAAGCGGTTCTGGCCACCAACACCTCCTATCTCGACGTGGACGCCATCGGCGCGGCGACCCGTCGTCCGCAATCCGTGCTCGGGATGCATTTCTTCAGCCCGGCGAACGTCATGCGACTCCTCGAGGTGGTGCGCGGCAAGGCGACCGCGCCCGACGTGGTGGCCACCGCGATCGCGCTCGGGCGCAGGCTCGGCAAGGTTCCGGTCGTGGTCGGGGTCTGTCACGGCTTCGTCGGCAACCGGATGCTGCGCGCGCGCTCGATCGAGGCGGAACGCCTGCTGCTGGAAGGAGCGCTGCCGCACGAGGTCGATGCGGCCATCGTCGAGTTCGGGTTCCCGATGGGACCGTTCGCGATGGGGGATCTCGCGGGGCTCGACGTCAGCTGGCGCATGCGCAAGGCACAGGGGACGCGCGCCGAGATCGCCGATGCGCTCTGCGAAGCCGGCCGCTTCGGCCAGAAGACCGGGAAAGGCTTCTATCTCTACGAAGCGGGCTCGCGTTCTCCCCGTCCCGATCCCGAGGTCGAGGCGATGATCGTCGCCGCTTCCGCCCGGCACGGGCTCGCGCGGCGGCCGATCGGCAAGCCGGAGATCCTCGAGCGGCTCATCTATCCCATGATCAACGAGGGCGCGCGCATTCTCGAGGAGGGCGTCGCCCGGCGGCCGGGCGACATCGACGTCATCTGGGTCTACGGCTACGGCTTCCCGGTCTGGCGCGGCGGGCCCATGTACTACGCCGACCGTGTCGGGCTCGGCCGCATCCGCGATTGCCTGACCGAGCTGGCGCGCGCGACCGCTGACGCACGACACCGGCCGTCGGCGTTGCTCGACAAGCTCGTCGCCGAGAACCGCGGCTTCGGCTCGCTCGCGGGGAGAGAATGATGCACGGGGACGCAGCGGGTCGGCGAGCGGCACCTGCACGGCATCGATCAATCCCCTTGTCCTTATCCGCGCAACCGATCTCCTGGAGCCTCTGATGCCTGATGCCGTCATCGTTTCCACCGCCCGCACGCCGATCGGCAAGGCGTTCCGCGGCGCCTTCAACATCACTCACGGCGCGGTGCTCGGCGGCCACGTGGTCAAGCATGCGGTCGAGCGCGCCGGCATCGCCCCCGACGAGGTGGAAGACGTGGTGCTGGGCTGCGCGATGCCCGAGCGGGCGACCGGGCAGAACATCGCCCGTCTCTCGGCGCTGCGCGCCGGCCTGCCGGTGAGCGTGTCCGGCGTCACCGTCAATCGCTTCTGCTCGTCGGGGCTGCAGACGATCGCGATCGCGGCGCAGCGGATCATGACCGGCGAGGCCGAGGTGATCGTGGCCGGCGGGCTCGAGAGCATCAGCCTGCTGCAGGAAGGCGGCCGACCGCCCCCCGTCACCGAGGAATGGCTCTTGGCGCACAAGCCCGAGGTCTGGATGCCGATGATCGAGACCGCCGACATCGTCGCCGCGCGTTACAATATCAGCCGGGAAGCGCAGGACGAATATTCGCTGGAAAGCCAGCGCCGCACCGCGAGCGCCCAGCAGGCCGGCCGGTTCGCCGCGGAAATCGTTCCGCTGCCGACCACCAGGAAGGTGGTCGACAAGGAGACCAAGGCCGAGAGCCTCGAGCCGGTCACGCTCAGGAGCGACGAAGGCAACCGCCCCGACACCACGATCGAGGGCCTCGCCGCGCTCAAGCCGGTGCGCGAGGGCGGCTTCATCACCGCCGGCAACGCGAGCCAGCTCTCCGACGGGGCGTCGGCCTGCGTGGTGATGAGCGCGAGGCTTGCCGAGCAGCGCGGGCTCGAGCCGCTCGGGACCTTCCGGGGTTTTGCCGTGGCCGGCTGCGAGCCCGACGAGATGGGGATCGGCCCGGTCTTCGCCGTGCCGAAGCTGCTGCAGCGGGCCGCCGTCAGGCTCGACGATATCGACCTGTGGGAGCTGAACGAAGCCTTCGCCAGCCAGGTGCTGTATTGTCGCGACCGGCTCGGCATTCCGCAGGAGCGGCTCAACGTCGACGGCGGCTCGATCTCCATCGGACACCCGTTCGGGATGAGCGGCTCGCGGATGACCGGTCACGTGCTGATCGAAGGGCGTCGGCGCGGCGCCAGGACGGCGGTCGTCACCATGTGCGTCGGCGGCGGCATGGGAGCGGCCGGCCTGTTCGACATCCACTGAGAGCGCGTGATGGATCTGCGCTTCACACCCGCCGAGGACGCTTTTCGCGAGGAGGTGCGCGCCTTCATGCGCGCGGCGCTGCCCAAGGAGCTGCGGCGCAAGATGGTCGAGGGCAGCCGGCTCGCGAAAGAGGACCTGGTCGGCTGGCAGCGCATTCTCAATGCCAAGGGCTGGGCGGTGCCGCACTGGCCGGCCGAATGGGGCGGCCGCGACTGGTCGCCGGTCCAGCAATACATCTATCGCGACGAGCTGCAGCAGGCGCCGGCTCCCGATCCGCTGCCGTTCGGCGTCCACATGGTCGGACCCGTCATCATCGCCTTCGGCAGCGAGGCGCAGAAGCGCCGTTTCCTGCCGCGCATCGCCAATCTCGACGACTGGTGGTGCCAGGGCTTTTCCGAGCCGGGAGCGGGGTCCGATCTCGCCTCGCTGAAGACGGCGGCCCGCCGGGACGGCGACCATTACCTGGTCAACGGCCAGAAGACCTGGACCACGCTCGCCCAATACGCCGACTGGATCTTCTGCCTGGTGCGCACCGATCCCGCCGCCAGGAAGCAGGAGGGAATCTCGTTCCTGCTGATCGACATGAAGACAGCGGGGATCACGGTTCGGCCGATCACCACGATCGACGGCGGCCGCGAGGTCAACGAGGTGTTCTTCGACGACGTCCGCGTGCCGGTCGAGAACCGGATCGGCGCGGAGAACCGGGGCTGGGACTACGCCAAGTTCCTCCTCGGCAACGAGCGCACCGGCATCGCCCGGGTCGGCGTATCCAAGGCACGGCTGCGGCGCCTCAAGGAGATCGCGGCGATGGAGCGCATGGGCGACAGGCCGCTGATCGAGGACGAGCGCTTTCGCCTGAAGATCGCGGCGGTCGAGGTGGAGCTCAAGGCGCTGGAGATGACGCAGCTTCGCGTCGTCGCCGCCGAGAGCAGGCGCGCCGGCAACCGTCCCGATCCCGTCTCCTCGATCCTGAAGATCAAGGGCTCGGAGCTGCAGCAGGCGATCAGCGAGCTGCTCATGGAGGCGGTGGGCCCCTATGCGCTGCCCGATCAGGCGCCGCACAGCGACGACGAGCGCTGGAACGAGCCGCCGGTCGGCCCAGACTGGGCAGCGGGATTGGCCGGGCAGTATTTCAACATGCGCAAGGTCTCGATCTACGGCGGCTCGAACGAGATCCAGAAGAACATCATCGCCAAGGCCATTCTGGGCCTGTGATTGGGGCGCAGGCCGATGGACTTCGAGATGAGCGACGAGCAGCGGCTGCTGCAGGAGAGCGTCGAGCGGCTGCTGACCGACCGCTACGACTTCGAGGCGCGCAAGCGTTACATGCAGGAGCCGGGAGGCTTCAGCCGCGACCTCTGGCGCCGCTACGCCGAGCTCGGCCTGCTCGGCCTGCCGTTCGACGAGCGATACGGCGGCATCGGCGGCGGCCCGGTCGAGACGATGATCGTGATGGAAGCGTTCGGCCGGGCGCTGGTGCTCGAGCCCTATCTCGCCACGGTCGTCCTGGGCGGCGGACTGCTCCGCCGCGGCGGCAGCGAGGCGCAGCGCGAGGCGCTCATCCCCAAGATCGCGGGCGGCGATCTGATGCTGGCTTTCGCGCATGCCGAGCGGCAGTCGCGCTACGAGCTGGCCGACGTCGCCACGACCGCCCGCAGGGACGGCGCCGGCTACGTTCTCGACGGCGCGAAGACGCTGGTTCTCCACGGCGACTGCGCCCACAAGCTCATCGTCTCGGCGCGGCTTGCAGGCGCGCGCCGGGAGCGGGACGGGATCGGCTTGTTCCTGCTCGATGCCGATGCCGCCGGCGTGGCGCGCCGCGCCTATCCGACCATCGACGGCCTGCATGCGGCCGAGGTCACGCTCGCTTCCGCCCGCGTCGGTGCCGACGCGGTGCTCGGCGAGCCGGGCAAGGCCTATGCGCTGATCGAGCGCGTGGTCGACGCCGCCATCGCCGCGCTCGCGGCCGAGGCGGTCGGCGCCATGGCGGCTATGCAGGAGACGACCGTCGACTATCTGAAGACCCGCCGCCAGTTCGGCGTGCCGATCGGCAGCTTCCAGGTGCTGCAGCACCGCGCCGCCGACATGCTGATCGCGCTCGAGCAGGCGCGCAGCATGGCGATGCTGGCGACCATGCTCGCCGAGGATCCAAACGATGCCGAGCGGCGCCGCGCGGTCGCCGCCGCCAAGGTTCAGATCGGCCGCTCCGGCCGCTTCGTCGGGCAGCAGGCGGTGCAGCTCTCCGGCGGCATCGGCGTGACGATGGAGTACAAGATCGGCCACTACTTCAAGCGCGTGAGCGCGATTGACACGCTGTTCGGCGACGCCGACTATCATCTCGCCGAGCTCGCTCGCCTCGGCGGGCTTATTGCCGTGGCCTAGAGCCTGCTCCGATCGGCTTGGTTTGCGCTTCCCGCTGCAGGAAATTTCGCCATTGGACAAGTGCGCAAGCCGATGGTCTGCGCAGTCCGGATGGAGCGTCGCGGCAACCCGGTCTTCCTCCCCGCTGCCCCGGATTTCGCTTTCGCTCGATCCGGGCTACAAGCAAGAGGGCCCGCGGCGAAAAGCGCGTCCCGTCTCGGCAAGCGAGCATCGGCGGTCGAAGCCATGGCAGGCGCCACCTATCGAGGCACGCCCATTCCCGGCACGTCGGTTTTCACCGGCGCCCGGTCGCGCCAGGGTTATCGCGTCAACAAGTTCGCGATGTCGTTGACCGACGCTGCGAACAGGGACGCTTTTCGTGCCGACGAGCGCGCCTACATGCGGAAGTACGGCCTGACCGAAGCCGAGATGGACCTGGTCGCCCGGCGCGACTGGAAGGGCCTGGTCGAGGCCGGCGGCAACATCTACGTGCTGATCAAGGTCGGCGGCGCGGTCGGTCAAAATCTGCTGGAGATGGGCGCGCAGATGCGTGGGCAGAGCCTCGCCGAGCTGATGCAGAGCCGGCCCGGTCACCGGGGCACCGCGGTGATCAGGAGCCGGTGAGATGGCGAAGATCGTGGGCGGCATCGGCTGCTCGCATGCCCCGTCGATAGCCCATTCGTTCGACAAGGGGCTGCAGAAGGATGCGATGTGGGCGCCGCTTTACGCGGGCTTCGAACCGGCGAAGCGGTGGCTCGAGAGGCTCGAGCCCGACCTGCTGGTCGCAGTCTACAACGACCACATGAACCGCTTCTTTTTCGACGCCTATCCGACTTTCGCCCTCGGCGTCGCCGACAGCCACCCGCAGGCCGACGAGGGCTGGGGCAAGCGCGACCTGCCCGATCTGCCCGGCGATTCCGAGTTCGCATGGCATCTGGCGCAGAGCCTGGTGGAGGACGAGTTCGATCCGACGATCTGCCAGGAGATGACGGTCGACCACGGCATCCTGTCGATCCTGCCGCTGCTCACCGATGACCGCTGGCCGGCGCCGGTGGTGCCGCTCGCCGCCAACGTGATCCAGCATCCGCTGCCGACGCCGCGGCGCTTCTTCCGTCTGGGCCGGGCGATCCGGCATGCGGTGCAGACTTTTCCGAAGGAGGCGCGCGTGCTGGTGGTGGCTACCGGCGGGATGTCGCACCAGCTGCACGGCGATCGCTTCGGCTTCATCAATCCCGATTGGGACAATGAATTTCTCGACAAGCTCGAAACCGACCCGCAGGCGCTCGTCGAGCTGCGCCACCACGATTACATGGAGCGCGGCGGCGCCGAGTCCGTCGAGATGATCATGTGGCTCGCGATGCGATCCGCCGTGGGCGACGAGGTCCGTCGGGTGCATCGGCACTATTATGCGCCGTTGCTCACCGGCTACGGGCTCCTCGTCCTCGAAGGCGCCGACGCTCGCTAGTCGTGTTCCTGGGAGCAGGACGATGGGCATCCGCACCGGCAGGCAGTATCTCGAGTCGCTCGCTGACGGGCGTCAGATCTGGATCGACGGCGAGCGCGTCGCCGACGTGAGGCGCGACCGCCGTTTCGCCGGCGCCGCCCATACCATGGCCGAGCTCTACCAGATGCAGCACGATCCCGCGCTCATCGAGCGCATGACCTACGGATCCCCCAAGAGCGGCGAGCGGGTCGGACTTTCCTTCATCCTGCCGAGAAGCGTCGCCGACCTGGAGCGGCGCCGCGGCATGGTGAAGACCTGGATGGATGCGACGTGCGGCATGTTCGGGCGCAGCCCGGATTTCATGAACATCACGGTGGCCGGCTTTGCCTGTGCCAAGGACGCCTTCGGCGAGAAGGAGAGAAAATACGCCGACAATGTCTGGAGCTACTATGAGCATTGTCGCGAGAACGACGTGGCGATGACCCACACCCTGGTCAATCCGCAGGTGGACCGCTCCAAGCCGATCGAGAAGCAGGACAAGGATCTCGCCGCCAAGGTCGTCAAGGAGACCGGCGCCGGCATCGTCATCAGCGGCGCGCGCATGGTGTCGACGCTGTGCGCCTACTCGCACGAGCTGCTGGTGATGCCGTCGACCTATCTGGCGAACAGCGATGAAGCGAGACCTTATGCCTTCGGCTTCGCGATACCGGTGAATGCCGAAGGGCTGCGCTTCATCTGCCGCCCTTCGGTGATCCACGACAATCCCGGCTCGCCCATGGACCATCCGCTGTCGTCGCGTCTCGACGAGTGCGATGCCATGGTGATCTTCGACAACGTGCTGATACCGTGGGAGCGGGTGTTCATCTACCGGGACCCGGAGATGTGCAACGGGCTCTACAACCGCACCGGCGCGATGCCGCAGATCATGCATCAGTTCAGCGTCAAGAACCTGGCCAAGGCCGAGTTCATGATGGGGTTGGCCTTCGCCATCGCACGCTCGACCAGGATCGACGCGCATCTGCACGTCCAGGGGCTGCTGGCGGAGATGATCCAGCACGCCGAGCTCGTCCGCGCCTGCCTGCGCGCGAGCGAGGTCGACGCCGCGCCGAACGTCCAGGGCTTCACCACCCCGGCGGCGATGCCGCTGTGGACCGTGCGCATGATGTTTCCCAAGATGTTCATCCGCATGTGCGAGATCGTGCAGATTCTCGGCGCCGGCGGCCTGGTTGCGGTGCCGTCCTATGCCGAGCTCTCCGGGCCCCTGGGCAGGGACGTGGAGACCTACTTTCAGGCGGCAAACGCCGACTCGCGCTCCCGGATCAAGCTGTTCCGGCTCGCTTTCGATGCCGCGGTCTCGTCGTTCTCCGGTCGCCAGCAGCTTTATGAACGCTATTATTCCGGCGATCCGGTACGGCTCGCGGGCACGCTCTATGAAATCTACGAGAAGCAGCCTTACGTCGATCGCATCGCCGAGCTGCTCGACGGTCTCGAGCAGCGGCGGGACGGTCACGGCTTCCGGCCGGCTCTCGCCGCGGCCGAATGAGAGCGACATGATGCGGGGCCGCGTTCCTGCGGGGTGGTGCGCGTGAGCACCGCTGTATGCGTCGGCACGGTGGAGCTCAAGAACCCGCTCATCTGCGGCTCGGGCGAGCACCTGATGTACGCGCAGGGCATCCGGCGGGCGTTGGCCGCCGGGGCGGCCGCAGTGGTCGCGAAATCTGCGAACGAGTCGGAGGCGGCGCGCCGCCAGCTCGACGCCACCGACTACGCGCTGCTCGACAGCAATTGGCGGTGCCTGTCCTGGAATTTCAGCCCGCCCGCGGACGCGAGCCTCCTCTGCCGCTCCGGTCTCGCCCAGCAGCCGTTCGAGGAATGGCTGGCGATGGTGGCCGCGCTCGACCGTGAGGCGAAGGCGCACGGCTCCTACGTCGTCGCCAGCCTCATTCTCGCCGGCCTCGACCGATGCCTGGAGATGGCGCGGGCGGCCGAGCAGGCGGGCGTGCGCATTCTCGAGCTCAATCTCGGCGCTCCGCACGGCAACGAGGCCGCGCCAGGCGCGATCGCGCTCGAGCGTGATGTTGAGCGCGTGCGCTCGATCGTGTCGCGGGTCCGCTCGGTCGTGCGGCTGCCGCTGTGGGTCAAGCTGACGGGGCAGAGCGAGGACGTGGCGGGGCTGGCACTGGCAGCCAAGGAAGGCGGGGCCGACGCCGTTACCGTCATGGGCCGCTTCGTCGCCATGCTGCCCGACGTCGAGACCCTCGCCCCGCTCCTCGGCACCAACGCGGCTTTCGGCGGGCCTTGGGCGTTGCCGTTGACTTGCCGCTGGCTGGCGCAATGCCGCAAGAAGCTCGGTGCGGGCTTCCCGCTCATCGCCACGAACGGCGCTCGATCCGGGCTCGATCTCGCGCGTTTCCTGCTCGCGGGGGCGAGCGCGGTGCAAGTGAGCTCGGCCATTCTCACCGGGGGCTTTGCCGCGATCGCGCGGATGAACGAGGAGCTCGCGTCCTATCTCGCGCGCAAGGGTCTCGCCGCGCGCGACCTCATCGGTCGCGCCGCCGATCAGGTGGGCAGCTACGCCGAGCAGAAGCGCCGCCCCGGCTACTGGAAACAGTTCGTCAGCCCGGAGGCCCTGCCGTGAGCCTCCGGCGCCCGCCCGCATGATCCCGTGGGCCGGCTCGCGGTCTTTTCCGTTCGGCCGCGACCTCAGAAAGGGTCGGCATTGAAAACAGCATCAAACGATGATAGATTGAGCACCAGACGAGGAACCAAAGAATGCGCACCACGCTCGCGCTCGATGATGAGCTGTTGGCCAAGGCGCAGGCCTTCACCGGGCTCAATGAGAAATCCGCCCTCGTGCGCGAGGCGCTCAAGGCCTTGATCGAGCGCGAGAGCGCGCGTCGCCTGGCGCGTTTGGGCGGGAGCGAGCCTCGTCTCGCAGCGCCGCCACGGCGGCGAAACAAGCCGGCGTGATCCTGGTCGACAGCTCGGTCTGGGTCCATCATCTGCGCACGGCGGACAAGGTCCTCATCGGGCTGCTCGAGACCGGGCGGGTCCTTGTGCATCCTTTCGTCATCGGCGAGCTGGCGCTTGGAAATCTGCAGCAGCTCGATCTGGTGCTGGACGCGTTGCAGGATCTGCCGCACGCTATCGCCGCCTCGGACGACGAAGTCCTGCAATTCATCCGGCGGCAGGCACTTCATGGACGGGGCATTGGATACGTGGATGCACACCTGCTTGCGTCCGTTCGCCTGACGGCGGGCGCGGCGCTATGGACACGCGATAAGCGTCTGCAGGCTGCCGCCGATTGCTTGGACATGGCATGGACCGACTTCCGCGGCTGAACCCCCACCGCCCTTTCCTGGCGGCAGCTCTTGCTGCGGGGCTCGTGCTTGCGCCGCCGCGTTCCAGGATCGTCGATACCATCATCGAGACCCTGACGCCGGCATCGACCAGCATCGTCGATCTCGGCTTCATTTCGCCGGCGCGGGGGCAGCCGGGGCTCGCACCGCAACAGCTGGATGCGCTTAATTCCTACAACAATGCCATGAGCGACTTCGAATCGATTCTGAAGGAGCGGCGTGCGCAGCTCGCTTCGAATCGACAGCTGCCGAACCTGCCGGGACAGGCGCTCTATCTCGCCCGCAACAGGATGATGAGTGCGTACAAGGACCTTACCGATTTGCTTCCGTCCAGGATCGGAAGGCCGAACAAATTTGCGATTCCTCCGGCGTACTTCGACGCCGAGAATGAGCGGCTCCTCGACGAGTATGTGCGTCTGTTCGCGGTCATGCAGGTGCCGCCCGCCAATGCACAGAACTCGGATACGCCGTTCGACGACGTTGTCGCCCTGGGGATCGGGATCGGACGAGCCAAGGGCCTCTCCGCGGCGGACGCCGAAGCGGCAGGTCGCATCAGCCTCGGCCTGTTCTTTGCCGAGACCAACGGCAAGCAGAACATCGGGAATGCGCGGTCGAACAGGTACAAGGGAAGCCTGCAGACGGGTCCGGCCGAAGATCAGAATGGCCAAAGGAAGTGGACGTCGATAAAGAAATCGATTGCAGCCTTCGATCCTGCGCTGATCGTTCGCGACGCCGAGGAAGAGGCGCGAATCGGCGGCTTGGATCATCGCCTCAATCACTGGATCGCCGTGCGCGACGGCCTCATGAACGCCCACGCCGAGCTTTTTCTGCAGATACCGGCGATCGTGAAGGCCTTGCCGGATCCGATCGATCAGATGAAGCTTTTCGAGCTCGTGCAGATCATTCCGAGTCCGACCAGGTCCGCTCTCAAGTCCGGCAGTCTGGCGAATCACAGGATTTCCGATCCGACCACCATGGGATATCTGCGCAACAACAGCATCTTCACCTTCGGGCAGGCCGACCGGGCGAAGACGTCTGCGAGCTTCCGTGAGATTCTCGATGCGATGTGGCTCTTCAACGAAAAGTTCGAGCGAGCGCTGTCCAAGTTCAACGAGATCAGGGCACGGCGAAAGCGCGACAACGGGAATTTGCCGAGGGAACCGATATTCGCGATCCTCTCGCGTCCGCCGACGTGAGCGAATGAGTGCGCCAGCCGCAAGCTGGTGCAGCCGGGATCACTCCGGCCTGATATTGCCCGTACGGATCACCTTGGCCCACTTCTCGATCTCGTCGCCGATCAGCTTTTCACAGTCGGCGGGCGAGCCTGGCAGTGGCCATGCGCCCATCTCGGCGAGGCGTGTCCCGAGCTTCGGATCGGCAAGTCCCGCGTTGATCTCCCGGTTCAGCCTGTCGACGATGTCGGCCGGCGTGCCTTTCGGCGCGCACACGCCGTTCCATGTGCTCGCCTCGTAGCCGGGCACGAAATCGCCGATCGT
The DNA here is from genome assembly GCA_036406655.1 of Xanthobacteraceae bacterium. Taxonomy (GTDB): domain Bacteria; phylum Pseudomonadota; class Alphaproteobacteria; order Rhizobiales; family Xanthobacteraceae; genus VAZQ01. Next base: position 5,407 of record DASXAP010000030.1, on the reverse strand, counting down.
AGGCAGGTTGGGCAGCGCCTCCGAGCGCGTCGCTGTCGTCACCGCCAGCGCGCGCAGCGTGCCGGCCTTGATGTGCGGGATCGAAGGCTGCAGGTTGTCGAAGGCCACCTGGACCTGCCCGGCGAGGAGGTCGGTGAGCATGGGCGCCGAGCCGCGATAGGGCACGTGTTGCATGTTGATTCCGGTCATCAGCTTGAACAGCTCGCCGGACATGTGGATGGATGTGCCGGTGCCCGACGATGCCATGTTGATCTTGCCCGGATTGCCCTTGGCATAGGCGATGAACTCGGGAACCGTGTTGGCCGGAACCGATGGATGGACCACCATCACATTGGGTGCGCGGCTGATGGCGGCGACCGGCGCGACATCGCGAAAATTGTAATTGAGCTTGTCGTAGAGCGTGGCGCTGATTGCGTTCGCCACGCTGCACAACAGCAGCGTATAGCCGTCAGGCGGCGAGCTCAGGGCCGCCTCGCTGCCGATGTTGCCGCCGGCGCCCGACCGGTTCTCGATGACGACTTGCTGGCCGAGCCGGTCCGTCAGCCATTGACCGATCAGGCGCGCGGTGAGGTCGATCGAGCCCCCGGGCGGGAACGGCGCGATCAAGCGGACCGGTCGCGTCGGATATGACTGCGCCCGAGCGAAGCCCGCCAGGGTTGGCAGTGCGACGGTGCTCGCGGCCAGATGCAAGAGCTCGCGGCGGCGCAGTTTCATGGCGTTTCCTCCCGGCATGCAGCCCGACGATGCAAACGCGGACAGCCATGCGCCCACCGTGGACCGGATTTGACGCAGGCTCGCATGCCCGCCGGCCGATCTCGGGCGGTGCTGCCGCTGAAGCAAGCGATTTCGGCGTGTCCTCCCGGCGGCTCTCCGGAGCAGGCTACATCATGTTAGCGAATGCGCAAAAGGGCAATCATGGCCGGGCCCCGTCCCGGCCATCCGTACACCATGGTGGGCCGGCCATCGGGATGCGCGGGACAACCGCACGTACTATTTCCTCTCGACCTTTCGGGGCGAGACGGTCATTCTTGTGGGCATCCAGAGGGGGAGGTGTCCGCAATGCCAGAAAGTCGAGTTGCTTGTTCATGCATTTGCTGCGCCCGAAACGCCGGTCGCATGAGCTGACCGGGGAAGCTGGAGGAACGGCGCAATGACGAGGCGACTGGTCGGGCGGGCCGCGGTGACGGCGGCGTGGTCCCTGCCGACGCTGCTGGCATGCTGCCTCATTGCGGCCCTGCGGGCTCCCGACGCGCAGGCCCAGGCGGACCTCTACCCCAGCAGGGCGGTCAAGATCATTGCGGATTCGGCGGCCGGCAGCACCCCGGACGTGGTCCTTCGGCTCCTGGCCGACCGCCTCGGCCAGTTGTGGGGCCAGCAGGTTCTGGTCGTCAATTATCCGGGTGCAGGCGGCAGCATCGGCGCGCGCAACGCAGCCGAGTCCGCTCCGGACGGCTACACGCTCTACATGCCGGTCCTCTCCACGTTCGTGTCGCTTCCGGGAGCCGCGGCCAACCTGCCGGTCAAGGTACCGCGCGATTTCATTGCGATCGGTTTCGCCGCCGAAAACCCGATGTTCATCGCGGTCAATCCGTCGCTCGGGATCGCGAGCCTCGCCGATCTCATCTCACGCGCGAGAAAAGCTCCGGGCGAGCTCTCGTATGCGGTGACGGGCGTCGGCCGGCTCACCCACTTGACCGGTGAGCTGCTGCAGATCAAGGCCGCTATCCAGCTGCTGACGGTCCCCTATACCGGAGGTCCCGCGCACGCTTTCAGCGATGTCATGAGCGGCCGTGTCGCATTCATCATCGAGGGCTATTCCGGCATTGCCGGAGCCATACAATCAGGCTCGCTCAAGGCCATCGCCGTCGCCTCGGCGCAGCGTCTGCCGGAGTTCCCGAACTTGCCGACCGTGGCGGAGACCATCCCGGGTTTCCAGGCGACCGGCTGGCAGGTTCTGGTGGCGCCGCTGGGCACGCCGGACGCGATCATTCGCGCGGTCAGCGAGGACCTTCGCAAGGTGATTTCCGATCAGGAGTTTCAGAAGACCATCGCCCAACGCGGCAGCTATGCTCGGGCGATGACGCCGGCGGAGACGACCGCCTTCGTCCAGGCCCAGCAGCAGATGTGGCAGCCGGTTCTGGATCGATTGCCGGGGAAGCACTGAGCCCACCTTGCGAGGCGGCGGCACGTGCGGCCGCAGGCAGACGCGCCCGAACGCGCTCGAGGCGCTGCGCGCACGAGTCGGTCGAGAGGAGGGGCATGAGCCATGAACGGCGCCGAGGTTGTCGCTGAAATCCTCAAGCGCGAGGGGACCGAGTTCCTCTCCTGCTATCCGCGTAATCCGCTGATCGAAGCCTGCGCGGCGCTCGACATCCGCACCATCCTCTGCCGGCAGGAGCGCGTCGGCGTCGGCATCGCCGACGGCTATTCGCGCATTCGCCGCGGCCGCCGCAACGGCGTGTTCGCCGCCCAGGCCGGCCCCGGCATCGAGAACGCCTTCCCCGGCATCGCCCAGGCCTTCACCGAGAATGTCCCGGTGCTGATCATTCCGGCCGGACTGCCGCTCGAGCGCCAATACCTGCATCCGGTGTTTCGCGCCGCCACGGTCTACCGCCCGGTCACCAAATGGTCGGCGCTGGCACACTCGGTGCAGGAGCTGCCGGACCTCATGCGGCGTGCCTACCACGCCTTGCGCAGCGGCAAGGGCGGCCCGGTGCTGGTCGAGATTCCGAACGAGGTCTTCGAAGCCGAGTATCGCGGCGAGCTCGATTACGAGCCGGTGCCGATGGCGCGGATCGCGCCCGACCCGGATGCCGTTCGCCAGGCGGTGCAGATGCTGCTCGCTGCCCGACAGCCGCTGCTCTGGGCCGGGCAGGGCGTTCTCTACGCGGAGGCCGGCGATCGCCTGGCGGCGCTGGCGGAGATCATCCCCGCACCGGTGGTCACCACCAATCCCGGCAAGAGCGCCATCCCGGAGAACCACCCGCTGGCGCTCGGTGCCTCGACCCGCTCACGGCCGAAGATGTTCACCGACTTCATGGCCCGCGCCGACCTGGTGCTGGCGGTCGGCTCGAGCCTGACCCGGACGCCGTTCGGGCCCGGGCTGCCCTCCGGCAAGACCATCATTCACTCCACCAGCGATCCGAACGACATCAACAAGGAATACCGCCCGCATCATGCGGTGATCGGCGATGCGGCGCTGGTCCTCGACGCGCTGATCGCCGAGGTCGGACGGCAGAAGGCGGCGCGGGACGGCAAGGCGCTCGCTTCCCTCAAGGAAGAGGTTGCCGCCGCGAAGAAGGCCTGGCTCGGGGAATGGTCGAAGCAGCTCGATTCCGACGAGGTGCCGCTCAACCAGTACCGCATCATTCGCGACCTGATGCGCACGCTCGATCGCGACCACATGATCGTGACGCACGATTCGGGCAGTCCGCGCGAGCAGATGATCCCGTTCTGGGAGACGACCGCGGTCGGCTCCTACATGGGCTGGGGCAAGTCGACCCAGCTCGGCTATGGCCTGGGCATCATCATGGGCGCCAAGCTCGCCGCCCCCGACAGGCTCTGCGTCAACATCATGGGCGATTCGGCGATCGGCATGACCGGCATGGACATCGAGACGGCGGCCCGCAACAGGATCGCCATCCTGACCGTGGTGCTCAACAACGGGGTGATGGGAGCCGAGCGTGACGTGCTCAGGATCTCGGACGAGAAGTACGGCGCGATGCGGGTGGGCGGCAATTACGCGAAGGTGGCGGAGGGGCTCGACGTCGCCTCGACCCGGGTCGAGAAGCCGCGCGACATCGTGCCGGCGATCAAGGAAGCGGTCGCGATAACGCAATCGGGCGCGCCGTTCCTGCTCGAATTCGTGGTCAAGGAAGGCCACGACTTCTCGCGCTATCCGCTCGCGGGGTTGTAAGGACGCCGAAGGACAGGCTATACGAGGATACGCAGCAACGAAGCCAACCAGAGCTGATCGATACACGATCCCTGTAGTGACATGTCCGAGCACAGAGTGGCTTTGAAATGGGAGCGCGGCGGCGCCGAGTTCTCGTATCAGAAGTATCCGCGCGACCACACCTGGAGCTTCGACGGCGGTCTCAACATGACGGCGACCGCCGCTCCGGCCTATCTCGGCAATCCTGCACATGTCGATCCGGAGGAGGCCTTCGTCGCTTCCCTCTCCAGCTGCCACATGCTCACCTTCCTGGCGATTGCGTGCAGGCAGAAATTCCTGCTCGATTCGTATGACGACGAGGCGATCGGCTACATGGAGAAGAATCCGGAAGGCAGGCTGGCGATCACGCGGGTCGAGCTGCACCCGAAGCTCACGTGGAGCGGGGATCGAATACCGAGCGCCGAAGAGCTGGACAGGATGCACCACGCCGCCCACGAGAACTGCTTCATTGCCAACTCGGTAAGAACCGCCGTGACGGTGGTGAAACGCTGACGGGTGCAACGCCCGGAAGACAACGAGCGACAGCACGAGCTCCTGATCGAAGACAGCAGGGGATGCGCGCAGGTGCCGAGGCGCGCCGCTCGCCGCAAGGCCCGCCAACCAACCTCGCGTGCTCGGTGAGGTAACGCCTTACGCGCTGACCCGCATCTCCCCGGCGGGGCCGAGCGAAGGCGGTATCACGCGGCTCGCTGCAGTCTCGATTGTGGAATTATTGCAACACGCGCCGGTTTTTTCCGCCCGGCCACGATGCGGCGCCGATCTCGTATTCTGATCCCGTGTTGCAGCTGTAGGAGTGACTGATTCGGCTTGTTCATCACTGCTGAGCGAGGACCGGCCGCTCCGGCTCACAATGGGTGCCGTTGCCGTGCGGCCGAGCGATCTTGCTCGCGGGCATCAGGGGCGAGCGTGATGAATACCGCAATGGCGCGCAGGCTTGCGTTATTCGAGTCCGTCGTCTGGATCGGCAGCAATGGCGCTCAGCCGACGGGCATAGGCACGATAACCCGTATCACCGCCCATGAGGTCGAAGTGCATTGGGACGGCGGGGCTGTGAAGCGTTATCGCCGCAAGCATCTGCACAACCTTCGACGCGCCAACCTGACTGCGGACACGCACGCGCCGCACTGAAGCGCACGACCTGGCGCTCTCGATCAGGGCCGGCTTGGGTTGAACCGAGCACGGCTGTCCTGTCCTGGTGCGGTCAGCGCATCGTTTGCGAAAAAACGACCGCTCGCTGACGCTCGGTCAAGCCGCCTGCACGACGCTGGTGGTCAACCGCCGCTCTCAGCTTGCTTGCTCTTCCGAGGTAAAGGCGAACCGGAGTTGCGCGAATGCGCCAGCTGGTTACCTGCTGCAGCCTCAATTGCACCCGGTTCCCGCCGGACAGTTGATTCGCGAAGCTGCACGGGGGGCAAGCATGTGGACCACCTTTTACGTCGCGATGATCGCATC
>DASXAP010000029.1:0-30829 GCA_036406655.1 Xanthobacteraceae bacterium | reverse complement strand
TGGCGCGGCGATGCGCGGCGGATTGCGCCGTCCGCGGGCGCGGCTGTCGATGCTCTCGTCATGCGGGCGCTTGACCGCGTCGGCGCGCGCGAGCGCCTCGATCGGCGCAGCATCCTCGGTCAGGCGCGCCAGCAGCGGGGTAAGATCGTCGAGGCTCGCCGCGACCACATGGATGACGCCGGACTGCTGCTGCAGCTCGCCGGTGACCGCGATGTAACGGGCACCCAGGACGATCGGACGAAACCGCTCGAACGTCTTGGGCCAGACGATGATGTTGGCCCCGGAGGTCTCGTCCTCGATGGTCATGAAGATCACCCCGTTTGCCGAGCCCGGCTGCTGGCGAATGGTGACGAGGCCGGAAACGGTGACCCGGCTGCCGGGCGCTTCGAGCCGCAGCCGTGCGTTGCAGATGATGCCGCGCCGCTCGAGGTCGGCGCGCAGGAAGGACGCCGGATGCGCACGCAGCGACAGCTGGAGGAAGCGATAGTCGTTGACGACCTCTTCGCCTGGCGGCATCCGCGGCAGCTCTACCGCCGGCTCGCACGGCAATTCGGGATCCGCAGGATCGCGGCTCGTCTCCTCGCTCCTGCTCGCCTGAAACAAAGGCAGGTCGTCATCTGCGTCGCCGACCCGGCCGAGCGCCTTCGCCGCCCACAGCGCTTGTCGCCGGCTCAGCCCGAGCGAGCCGAAGGCATCGGCATCGGCGAGCCTTTCGACGACGCGGGGGGAAAGACGGGTGCGCAGCCACAGGTCGCGCATCCCGCCATAGCCGGCGCCGCGTTTGCTGACGATCGATCTCCCGTGCTCCTCGCTCAACCCTTTGATCTGACGAAACCCGAGGCGCATGGCGCAGGTCGAGCGAATATCGCCCGCCATGTCCCGGTGCAGCGCATGCAGCCGCTCGGCCGCGCGCGGGCCCTCCTCCAGCGTCACATCCCAGTCGGAATGATTGATGTCCACCGGACGCACCTCGACGCCGTGCTCGCGCACGTCGCGGACGATCTGCGCCGGCGCGTAGAAGCCCATCGGCTGTGAATTGATGAGCGCGGCCGCAAACGCATCCGGATAGCGGCACTTGAGCCACGCCGAGGCATAGACGAGCAGCGCAAAGCTCGCGGCATGGCTTTCCGGGAAGCCATATTCGCCGAAGCCTTCGATCTGGCTGAAGCAGCGCTCGGCGAACTCGCGCTCGTAGCCGCGCGCCACCATGCCTTCGACCATCTTCTGCTGGAATGTGCCGATGGTGCCGACCCGGCGAAAGGTGGCCATGGCCCGGCGCAATCGATCAGCCTCGGATGCCGTGAATCTGGCGGCGACAATCGCGATCTTCATCGCCTGTTCCTGGAACAGCGGAACCCCCAATGTCTTCTCGAGCACGTCCTTGAGCTCGTCCTTGTCGCCGTGCGCCGGGGAAGGGGAGGGATACTGCGGCTCCTCGCCCGTGGAACGGAATCTCTCCCGCCGCTGCAGATAGGGATGCACCATGTCGCCCTGGATCGGCCCCGGACGCACGATCGCGACCTCGATCACCAGATCATAGAAGCGCTCCGGGCGCAGGCGCGGCAGCATCGACATCTGCGCGCGACTCTCGACCTGGAACACGCCGAGCGAGTCGGCGCGGCAGAGCATGCGGTAAACCGCCTCCTGTTCCTGCGGAACAGTCGCGAGGGTGAGCTTCTCTCCGTAATGCTTCTCGATGAGCTCGAAACCCTTGCGTATGCAGGTGAGCATGCCGAGCCCGAGCACGTCGATCTTGAGAATCCTGAGGGCGTCGAGATCGTCCTTGTCCCATTCCACGAAGGTGCGATCCTCCATCGCGCCGTTGCCGATCGGCACCACTTCGTCGAGCCTGCCGCGGGTGATGACGAAGCCGCCGACATGCTGGGACAGATGGCGCGGGAAGGATTGAATCTGCAGCGCGAGCGCCCGCATTTTCTGCGTGCGCCGGTCGGCGAGATCGATCCCCGCGCGTTTGAGGTCGGCTTCACGGACCCCGCCGCCACCCATGCCCCAGATCGACGACGCGAGTGCGCCGATGGTATCTTCCGAGAGCCCGAAAGCCTTGCCGACCTCGCGGATCGCGGAACGGCCGCGATATGAGATCACGGTTCCGGCGATACCGGCATGGGTGCGGCCATGCCGGCGATAGATGTACTGGATGACCTCTTCCCGGCGCTCATGCTCGAAATCGACATCGATATCGGGCGGCTCGCGACGGTCAGCCGAGATGAACCGCTCGAACAGAAGGTCGATGCGCTCGGGATCGACCTCGGTGATGCCGAGACAGAAGCAGACGGCGGAATTCGCCGCCGAGCCGCGGCCCTGGCAGAGAATTTTCCGGCTGCGGGCATAGCGGACGATGTCGTGGACGGTGAGGAAGTAGGGCGCATATTTGAGCTCGGCGATGAGCGCGAGCTCGTGGCCGAGGATTGCGCGCACGTGCTCCGGGATGCCCTGCGGGTAGCGCTTCGCGGCGCCTTCCCAGGCGAAGTGCACGAGCGCGTCCTGGGCCGTGGCAAAACCTTCGCGCAGCTCGTCGGGATACTCGTAGGCGAGCTCATCGAGCGAGAAGGTCAGCGCCGCATCGAGCCGCAGCGTCTCCCCGATCGCCTCCGGAGCATCCCGAAACAGGCGCGCCATCTCGGCAGGAGGCTTGAGAAACCGTTCGGCATTGGCGGCAAGCCGCCTCCCGGCATTGTCGATCGTCAAATGCTCGCGGATGCAGGTCAGCACGTCCTGCAGCTCCCGCCGCTCGGAATGATGATAGAGAACGTCGTTGACGGCGATGAGCGGTACACCGGCGGCGCGAGCAAGCCCGGCACGCTGCGCGAGCCGCCGCCGGTCATTGCCGCGATAGAGCATGGCGGCGGCGAGCCGCACCCGCTCGGGGGCAGCCTCGCGCAGCAGCGCAAGCAGGCAGGTCGTGCTCGCCGCTCTTGTCTCGCTGGCGACCAGCCGGGGTCGCTTGTGGCTCACCTCGGAATGGTCGAGGCGGTGAGCGGGCTTTCGCAGCAATGGCAGCGTGGGAGCTTCCCACGTCGATCTTTCCATCACGATGAGCTCGAGCCCGTCGATGAGCTCGAGCAAGTCGGCGAGATGGAGGATGCACTCCCCCTTGTCCGCCCGCAGGTTGCCACGTGAGAGCAGGCGACAGAGCCTGCCCCAGCCCGCCCGATCGCGCGGATAGGCCAGGATGTCGGGCGTGCCGTCAGCGAATACGAGCCGCGCGCCGGGGTGATAGGCGAGGGCCAGCTGCTCTTCTCGCTTGATCAGATGGGCGCGCACCACCCCGGCGACCGAATTGCGGTCGCAGAGGCCGATCCCGGCAAGCCCGATATGCGCCGCCTGCAGCATCAGCTCCTCGGGGTGCGAGGCCCCGCGCAGGAACGAGAAGTTCGAGGCGACGGCGAATTCGAGATACCTGCCCATCGGCTCGCGACTCACGCATACATCCCGTGCAGGAACCAGCGCGGCTGCGCGGTCTCGCGGTAAAGGCCGGCGCGAAACACCCAGAAACGCAGGCCGGTGGCGTCCTCGACGCGAAAATAGTCGCGTGCCGCACTGGCTTCGTCGTTCCACCATGCCGGCTCGATGCGCTCGGGACCTTCAGCGGCGACCACTTCATGCAGCGCCCGCCGCCAGCGGAAGCGAACCGGCGGACCATCCGGCACGATGGCAAGGACATCATCGATCGGCTCGGGCTTGACGAGCAAGCGCAGCGGTCGCGGGCTTATGGACACCTCGTTGCGGAAACGGCGGAACGCTTCCCAGCCGAGCTCGACACGCGCAGAGGCTTGCGCCGGAACAATCGCGGCGGCGAGCTCGGGGATGTGACTGTCCAGTGCAGCAAGCCGGGACACCCGTCGGCGTCCGAGCCGCGCGCTCAGGCAGTCGACCAGGCGGTCGAGCTCGCGTTGGTCTTCGCCCCGCTCAAGCCCGATCTGCTCATCCGGGCACGGCTCGACGACGAGCACCGAAAGCCGCGCCAGATCGAAGCCGAAGCCGGGATCGATCTCGTCGCCGAGCGCGGCCAACCGCTCGAGGAAGAGCGCGCGGATCGCCTGCGGATCGCGGATCGGGCGGGAGGTTCCAACCGCGATTCGCTTGACCCGACCGTCGGTGCGAAAGAGCGAAAGCTCGAGACGGCGCGCTCCCTCGCCGCGCGCTGACAGGGCTGATTTGAGCTGTGCCGCCAGCTGCTCGATGGTCGCGAGGACATCCTCCTCGCGGGCGATCGGCTCGTGAAAATTGCGCTCGGCGATATAGGGTGGGACCGGCAGGAGCGGCGACAGCGGCTCGTGCTCGCGGCCGAGCGCGCGATCAAGCCTGCGCAGGAGATCGGCGCCGAAGCGGGCGGCGAGTGGCGCTCGCGGGAGATCGAGAATGTCGCCGATCCGCCTCAATCCGACCCTTTCCAGTGCGGCCGCCACATCTTCCGGGAGCCGCAGTGCCGCGACCGGCAGTGGCGCGAGCAGCTCGCGCTCATCACCGGCGGTGACGATCATTTCATCGGAGAAACGCACCGCCGTGGAGGCCGTGCCGATGCTGCCGGCGACGGCGGCGTGCGCCGACAATCCGAAGCCGATGATCCGCATGGCGAGGTCGCTGCAAAGCTTTTGCTCACCGCCGAAAAGATGAGCGCAGCCGGTGATGTCGAGCAGAATGCCGTCGGGCGGATCGGGGGCGACCAGCGGCGTATAACGTTGGCACCACTCGGTGATGGCGTGGAGGAGGCGGGAGTCGGCAGCCCGATCCTCCGGCATGGCGGCGAGGGCGGGATGCATGGCGCGGGCCTGCGCCAGCGCAAGCCCCGGGTGCAGGCCGAGGCGTTCTGCTGCGGCATTGACCGCCACGACCAGATCGAGGTTGCCGCGCCTGCCGAAGACGACGAGCGGCTCCCCTTTCCCTCGGGGCGCTTGCGCCTCCCCGCATGTGCGAAAAGGCGAAGGCGTTTCACGCGACGGCTGCGCGATGCGGTCGGTCGAAAGCCGGTCGAGCCACAGGCTCAGAATTCGTTGCGAGCTCGAACCGCTGCTCAACACTGTTCCACTCCAGGATCCAGGCTCCGAGATGACCCCGACGATTGCGCACGAGGCGCACGGCCAAGCGCGGCGGCCCAATCCTCCATCGCTCATTTCCCGGCGGGAATGAACGGCGAGCGGAAGGGGCGATAATCCAGCGGGTGGCGGCGGCGGAGGGTGCATCGTCCGCAATGCTGCGCAGCAGCAGCCCGAGCGTGTTGCCCGTGTCCGCCGCGAGCGAAAGCCGTCGCGTCGCTACTTGATCGATGCTGTGGGCGCGCAGCTCTCCGATCACCACATCGATGGCTGGACAGCGCAGCGCTTCCTCCATTGCCCAGAGGCAATCGCGGGTGCGCGAGGCGGTAACGCGGATCAGCCGCTCGGGAGCTATTCCCGCCTCATCGAGCCCGGGACCATACGGGACGCCGTTCTCGGCCAGCGAGAGGTCTTCGGCGATCCAGGCGACGGTTCGTCGGGGATGTGTCAATGCCAGCGCGAAGGCGGTGGCGGCTACGGCAGCCGTTTCACGCAGGGCGGCGATCTCATGCAAGGCGCCTCGGCTGAGCCCGCCTCCCAGAGCCTCGTCGATTATCGGAAGTCCGAGGCTCAGCACGGTCCCGGCGGCACGCCATGCTCCTGAGTCGATCTCAGTTCGGGTCGAGGAGGGGATGCGAGGCGCAAACAAGGCGCGAGGGGGTTCAGGGGAAAGAAAGGAGGTCGCGTCGAGGGCTCGGCGCAGCTTTTCGGTTACCGCTGTCGGCTGGTTGACACAGCGAGGAAGATTGGGAAGCGGGGCTGCGGCCATGAAGGGTACTCAGCGGTATGTTCATGTTTTGTTCGAATGATTCCCGAACCCTGTGCCGCCGTCAATACGAATTACAAATCATTGATAATGCTAATATTTTCAGCAATCACGCGAGAATAACAGGACAGCAAAGAGAGGGGGCAAAGCCCTGACGGGGCGAGCAGCGCGACCATCCTCCCGACGACGATCAGCTCTCGGCGATCACCTTCCGATCGATCTCCTCGATCCGGCGCGTCCCGGTAAGCGCCATGGTGACATCAAGCTCTTTGCCGATGAGCTCGATCGCCTTGGTGACGCCCGCCTGACCATAGGCTCCAAGGCCATAGATATACGAGCGGCCGATCATGCAGGCGCGGGCACCCAGCGCCAGGGCTCGCACCAGGTCCTGCCCCGATCGGATGCCGCCATCGAACAGCACCTCTATGTCGCCGCCCACGGTCTCAGCGATCCGCGGCAGCGCCGAGATCGACGAAGGCGCCCCATCGAGCTGTCGCCCGCCATGATTGGAGACGATCAGCGCTGCAGCCCCGGTCTTGGCCGCGGTCCTGGCGTCCTCGACGTCGAGAATGCCCTTGAGGATGAGCTTGCCCGGCCACAGGCTTCTCACCCACTCCACGTCTTTCCAGCTCAGCGCCGGGTCGAATTGGCTGTTGGTCCATTGCGCCAGCGATTTGACGTTCTCCATCCCGCGGGCATGGCCGGCGAGATTGCCGAAGGTCTTGCGCCTGCCGCGCAGAATCGAGAGCGCCCAGGTTGGTTTCAGGGCAATATCGACGAGGTTGCCGATCCTGATCTCGGGCGGCACCGTCATGCCGTTGCGAATGTCGCAGTGCCGCTGTCCGAGCACCTGCAGGTCGACCGTGAGCACGAGCGCGCTGCATCTTGCTGCGGCGGCGCGCTCGATCAACGCCTTGATGAAGCCGCGATCCCGCATGACGTAGAGCTGGAACCAGAACGGCCTGTCGGTGGCCTTGGCCACGTCCTCGATCGAGCAGATCGACATGGTCGAAAGCGTGAACGGGATCCCCGCCGACTGAGCAGCCCGACACGCCAGAATCTCCCCGTCCCCGCGCTGCATCCCGCAGAGCCCGATCGGCGCCAGGATCAGCGGGAGCCTCGCCTGCTCGCCGATGATCGTGGTGGACAGATCACGCCGCGAGACGTCGACAAGCACTCGCTGGCGCAGCCTGATACGCTCGAGATCGGCGCGGTTTGCGCGCAAGGTCTCCTGCGCGTAGGAGCCGGCTTCGGCGTAATCGAAAAAAGCCCGCGGGACCCGCCGGCGCGCCGCCTGCCGCAGGTCTTCGATGCACGTCATATGTCGGAGCGACATTCCTGCTCTCTGTAGCACGAGAGGGCATCTCGTCGCTGCCCCCGGAGGCGGCCCGAAGAATATGCCGTGCGGAACGCCGGTTGGCGCCGAACGTTGTGCCTTGGGGGCCCAGGAAGGAGAACCACCGTGGCCATCCCGAACCAGAGCCTTACGCAAAATGCGCAGGACGCGGAGAAAGAGCGCGAACGCGATGAGAGGCGCAGGCGCAAGCTGGAAAAAGAGCTTGAGACTGGGCTTGAAGACAGTTTCCCCGCCTCCGATCCAGTCAACGTCACCCAGCCTGCTGCTCCTCTCAGGAAGCATAGAAGCAAGAAGTAGGGCAGCGCCGCGAGAAGCTGCTCGGGCGGTTAGTGCCCGGCTCCGAGCGGTCCACGATGGCAGCGACCGATCGCTTGCCCCGCGACTCGGCAACAATGCGTTGCCTGACCCCCGGTTTTTGCAGATTTTGTGTATGGATTGGCTTATCATTTTCCCGGTCTAACCGGGTCAGGCCTTCATGCCTCGCAAGTATTTCGGCACCGACGGAATCCGTGGACGAGCCAACGGGGTGATAACGCCGGAATTGGCGCTGAAGGTCGGCCAAGCCGCCGGCCTGACCTTCCGCCGCGGCGAGCACCGGCATCGGGCGCTCATCGGCAAGGATACGAGGCTGTCCGGCTACATGATCGAGACCGCCTTGGTTGCCGGTTTTGCATCCGTCGGGATGGATGTGTTGCTGACCGGTCCCATCCCCACCCCGGCGGTCGGAATGCTGACGCGCTCCATGCGTGCCGACCTCGGCGTCATGATCTCGGCCTCGCACAACCCCTTCGATGACAACGGAATCAAGCTGTTCGGTCCCGACGGCTTCAAATTATCCGACGAGGTCGAGCAGCAGATCGAGACGTTGCTCGATTCGGATCTGGTCAAGAAGCTGGCCAAAAGCGCCGACCTCGGCCGTGTCAAGCGCATCGACGGTGTGCAAGACCGCTACATCGAGTTTGCCAAGCGCACACTGCCAAGAAATCTTTCGCTTGATGGAGTGCGCGTGGTGGTCGACTGCGCAAACGGCGCCGGCTATCGGGTGGCGCCGGACGCGCTGCGCGAGCTCGACGCCGAGGTCATCTCCATGGGGGTCGAGCCCGACGGGTTCAACATAAACCGCGAATGCGGGTCGACCGAGCCTGCCGCCCTCTGTCAGAAGGTCAAGGAGATGCGTGCCGACATCGGGATTGCGCTCGATGGCGACGCCGACCGCGTGCTGATCGTCGACGAGCGCGGTCATGCCATCGACGGCGACCAGCTGCTCGCAGTCATTGCCGAAAGCTGGCAGGCCGACGGCCGGCTTGCCCGGCCCGGCATCGTCGCTACCGTGATGTCCAACCTCGGGCTTGAGCGCTATCTCGCCGGACTGGGAATTGCGCTGGAGCGCACGGCCGTGGGCGACCGCTATGTCCTGGATCACATGCGCAGCCACGGATTCAATGTCGGCGGCGAGCCGTCGGGCCACATCATCCTTTCCGACTACACGACGACCGGGGACGGTCTGCTCGCTGCCCTGCAAGTGCTCGCCGTGGTGAAGCGTCAGGAGCTGCCGGTCTCGAAGGTCTGCCATCGCTTCGATCCGCTGCCCCAGATCTTGAAAAACGTGCGCTACAAGAGCGGCAAGCCGCTCGACGACGCTCTGGTGCACTCTGCGATCAAGAATGCCGAGGCCCGGCTCAACGGCCACGGCCGGGTCATCGTGCGTCCCTCAGGCACCGAGCCGGTCATCCGCGTCATGGGCGAGGGAGAGGACAAGGGCCTGGTAGAGGAGGTGGTCGACGGTATCGTCGACGCGCTCACCGCGGCTGGGTAGCAAGGATCGCGAGCTCCCGGGCCACTTTGGAATTACTGTAAGGTCGGGACTTGCCGGTTTCCTTCCCAGCTCAGGCCGGTTAATAGTTGCAAAACGAACCAAAGCCTCCCAAGGACCCGTCTTGGCCCGATGATTGTCTGCTCCTGCAACGTGTTGAGCGACCATGACGTGCGCACGGCTTTGGCTGCCGAGCAGGCGCCGCGCACCACCGGTCAAGTCTACGGCTGCCTGGGCTGCAGCGTCCGGTGCGGCCGCTGCGCCCAAACAATCCGCCGGATCATGGATGAGGCAGAGCCGGTCTGGGCAACGCCGGGGGAAATCGGCCTGGCCGGCTAGGAGCCGCGTCTGATGGGGCGGGGGAACCCGCGTCCATCGTAGCTCGATATGACCTATAGTCGCAGCCGGCATCCCGCATCTTCCGTATGCCAATGGAGCTGCTGCGATCTTGGCGTGGAGTCGGGCTCAAGGAGGCAAGTAGAACATGCAAGGAGACGTGCGGGTCATCGAATATCTCAATCGCGGCCTGCGGCACGAGCTCGCTGCGATCAACCAATATTGGCTGCATTATCGACTTCTCGAGAATTGGGGCTACCGCGCACTCGCCGGGAAGTGGCGCAAGGAATCGATCGAGGAGATGCAGCACGCGGATAAGATCGTGCAGCGGATCATCTTTCTGGACGGTTTTCCCAACATGCAGGTCATCGACCCGCTGCACATCGGTCAGAACGTGAGAGAGGTGCTCGATTGCGATCTCGCCGCGGAGATGTCGGCTCGCGCCCTTTATCAGGAAGCGGCCACGCATTGCCATGCGGTGAAGGACTATGTCACCCGCGATCTCTTCGAGAAGCTGATGCACGACGAGGAAGAGCACATCGACTACCTCGAAACCCAGCTAGATCTCGTCGCCAAGCTCGGGCTGGAGCTCTACGCTCAGCACCACATCGGCGAGGTCGAGGGCGACTGATCCTCGGCCCTTCCCGCGCTTCCGATCGCGCGGGCAGCCATTCGGCCCGCCCTGGCTGTGCGGCCGGCGAGCTGTCCGCCGAAGCGCAGGCTCGTGCAACATCTTTCGAGCGCGACGGCGAGGCCAATCCAAGGGTTAAAAAGTAAGGTTAAGTCCTGCTTAAGGGTTTGCTGCCATCTTCGGCTCCGTTGGTTCATCCCTGCAGGGTCGTGGTGCCCCAGCCGGACGAAAGGACGAGGCCATGATTGGTGCAGTTGGTGCTACAATGTTGGGCATCGCGAGTGCAGCCGCGTTGCTGACCACGACGGCTGTTGCGGCCGATCTGCCTCTTTTGCCGCCGCCGGTGCCGGTCGCGGCCGCAGCCGGCGGCTGGTACCTGCGCGGCTTCATCGGCATGAGCAATCAGTTCCTGTCCGATATTTCACATCCGGATTTTGCCCGCGCTCAGCAGTTCACCTTTCTCGACCAGGGGGGATTTGACAGCGCCCCATTCGGCGGCGGCGGGATCGGCTATCAATGGAGCGGCTGGCTGCGATTCGACGCAACCGTGGAATATCGAGGTGCCGCCGGTTTCCACGCGCTGGATCGATTCTTCAATCCGTACTTCAACGGCGGCAACTTCAACACCAATCAATATACCGCCAGCAAGTCGGAGCTGGTGGCCCTCGTCAATGGCTATCTCGATCTGGGGACCTGGTGGTGCATCACCCCGTTCATCGGTGCCGGCGCGGGGGTGGCATACAACCGGATCGAGCATTTCCGCGACGTGAACGTCATCACCGCCGGCGGCGGCTGGGCCGACAGCGGGACGCAGACCAATTTTGCCTGGTCATTGACTGCGGGCGGCGCCTACAAGGTGACGCCCGGCCTCGTGGTGGAATTGGCCTACCGCTATCTGAACCTCGGGAATGCCCGGACCGGGTTGCTGGTCAATCTCGATCCGACGGTGTTCAGCGGCAATCCACTGGCGCCGGTCACCTTCAACAATCTGCAGTCGCACGACATCATGTTGAGCATGCGCTGGATGCTGCAGCCGGAGCCGATCTACGCGCCGCCCATGTTCCGCAAAGGCTGACTCGTCTTTCATCGAGAAGCGACGGCGCGGATTTCCGCGCCGTTTTCATTTCAGGCGCAGCAGGCGGCTAACGGCTCATTAAGGTTAATCAATCATGATTGGCGGCATACTGGATCGCCTAGCAAAAGAGGCCGCCCGCCATGCGTTACCTGCTCGTTGCCACTGGCCTGATCGCCTCGGCTTGCGCCGCATTCGGCGCTGAGCTCGAGCTTCCGACCCTGCGCGGAGGCTCGGATACCTTTGTGCCTGCCGCTCCGGTCGTCAGCTGGCGCTGGGACGGGTTCTATTTCGGCGGCCAGGCAGGCTATGGGATTGCCAGTCACAACTTCGATACGACGACACAGGACCTGGTGGCGCATGAGCTCCGCCAGCTGGCGCTGGAAAGGGTGGCGCATGTATCCACTTGGGACGTGCTCGGAAAGGGCGACACCCGGAGCCAAAGCTACGGCGGGTTCTTCGGCTACAATATCGGCTGGGAAGGGGTGATCATGGGTCTGGAATTCAACTTCAGCCGCACCAACTTCTTCAAGGATGCACCGACGACGCCGATCTCGATCAGGACCGCTGCGGGGGGCAACACCTATGATGTCACGCTGACCGGCAGCGCCTCGATTCACATCACCGACATGGCGACGCTGCGGGCGCGGGCCGGCTTCGAGTACGGCAATTTTCTTCCCTATGCCATGATCGGGGTGGCCGCCGGACGCGCCGACGTCGCGCGCTCGGCAACCGTGTCGGGTTTGCAAAACCCGACCCCGCCGCCCAATCCCAATTCCTGCGATCCGCTCGCAACTCCGCCCTGCGTGCCCTTTATCTTCACCGAGACCGATAGCAGGTCCGGCGCATTCATTTACGGCTGGGCCATCGGCGGCGGATTGGAGATGATGCTGATGCCGAACGTGTTCGTGCGCGGCGAATACGAGTACGTCGGATTTGCGCCGATCTGGGGCATCAAGACGGCCGTGAATACTGCCCGGGTCGGGCTCGGCTTCAAGTTCTGGTGAGGCGGAGCGTTCGAGCGCGCTTGGAGGCTGCTCCGTTTCCGACGATCTCGCCTCGCTTGCGCTCTCGGCCCCGGCCGGCCGGTCCCATCATCCGGCTGCGTGCTTGACGCGGAATGGCTCCTTCCTTATGTCCGGCGGCGGGACACCCCTCCCCACCGAGGGGCGACTATCTGGAAGGATAGAGCATGGCAATTCCAGTGCCTGCGGTGCGTCCGGCGGTCCCGCACTTCTCGTCCGGCCCGTGCGCCAAGCGCCCCGGCTGGAGCCTCTCGGCGCTCACCGACGCTGTTCTCGGACGCTCCCATAGATCGAAGATCGGCAAGGCGAAGCTCAAGCGCGCGATTGACTTGACGCGCGACGTGCTGGAGGTCCCGGTCGAGCACCGTATTGCGATCGTGCCTGCCTCGGACACAGGCGCGGTGGAGATGGCGCTCTGGTCGCTCCTCGGCGCGCGCCCGGTCACCATGCTGGCGTGGGAATCCTTCGGCGAGGGCTGGGTGGCCGACGTGATCAAGGAGCTCAAGCTCGAGCATGTAACGGTGCTCAAGGCTCCCTATGGAGAGCTGCCCGATCTAGCCCAGGTCGACTTTTCGTCGGACGTGGTGTTCACGTGGAACGGCACCACTTCCGGGGTCCGGGTGCCGAACGGCGACTGGATCGCAGCCGATCGCGTGGGCCTCACGATCTGTGATGCGACTTCCGCCTGCTTTGCCCAGGCGCTTGACTGGGACAAGCTCGACGTCGTCACCTTCTCCTGGCAGAAGGCGCTTGGAGGCGAAGCCGCACACGGCATGCTGGTCGTGTCGCCGCGCGCGGTCGAACGGCTGGAAAGCTACGTGCCGCGGTGGCCGCTGCCGAAAATCTTCCGTTTGACCAGGGGCGGCAAGATCAACCAGGGCATTTTCGAGGGCGAGACCATCAACACACCCTCGATGCTCTGCGTCGAGGATTATCTCGACACGCTGCAGTGGGCGAAGTCGATCGGCGGCGTCAGCGCGCTGATGGCGCGTGCCGACGGCAATGCCAAGGTGATCGCGGATTGGGTCGCAGCCACCCCCTGGATCGATTTTCTCGCCCGGAAGCCGGCTACTCGCTCCAACACTTCGGTGTGCCTGAAGGTGGTCGACCCGGCCGTAGGCAGCCTCACGCCCGAGGGGCAAGCCCGTTTCGTGAAGGGTTTGGCCGCCGCACTAGCGCGGGACGGGATTGCCTATGACATCGACGCTTATCGCGATGCGCCGGCCGGGTTGCGAATCTGGTGCGGCTCGACTGTCGAGCGCGCCGACCTCGAGGCACTGACGCTTTGGCTGGACTGGGCCTTTGCCCAAAGCAAGGACGCGCTCGCAAGGGCTGCGTGACCGCTTGAGCCCGGCTGCAGTCGACAAGACGGGGGCTCCGCCATCCCCGATCAAGCCGCCGCGCGCTTTGCGATCTGCTCGCCAGCATCCCTCTTCTCAATTCGTCCGTGGTGGCGGACCATCAGCAGGAGGCTCGAGCTTCATGGTTCCCAAGGTGCTGATCTCCGACGCGCTCTCCCCTGCCGCCGTGCAGATTTTCAAGGACCGCGGCGTGCAGGTCGATTTTCAGCCCAAGCTGGGAGGAGACAAGGATAGGCTCGCCGAAGCGATCGGCAGCTTCGACGGACTTGCCATCCGCTCGGCCACCAAGGTCACATCCAAAATCCTGGACCGGGCGAAAGCGCTGAAGGTGATCGGCCGCGCCGGCATCGGGGTGGATAATGTCGACATCGCGGCCGCCACCGCGAAGGGGGTGATCGTGATGAACACTCCTTTCGGCAACTCGATCACCACAGCCGAGCACGCGATAACTCTCTTGCTCGCGCTCGCGCGACAGATTCCGCAGGCCGACGCGTCCACGCAGGCCGGCAAATGGGAGAAGAATCGATTCATGGGAGTCGAGATCACCAGCAAGACGCTCGGCGTGATCGGCTGCGGCAATGTCGGATCGATCGTCGTGGATCGCGCGCAAGGGCTGCGCATGAAGGTGATCGCCTATGACCCGTTTCTCGCACCCGAGCGGGCGAAGGATCTCGGGGTAGACAAGGTGGAGCTCGAGGAGCTCTTCCACCGCGCCGACTTCATCACCCTGCACACCCCGCTCACCGAGAAGACCAGGAACATCGTCGATGGCAAGGCGCTATCGACAATGAAGAAAGGCGTGCGGATCATCAATTGCGCACGCGGTGGACTGGTCGACGAGAAGGCGCTGCGCGCCGCGCTCGATGCCGGTCATGTCGCCGGCGCTGCGTTCGATGTTTTCACCGAGGAGCCTGCAACCAGCAACCCGCTGTTCGGTCATCCCAACGTGGTATGCACGCCGCATTTGGGTGCGGCCACGACTGAAGCGCAGGAGAACGTGGCACTGCAGATCGCGGAGCAGATGTCCGATTACCTGCTGCGGGGAGCAATCTCGAATGCCGTGAACTTCCCTTCGATCACCGCCGAGGAGGCGCCGCGCCTGCGGCCTTTCATTGCGCTTGCAGAGAAGCTCGGCTCTTTCGCCGGACAGCTGACCGAGAGCGGGATCAAGCGGGTGCAGCTCTCCTACGAGGGCGCGGTCGCCGGCATGAACACGAAGGCACTCACCTCCGCCGCCATGGCCGGGCTGCTGCGGCCGATGCTGCAGGAGATCAACGTGGTATCCGCGCCGGTGGTCGCCGCGGAGCGCGGCATCGTGATCGAGGAGACGACGCGCGGGGGTCATTGCGACTATGAGAGCCTGATCACCGTCGGCGTGACCACCGAGCGACAAATCCGGCACGTCTCCGGCACGGTTTTCGCCGACGGCCGGCCACGGATCGTCAATATCAAGGGCATCCGCATGGATGCCGAGTTCGGGCACTCGATGATCTACATCACGAATCTCGATAAGCCGGGCTTCATCGGACGCTTCTCCTCGGTGCTCGGCGAGGCTGGCATCAACATCGCCACATTCCATGTTGGCCGCGATGCGCCCGGTGGCAACGCCGTAGCCCTCATTGAGATCGACGGCGAGCTGCCGCCCGCGGTGTTGGCTGCCGTGCGGGCGCTGCCGCAGGTGCAGCAGGCGCGACAGCTCAAATTCTGAAGCTCGCGCCATGCCGGTGTATGTGGACGAGGCGATCTGGCATTGGCGTGGGATCAAATGGTGTCATCTGCTGGCTGACGATGAGGACGAGCTGCATCGTTTTGCCATTCTGCTCGGAATAAAGCGCGCCTCCTTTCAATGTCCTCCCAAGGTCACAGCGCCGCACTACGACTTGACCGGGTATGAGCGTCTCCGGGCCATCGCCATGGGTGCCGCCCCGTGCAATCGCGCCGAGATTGTTGCCGTGCTGCGTCGCATCCGAGTCCGGTGACCTCTCGTTGCCTCTCCGAGAGCTCTCTCTTTCACGGGTCAACAGGCGCGATCGCCAAAACCCCGGCTGGAACACGCTGGAAACTCG
Organism: Xanthobacteraceae bacterium; assembly: GCA_036406655.1. GTDB lineage: Bacteria > Pseudomonadota > Alphaproteobacteria > Rhizobiales > Xanthobacteraceae > VAZQ01. The sequence continues at coordinate 15,345 of DASXAP010000029.1, read as the reverse complement.
GACGCGGCGGTTGCGCCGCCGCGATGTTGCCGCGAGATTGCCTTGCGGAGAGCGGAATCGTTGGGCTTGGTTAAGTAGGGGCACGCGAGCAAGGGGTTCAGAAGACCCGAAAAATCAGGCGTTTGGGTCCGCGGCAGAAGATCGTCGCAGGCGCCGCATTGCCTAGCTGACGTTGGTCGAGCGCGTGGTTTGCAGGGCCGGCTGCCGCCGGGACTGCCTCAGCGAGGGCGCGGCGTCGAAACCGATCGTGCTTGCTGAGCACCGGGGGATCGTGGCCCGGCCAGGCAAGCCGGCTGGGCCGCGCAAGAAAGGCGCTTGATGGCCAACGTGGTGGTGGTCGGTTCCCAATGGGGGGACGAGGGAAAGGGCAAGATTGTCGATTGGCTGTCGGAGCAGGCCGACATCGTGGTCCGCTTCCAGGGTGGGCACAATGCAGGACACACACTGGTCATCGATGGGGTCACCTATAAGCTGTCGCTGCTGCCATCGGGCGTGGTGCGACCGGGAAAGCTGTCGGTGATCGGCAATGGAGTGGTCATCGACCCGCATGCGTTGCTCGAGGAGATTGATCGCCTCAAGGGACAGGGGGTCGAGGTGACGCCGCAGAGCCTGCGCATCGCCGAGAACGCCACGCTGATCCTGCCGCTCCACAAGGAGCTCGATGCGATTCGTGAATCGACGAATGTGCTCACCCGTGTGGGCACGACGCGGCGCGGCATCGGTCCTGCTTACGAGGACAAGGTCGGCCGGCGCGCCATTCGGGTGATGGACCTCGCTGATCCGCTGGGGCTCGAACGCAAGATCGAGCGTCTGCTGGCGCACCACAACGCGCTGCGGCGCGGGCTCGGGCTTCCCGGGATCGAACGCGAGGGCGTGCAGCAAGAGCTCGAGCGCGTGGCTCCCCGGGTCTTGCCCTTCATGGACTCGGTCTGGTCACTGCTGGATCGCAACCGCCGCGAGGGGAGGCGTATTCTTTTCGAGGGCGCCCAAGGCGCACTTCTGGACATCGACCACGGCACCTATCCGTTTGTCACCTCCTCGAACACGGTGGCGGCGCAGGCGGCGACGGGGTCGGGTCTCGGACCTGCGTCCATCGGCTACGTGCTCGGCATCTGCAAGGCATATACGACGAGAGTGGGCGAGGGGCCATTTCCGACCGAGCAGAAGAACGAGATCGGGCGGGTGATCGGGGAGCGCGGGCGCGAATTCGGAACGGTGACCGGGCGGCCGCGCCGGTGCGGCTGGTTCGATGCCGTGCTGGTTCGCCAGACCGTCCGAACCAGCGGAATCACGGGATTGGCAATGACCAAGCTCGACGTGCTGGACGGGATGACCGAGCTGAAGGTTTGTGTGGGCTACCGCCTCGACGGAAGGGAGATCGACTATCTTCCCGCCGGCGAGCATGCCCAGGCCGCGGTCGAGCCGATGTATGAAACGGTCGAAGGCTGGCAGGCGGAAACCGCACGGGCGCGCTCGTGGGCCCAGTTGCCGGCACCCGCGATCAAGTATATCCGGCGTGTGGAGGAGTTGGTGGGCTGTCCGGTGGCCCTCCTGTCGACGAGCCCCGAGCGCGAAGACACGATCCTGATGCATAATCCGTTCGAACCGCCTCTGTAACCCGCTTCTTGCCTGCTTGCGCCGTCGAACCGGAAGGCACGGGCAGTCGGAAGCATTTCCGGGAGCGAAACCGGCAAGCTCAATTCGCGATGGCCGATTATTACCCGCTCATATCCCGCGCCGTGGCCGGCCTGGAGAGGAACAACGGCGAGAATCGACGCACGCTCTACGAGCGCGCGCGGGCGGCGCTGCTCGCCCAGCTGCGCGGGGTCACCCCTGCGCTGAGCGAGTCCGACATCACGCGGGAGCGGCTCGCGCTCGAGGAGTCGATCCGCAAGGTTGAGGCGGAAGCGGCCCGCCAGTTCGTCGAGCAGCGGCAATCGGCGGTGCCGAAGCCTCGGCCCCCCGAGCCCCGCCCGCGCGAGGAGCCCATTCCGCTCAGGAGTCGCTCCAGCGAGGCGCGCAAACGGGTCGCAGAGCCCGACCAGCAACCACCCCGCCGTTACGTCAACCCGCCGGCCGAGGGCCGGCCGGAATTTCCCCGTCGCCTGCGGCCGGTGCCGCCGCCGATCTCGGCTGAGCCCGAGGACGCGCGCCAGGTAGACGCCTTTTCCGAGCAGAGAGCGCCAGAGCCGCCGCCCCCGCCGCCGCGCCATCCCCTGCGCCGGCCGGCGGCCGAGCGCCGTCCCGTAGGGGACGTCAGCCTCAGGGATTTCCGGAACGCAGTTTCCGAGGCCGACGAGTTCGGTGCCGGCTCGGCCCGGGCGGAGAAGGCGGGACGCGAGGCCTATGCCGCGGCGCCCGCCGCACCGAGCTCCCTTGATCTCGATCGGCCGCCGCGCGGCTATGACCGGGCCCAGGAGCGTGCCGAGCCGCGGATGTTCGAGCAGACATCGCAGGAGCGAATGCTCGAGCAGCGCGATACATCCCCGCACGACGAGCTCTCGGAACCGCTGCTGGAATCCTCCGTCGCGCTCGACGACACGCGGCCGCCGCCGGCGAAGGCCCGGCGGGCACAGCCACCGCCTGTCCGGGGAGAGGATGAATATGCCCATCCCGGTGAGCGGGTGCGGCCGCCGCGCTCCTATGCCGGTCTAATCAAGGGAATCATTGCCGCCGCCACCGTCGCGGTCCTTGGCGGCTTGCTGTTCTGGCAGAAATCGAATCTGATCGCGGCATATCACGCATGGCGCCCGCCAGCATCCCAGGTCGCGCGGGAGGCCCCGAGCCAGCCGGCGACAAAGAAGATCCAGGAACGGGTCGAGCCGGGTGGCCAGCAGACGCCCGCGGCTGCGGGAGCTACGGCCCCTGCGCAGCTCGCCGCCGTGGCGCAGAAGGTCGTGCTCTACGAGGAGGATCCTGCCGATCCTAACGGCAAGCGTTTCGTGGGCTCGGCGATCTGGCACACCGAGACGGTGACTCCCGGGCCGGGCCAGTCCCCAGAGCTCGCCATTCGCGCCGATGTCGAGGTGCCGGAGCGCAAGCTAGCCATGACCTGGTCGCTCCGCCGCAACACCGACAAGAGCCTGCCGGCGAGCCACACGGTCGAGATCATCTTCAAGTTGCCGCCCGACTTCCCCGCCGGCGGCATCACGAATGTCCCGGGAATATTGATGAAGCCCGCGGAGACGACCAAGGGCGCCCCGCTGCGCGGGCTCGCGGTCAAGGTAACCAGCGGGTATTTCCTGATCGGTCTGTCGAACAGCGAGACCGACAAGGAATACAATCTGCAGATGCTCAAGGAGCGCAGCTGGTTCGACATCCCGGTCGTCTACGACAACAACCGGCGCGCCATTCTGGCGGTCGAGAAGGGCACCCCCGGCGAGCAGGTTTTCGCCGAGGCGTTCAGGGTGTGGAAGCAGTGAAAGGTCAATGGGCGGTGAGCGGCTCGGCGGCGGGAGCCGCCTCCATTGCCGCGACGCGGCTTTTTACCGCACGCTGGACCTTCTCGAAGGCGCGCACCTCGATCTGACGGACGCGCTCGCGCGAGACGCCGAACTCGGCGGCAAGATCCTCGAGCGTGATCGGCTCGTCGGCGAGCCGGCGCGCCTCGAAGATGCGCCGTTCGCGATCGTTGAGCACGCCCAGTGCGTCGCCCAGCGCCTTCCGCCGGTTGTTGGATTCCTCGCTCTCGGCGAGCCGCGATTCCTGGTCCGAACCCTCGTCGACGAGCCAGTCCTGCCACTCGCCGGAATCGCCGTCCTCGCGGATCTGAGCGTTGAGCGAGACGTCGCCACCGAGACGCCGATTCATCTCGACCACGTCCTGCTCGGTGACGCCGAGGCGCTTGGCGATCAGCTTCACCTGGTCGGGGTGCAGGTCGCCTTCTTCGAGTGCCGAGATGCGGCTCTTGGCCTTGCGCAGGTTGAAGAAGAGCTTCTTCTGGTTGGCGGTGGTGCCCATCTTCACCAGCGACCACGAGCGCAGGATGTATTCCTGGATCGCCGCCTTGATCCACCACATCGCATAGGTGGCGAGCCGAAATCCCTTCTCCGGCTCGAATCGCTTGACCGCCTGCATCAGACCGACGTTGCCTTCCGAGATGACCTCGGAGATAGGTAGCCCGTAGCCGCGATAGCCCATCGCGATCTTGGCCACGAGCCGCAGATGGCTGGTGACGAGCTTATGGGCGGCGGTGCGGTCCCCATGCTCGCGCCAGCGTTTGGCCAGCATGTATTCTTCCTGCGGCTCCAGCATGGGGAACCGGCGGATTTCTTCCAGATAGCGGGTGAGCCCGGATTCCGCCGTCAGAATCGGCAATGCCGCGGTTTGGGCCATGTAGCGCCCTCCTAAAGGTGTGCCCCCGGCGATCCGGCGGGCTCAAGCACCGCCGCTCCCCGAGCCGACGGCGCTCCGTCCTTGCTGCGACCGCGAAGCATCAGTCGCAATCGCAACATTACAGGACCAAGCGGGTCGTATGGAAGTTAACTCGGTGTCACGTCAGCGTGACCCCGGTTGCGTTCGCCTAACCCCTTGACCGCCCGAGCGTTCTCCCGAATCGGCCGGCGTGCATGAAGCGCTGAGGCTATAGCGTAAACGCAACAATTCATCCGGCAGTTCCGACCGGAACTCCAGAATCTTGTCACACGCGGGATGCTTGATGACCAGAAGATAGGCATGCAGCGCCTGTCTGCCAAGGGCCGAGACTGCAACCTGGGCTGCGGGGGGAAGCCGTGCTGCCTTTGTCTTGAACCCTGACCCATAGACCGAGTCGCCGATCAGCGGATGGCCAATGTCCGCGAGGTGGACCCGGATCTGATGGGTGCGGCCGGTCTCGAGCTGGCAGGCCAGGAGGCTCGCGACAAAGCTCCCGTCGCGCCCCCGATAGCGCTCCTTCACCTCCCAATGTGTGATCGCTCGGCGGCCACCTGCCCGCACCGCCATCTTCTCGCGTGCTGCGGGATGCCGGCCGATTGGCGCATCTATCGTGCCGCGTGGCCGATCGGGTGCACCCCAGACGAAAGCCAGGTAGCCGCGCCGCAACGGCCCGGTACGGCCATGATCGGCGAATTGGCGCGCGAGCATCTGATGGGCGGCGTCGGTCTTAGCTGCCACCACGAGGCCGCTCGTATCCTTGTCGAGGCGGTGAACGATGCCCGGTCGTTTTACCCCGCCGATGCCGGAAAGGCTTTCCCCGCAATGGGCGATGAGCGCGTTGACGAGCGTCCCCGTGGCGCTGCCGGGGGAAGGATGCACGACGAGGCCTGCCGGCTTGTCGACGACGATGATGTCGGCGTCCTCGTGCACGATCGCGAGCGGGATCGGCTCCGCGAGCGCCCGCGCCTCGGCCGCGGCCGGCGTCTCGACGGTGATGATCGCACCAGCGTTGACGCGGTGGCTGGGATCGCGGATCGTTGCCCCGTCGATGGCCACCCGTCCGTCGAGGATCAGCGCCTTGTGGCGCGAGCGCGAGAGCTCGGCGATGCGGGCAGCCAGCACGCGGTCGAGCCGTGCGCCTGCCTCGGCGGGGGCGACCAGGAGCTGCGTGCGGCAATCTTGCGTCATGAGCAATCCGTCGGCCGAGGAACCCGCTGCCTGCCGTCCCGCGCAGGCCAGTCCGTCGCGCCCGCGCCAGGGAGACCCTGCCGCCGGCGATGGGACGCAGGAGCTTGCGGCGGCCGGCATGCTCGCCCGGGTGCGGGCGCTGATGGTGATCGCGGGGGCAACCACGCTCCTTGCCATTGCGGCGGTGCTCGGCGTGATCGGCTACCGCCTTTTTCGCACCGAGGGAACCCTGCGGCCGGTTGAAGCCACGGCGCTCCTCCCCAAAGGGGCGCGAATCGTTGCGACTGCGCTGGCGGAGGAGCGCCTGGTGGTCACGGTCGAGGTCGCGGGCACGATCGAGATCCGCACCTTCGATGCGCGCACGCTAAAGCCCACGGGTCGGCTACGGTTTGCCACCGAGCCGTAGCCGGACGACGGTTCTAGCTGCGATCGGTTCGAATCCAGGACCTTTCCTTCCCGCTCCTCCAGATGAACCGCCGATAGAGCGGCAGCTTCGCAATAATATAGGGTCCAATTGACCAGATCTGGCTCGGGGGCAACAGGTCGCGACCGCAGCTTAGCCACGCAATCGCCGTCGCGAGCAGCAGCATCAGCGTGCTGACAATTGTGATGAGCAGCGGCATAGCAGGGCCTGCCACAAATCTGAAAACCAGCGACACGATGAACACTGCTGCGACCTGCACGACCAGCAGCGACAAGGGCGGAACCGCCGCGTCGAGCGTCAATGTGAGCAATTGCCAGTCGCGCCTGGAAAGCGACTTCCAAAGCAGGAGCGGAATTTTTCGGACAATGATGCCGAGATGCCCGTGCTCCCAGCGCTCGCGCTGGGTACTGACCCCCTGCGGTGACGACGCGAACCGGCTGGTGACGCGGGCAGCGGGACAGAATATCGGTGCACGCCCCCTCATTGCCAGCTCGAGGCCGAGCTCGAGGTCCTCCGCCAGCTCGTCGCCTGCGAGATTGACTGAGCTGATGAGCTCCCAAGGGAATGCCATCCCGGTGCCCGTGAGCTGGCAAGGCCAGCCGAGACCCGCCAATCCCAGGGGGCGCAGCCAGTTCTTCACCCGCCATGCGAGCTCGGCAATTCGCCTGCCGACGGGTGAGCCTTCCGGAGCAACCATCAGATACAGCGCTTGCACGGGCTTGCGCGTGGCGACACAGGTTGCTCGCAAGCGATCCAGCATTTCCGGCTCGAGCCTGCAATCCGCATCGCACATGACGACTGTTGTCGGAGGATCCTTTGCCAGATGGCGGAGCCCGTAATCAAGCGCATAGCCCTTCCCACGCCTGGACGGGTCGTTTCGCTCGACGACGTCTGCGCCGAAGCGCGCCGCAACGGCGGCGGTGTCGTCGGTGCAGTTGTCGGCCACGACCACGATGCGATCGGCTTCAGGCAACTGGCTGCGAATGTCACGGAGAGTCGGCACCAGGGCCTCCCCCTCGTTGTGTGCAGGCACCAGGACGGCGACGGTCTCCCCCTCCAACCGGGCACGTCCGGGCCATCGCGCCGGTCCCGGGCGCAGCCAGGCCACGGTCACTTCCAGGCAGAATACGCTCACGGGAAGCGCAACGACCAGCGCCAACACGATGAGGGTTCCGGTCAGAACGGTCGCCAAGCTGCAGTCTCCGGATCGTTATTGGCGGGATTGATCGAAGCAGATCCGATCATGCCTCGTTCATCTGAAGCGCGGCTTTTTTTCGCGCATCCTTTCCACCCGGTTGGTTTATTTGCTCGCGATGGGGGCACAAGCCAAGGCAAGCGCCGCGACGACAATGCTCCGATCCGATCTGATCGGCGCACCTAGCGGCGGGTAATCCCGGCTTGCTCGAGCCTGTGTATCACCTCGTCGGCCGCCTCTTCCGCGGTGTGCTCGGACGTCGATATATGGATGTCCGGAGATTCGGGCGGCTCGTACGGCGAATCGATCCCGGTGATATGCGCGGCCCGCCCGGTCCTTCCTTTCGCGTACAGTCCCTTGGGGTCCCTTTGCACGCAGATTTCGAGAGGGGTATCCACGAAGACCTCGATGAATTGGCCGACGCCGGCACGCTCGCGGATCATCTCCCGCTCGGCACGAAACGGTGAGATGAAGGCACAGAGGACGACCAGCCCAGCGTCGACCATGAGGCGCGCGACCTCGCCCGCCCTGCGGACGTTCTCGACGCGATCGGCATCGGTAAACCCGAGATCCCTGTTGAGCCCGAGCCGCAGGTTGTCGCCATCGAGGGCATAGGTGTGCACGCCCCGCCCGTGCAGTCGCTGCTCCACCAGGTTCATGATGGTGGACTTGCCGGCGCCGGAGAGGCCGGTGAACCAGACTATGCAGGGTCGTTGCTGCTTCATTCGGGCCCGAGCCGCCTGGTCGATCTTGTAGCTCTGCCGCTGCACATTGTGGGCCCGCCGCAGCGAGAAGCTGATCATGCCGGCGCCGGCTGTTGCCGCCGTCTCGCGATCGATCAGGATGAAGCCGCCGGTGTGCCGATTATCGGCATAGGCGTCGAACGCAATCGGCATGGTGGTCGCCAGGTTGCATACGGCGATCTCATTGAGCTCGAGGAGCCTTCCGCTGACGTGCAAGCCAGTCTCGATCTCCTGCAGGTGCTTGATCGCGGTGACGGTTGCGATGACCGCCTGCGTGCCGATGCGCATTGCGTAGCTGCGACCCGGCAGCAGGGGATGCTCGTCGAACCAGACGAGGTGCGCCATGAACTGGTCGGCAACATCCGGCGGCGCATCCTTCGGAGCGATGATGTCGCCGCGCCCGACGTCGATATGATCGACCAGCTCAACGTTGACGGCTTCTCCCGCGTGGGCCCGGTCAAGATCTCCGTCGAAGCTGAAGATCCGCGACACGCGCGACACGCGGCCTGAACGGGCGACCACAACCGGCTCGCCAGCGGCGAGCGAGCCCGAGGCCACTACGCCGGCATAGCAGCGCAGATCACCCTCGCGGCGGATCACGCTCTGCACCAGGAAGCGCGCCGGCTGCTGTCGATCAGGTCCGACCTCGGCACGCTCCAGCTGCTCGAGGATTGTGGGTCCCTTGTACCAGGGCATCCGGGCGCTCGACCTCGTGACGTTATCGCCGTCGCGGGCACAAATCGGAACGGCGGCTACCGTGGCGAACCCGAGCTGTCCGGAAAAACGCAGGAACCCGTCTTCGACCGCGCTGAACGTCTTCTGGCCGAAGTCGACCAGGTCCATCTTGTTGATCGCCAGGAGGAGGTGACGTACCCCGAGCAGCGCAAGAATGCGGGCGTGGCGCATTGTCTGTCTGGACAGGCCCAGGCGCGCGTCGACCAGCAGCAACGCCAGATCGGCATTGGACGCGCCGGTCACCATGTTCCGGGTGTACTGCTCGTGCCCGGGCGTGTCGGCGACGATGAAGGTGCGCAACGGCGTCGAAAAGTATCGATAGGCCACGTCGATCGTTATTCCCTGCTCGCGTTCCGCCTCGAGGCCGTCCAGCAGAAGAGAATAATCGACGTCGCCGCCGGTGCTCCCGTAGCGAGCGGATGCGCGACCGAGCGCCGCCATTTGATCGTCGGATACCGAGCCAGTCTCGGCGATCAGGCGGCCGATCAGCGTGGACTTGCCGTCGTCAACCGAGCCGCAGGCGACGAAGCGCAACAGGGCGCGCTCGCCGGTCAATGGCGAGCTCGAGACCTGGCCCGTTTCGACAGCAATCACCTTGTTCAACATCAGAAATATCCTTCGGTCTTCTTGCGCTCCATGGAGGAGGTTTCGTCGCTGTCGATCAGGCGGCCCGCCCGCTCCGAGCTCCGGCTGTCCCGCAGCTCGTCGATGATCTCGGCGACGCGGCGGGCAGTGGACCGCACCGCTGCCGACAACGGGTAGCATCCGAGCGAGCGAAACCGCACCATCGTGAGCTCGGGCTCTTCGCCGGGAGCCAATTCCAGGCGGCCGTCGTCGACCATGATCAGCATGCCGTCGCGGACGACGACGGGCCGCTCCGCAGCGAAGTAGAGCGGCACCACGGAGATGTCCTCCGCCTCGATGTATTCCCAGACGTTCAGCTCGGTCCAGTTCGATAGCGGGAATACCCGCATTGTTTGCCCCGGCGCCAACGACGGATTGTGCAACCGCCACAGCTCGGGTCGCTGCAGCCGCGGGTTCCAGCTGTGTCCCGGGCCGCGCACCGAGAACATGCGCTCCTTGGCGCGGCTTTGCTCTTCGTCGCGTCGGGCTCCGCCGATGGCGGCATCGAACCCATGCTGGTCCAGCGCATCCTTGAGTGCCTGGGTCTTCATCGCGCGGGTATAGGCGGCCGAGCCGGAACGAATCGGATGCACGCCGGCCACCAGTGCGGCTCGATTGGTATGAACGATGAGCTCGAGACTTAATTCCGCCGCCGTCTCGTCGCGGAACCTGATCATCTCGCGGAATTTCCAGGTCGTGTCGATGTGCAGCAGCGGAAAGGGAATCTTGCCGGGAAAGAACGCTTTCCGCGCGAGATGCAGGAGCACGCTCGAATCCTTCCCGATCGAGTAGAGCAGCACGGGACGCTCGAACGAGGCGGCGACCTCCCGCAGAACGAAAATCGCCTCTGCTTCGAGGTGCGAAAGATGCCGATTCATTGCCGCAGCTCGGATGCAAGACATGACTGTGTGCTGGTCGTTCGACCACCGGCGCGTCCAGCCCGATGGCAGGCGGTATCGAGGGGGGGTAATACGGCTGATCGTGCCGCAGCCGCAAGCGCTTGGCCCGGCGCTACGTCATTTTCGCGAGCTCGGCGAGCCGAGCGACCACGGCGCTCTGCGGATCAGCCAGCGTATCGATCACCGTGAAATGGTTTGTGCCGTCGATCTCCTGGTAGCGCGCTTGCGCGCCGCCCTTGCTCCAGGCCTCGGCTACGACACGGCTCTGACGCAGGAATTCGCTCGATTCGAGGCTGCCAACCACTGCATCGAATACGCGGCCCTTCGGCGCCGGCCAGTGGAGCGGGGACGCCTCGCGCGCGCTCTGCGGGTCGAGCCGCAGGTCCTGATTCATGGCCACCCCGACGAGCGGCGCAAGGTCGAACAGCCCGGAGATCGCGTATGCCGCCGGAACGAGATTCGCGGCCTTGGGGTAGAGGGTCGGCCAGTCGGTCGCGACCATGGCGCCGGCGAGATGTCCGCCGGCGGAATGACCGTAGACCAGGAGATTGCGGCCGGTGCGCAGCCACAGGAACAGGCAGGCATGGCGGATTTGCTCAATGATGTCGGCGATGCTCACGTGCGGGCAGAGATCGTAGCCGACGACCGCCACGCTCACGCCGCGGGCATTGAGGCCGCGTGCCATGTGGCTGAACATTGCCGGATCGAGAGAGCGCCAATAGCCGCCGTGAACGAACAGCGCGAGCGGCGCCGTGTCGCCGCCGAAAGTGGCCGAGAACAGGTCGATGAACTGCCGCGCGCTCTCGCCGTAGCTCAGGCCGAGCTCGGCACGACGCTCCTTCATTGCTTCGGCGCGATACTCTTCGGCTTCGCGGGCCCAGCGCGCGAAAATCTGCGGGTGGTCGGGGACGCGGGCGCGGTTGTTGTATTCAGTCTCGTAGTCGACCGGCATGGGACAAGTTCCTCGGCGGCTCTGTAGCATCTTCCGCCGCGAGCGGCGAGAGGAGGCCGGGCTCGTCCGGGACTGCCGTCGTGAGCAGGGACCGTCGGCTGCGCGGACGAGCGCGCGCATCACATGCACATTGCGTTTTGCCGAATCCTCGCTATCTGAGGGCCGCATGAAGGTCGAGGGGCGAGATACCCGCACGATCTGGCTCGAGGCCGACGGCTGGTCGGTTGGAGTCATCGATCAGACGCTGCTGCCGCATCGATTCGCCACCGCCCGGCTCGCCACGCTCGACGACGCCGCGCGCGCCATAGCCGGCATGCAGGTGCGCGGCGCGCCGCTGATCGGAGCGACGGCCGCTTACGGGATGTGCCTGGCCTTGCGCGCGGACACGTCGGATGCGGCGATCGAGCGTGCCTACACCAGGCTGATCGCCACCCGCCCGACCGCGATCAACCTCAAATGGGCGCTCGACGAGATGGTGGCGGTGCTGCGCAATCGTCCGCATCAGGAGCGGTTGGCTGCCGCCTACCGACGCGCCGCTGCAATCTGCGACGAGGACGTTGCGATCAACCGGGCGATCGGCCGCCATGGCGCCGGCCTCATTGCGGCACTCGCGCCGCGGCGGCGGCCGGGGGAGCCGGTGAATGTGCTGACCCATTGCAACGCCGGCTTCCTGGCTACCGTGGATATCGGCACGGCGACGGCGCCGATCTACACTGCGCATGGGGAAGGTGTGCCGCTCCACGTCTGGGTCGACGAGACCCGGCCTCGCAACCAGGGCGCCGCGCTCACCGCGTGGGAGCTCGGTCAGCAGGGCGTGCCTCATACCGTGATCGCCGACAATACCGGCGGGCACCTGATGCAGCACGGGATGGTCGACATGGTGATCGTCGGCACCGATCGGGTAACCGCGGACGCCGACGTCTGCAACAAGATCGGCACCTATCTCAAGGCGCTCGCCGCCAGGGACAATGGCGTGCCTTTCTATGTCGCCCTGCCGTCGCCGAGCATCGATTTCGGGATTGCGGACGGCCTTTCGGATATACCGATCGAGCAGCGCGCCGCCGACGAGGTAGCCAACGTGACCGGCCGCGCTGCTGACGGCAGCAGCGTCAGCGTGCGTATCGTCCCCGACGGCTCGCCGGTTGCCAATTACGGTTTCGACGTGACGCCGGCGCGTCTCGTCACCGGCCTGATCACCGAGTGCGGGGTGATCGCGCCGAATCGGAAGGCGCTCGCAGCCGCTTTTGCCGATCGCGCGGGACCGGCCGCTTCATCGGCGGAGTTGGCCAGAGGCGACCCGGCTCTCAGCCCAAGACCTGCTCGTCGGCGGCGACGCTGATCCGGCGACCGGGCACGAGCCCTTTGAGCAATTGCACCACATAATGCTGGACCACATGGGCAGGCGTGCCGCTCTTGCCCCACACCGTCACCTTGGCGCTGAGCTGCCCGGCACGGCCCGACCAGCTGACCAGATAATCAGAAAGCAGCCCGAATCGCTTGGTGGTCTCGAGCCGTTCGAAAATCGCGTCCCGATTCGGATACATGATGAAATCTCCAGCTGCCGCCCGTAAACGCGGTAGGCCGGAATAAGTTTCCCCGGTTGATCTCTGCGCGAGCCCTTCGTCGGCTGGGTGACGAGGGATGGTGCCCGCCCTCGCGCCGATAACGGCTCGAGACGCAATACGGCGTAGGGGTGCTCGCGGGCTTCAGCGGGGAGCGCGTTTCGCCAGGATCCGCTGCAGGGTGCGACGGTGCATGTTGAGACGACGTGCGGTCTCCGACACGTTTCGGCCGCACAGCTCGTAGATGCGCTGGATATGCTCCCACCGCACGCGGTCGGCCGACATCGGATTCTCCGGCGGCTCGACCTTGCGGCCGTCGAGCGCCAGAAGTGCCGCCACCACGTCCTCGGCGTCGACCGGCTTGGAGAGATAATCCACTGCGCCGAGCTTCACCGCGTTCACCGCGGTTGCAATATTGCCGTAGCCCGTGAGGATAATGGCCCGTGCATCGGGCCGGCGCTGCTTCAGGGCGGAAATGACATCGAGCCCGTTGCCGTCCTCGAGCCGCATGTCGACGACAGCGAACGCGGGCGAGGAGGTTTCGAGCTGCGTCAGCCCCGCTGCAACCGACTCGGCGGTGGCGACGGTAAACCCCCGGCTTTCCATCGCGCGCGCCAGCCGCTGCAGGAATGGCTTGTCGTCCTCGACGATGAGCAACGAGCGATCGCCGGGCATTGCCGCCGCGATCAGATCCGCCATTGACATTCGACGCTCCACCACCGGCTCCCGCGGCACCCGCATCTGCGTCGATAACGCCGCAGCAGCGCATTTGGACCATAAATTTCTCGTAACACTAAGGTCTATATCCGGACGCCTCAAGTGAATAAACCGTAAGGCATGCTCCTGCCCCCCACCAGAAAACCGCTGTGGCAGCAACAGGATAACGGTAAGCGCAAGGCATTGCCGAATCAGAGCGCGAATGCCATCGGACGCTCGAATTCGCGGCGCCCCCAGTGCACACGAACCACCGCGCCGCGATCCGGATAGGCGCGGTTCGCAAATTCGAGGGTAGCCCCCGAGCGCTCCAGCAAGGTCTTGGCGATGAAAAAGCCGAGCCCGAGCCCGCTCGCCTCGTTGGTCACCGGGTGCTGGTGCCCCGGCCGGCTGGTGACGTAGGGCTCGCCTATCCGGTCCATGATCTCGGGGGCAAAGCCCGGGCCATCGTCGATGATGGTCACGGCTATATCGTCGCTGCTCCATGCGGCGGCGACCTCGACGCGCGCGTCGGCAAAATCGACGGCATTCTCCAACAAGTTTCCCAGCCCGTAGAGGATCGCCGGATTACGCCCGCCGACCGGCTCGGCCGCGTTGCCGGCCGCAAGGGCGACATCGATGGCGACGCCGAAGTTGCGGTGCGGTGCGACTACCTCCTCGATCAGGCTCGACAGCTTCATCCGGTCGAAAGGCTCTCCGCTGGAGAGCTCGTTGAGCTTGCCCAAGATATGTCGGCAACGCTGCGCCTGCTCGTTGAGCATGCGGACGTCATCGGCATGCTCGGAATGCCGCGGCAGGGCAAGTAGCAGCTCCTTGGCGATCAATGTGATGGTGGCGAGTGGAGTGCCGAGCTCGTGCGCGGCAGCAGCGGCAAGCCCGTCGAGCTGCGAGAGGTGCTGCTCGCGCGCCAGCACCAGCTCGGTCGCCGCCAGCGCGTCGGCGAGCTGCCGCGATTCCTCGGTCACCTGCCAGGCATGCAGGCCGAGGAACGCGATCGAGAGCAGGATGGCAAGCCATACCCCCATGACATAGACCCGCGGCAGCTCGGGAGGCGGCTCGCTGCCCCAGGGCAGCGGCTCGTGCGCGAAGATGAGCGCTGTCGCGCAGGCGATGGCGAAGCCGCCGAGCATCAGAGTCGTGCGCGGCGGCAGGGCGGCCGCCGAGATCAGCACCGGCCCGAGAAGCAGGATCGCGAATGGGTTCTGCAGGCCGCCGGTGAAGAACAGCAGCACAGCCAGCTCGGCAAGATCGAACGCGAGCAGCCACGCCGCTCGCTCGGGCGCCAGCCGCTGGGTCATGGGAAAGCGAATACGAAGCGCAAGGTTGAGCGAGGCGGCAACCGCGATCACGGCGAGGCAGGCCCAGACCTTGAAATCGAAATCCAGCCCGAAATAGACCACCAGCACCGCGGTGCTCTGGCCGAGCACCGCCAGCCACCGGAGCCGCACCAGCGTGTCGAGGCGGAGGCTGCGCCCGGTGCGATGCGCTTCCATGACCGTGTGCTGGGGCATGCCCGTAATCTACGCCGTTGTCCCGCTTCCTCAACTGTGGCCACATGCCGGCTCAATGCTGGTGGGCCGGCTTGCGGCGGCCCCCCCGGCAGCGGCGGGCGACGGCCCCTTGCCTGGCCGGCCGCCGCTTGCCACATCTGGCGCTTTCGTCAATGTCGCCGCGCCAATGCCTGCCGCAACCAAGCCCGCCATTGCCGCCGATCAGCTGGTGAAGGTCTACAAGACTGCTCGCGCGGTGGACGGCATCTCCTTCGCGCTCGAGCCGGGCTCGGTGACCGGGCTGCTCGGCGGCAATGGTGCAGGCAAGACCACGACGCTCGCGATGATCCTCGGGCTCGTGCTGCCGACCTCGGGGACCGTGAAGGTGCTGGGTGCCGAGATGCCGCGCCAGCGTTACCGGGTGTTGCATCGAATGAACTTCGAG
>DASXAP010000028.1:0-2396 GCA_036406655.1 Xanthobacteraceae bacterium | reverse complement strand
GACCACGCCGCCGTCGAGCATGCCGGTGAGGCCGAGATAGCCCTGGAAGGTGATCGGCACCAGGATGAACAGGAACAGGCAGAGGACACCCGAGTAGAAGATCGCCTTGAAGGTGTCGGTGCGCGGGTTCTTGAACTCGCTCGTGTAGCACACCGCGGTCTCGAACCCGTAGGTCGACCAGGCCGCGATGAACATGCCGCCCAGCACCAGGGTCCAGCCGTTGAGGTTCCAGGCGCCCGGCTCCGGCGCATAGGCCGCCGCGAGCGGGACGAACGGCGAGAAGTTCTCGGAGTGGAAGTTGCCGTTGAAGAACGGCACCACGCCGACAATGAAGAGGGTGATGACGATCACCAGGCCGACCACGGTCTGCACGCTGGCGGTGCCGAGGATGCCGCGATGCTGGATGGCGAAGGCCAGCAGCATCAGGATCATGCCGATGAAGAAGGTCCAGTTGATCGCGACCGTGACGATGCCGAGATCGGCGGTGAACAGCGCCCAGTTGTGCACCGGCATCAGCGCCGCGGTGGCGGCGGCCGCGTCGACGGTTACGCCGCTGCTCGCCTGCTGGGCGATGTAGGCCGCGATCGCGTCGGCGCCCGGCGTCGGCTCCATCATGTTGAGGATGTAGCCGGCCGCGATCGCCGAGCCGAGCGAGAGCACCGGGGACCAGGCGTACCAGTTGCCCCACACCGACAAAGGCGCGATGAACTTGCCGTAGCGCAGCCAAGCGGCCGCGCCGTAGACCGAGGCGCCGCCCGACTTGTTCGGGAACAGGCCCGCGATCTCCGCATAGGTGAAGGACTGGATGAAGCCCATGAGCATGGAGCAGATCCACACGGCATAGGCCGGAATGCCGACCGTGCCGGCGATGCCGCCGATCGAGAAGACGACCAGAGCAGGCACCCCGCTGGCGACCCAGAAGGCGCCCTTCCAATCGATGGCTCGTTTGAGGGCGTGTTCGCCCGCTACCGTAGTTGTTGCGCTGCTGACCGACATAGTTCCTTCCCCTAGGTTCAAGTCGCACTCAGATTGCGAGTCAGGAGCCGTCGGCTGTCCACCGCCGGCAGATACGCTCTGCGCAGTTCAGCTAGTCTGTCCCGCTCCCCCGGCACGGCCTGATACCGTGCCATGCACCGAATTGCGCCGGCCAAGCCGACTCGCGCGGCATGAGGCCGGATAAAATAATGATGCGCCAGTTTGCCGCGCCAATCCAGGTCAATTTTGGCGAAGTGGTCTGGAATTGGTTCAAATGCCACTCGAGGCCCGCGATTCGCCACACCGTTCAGTCCATCACGGCGCCGACCAGCTGGCGGCGCGCATAGTGCAGATGGTTGGTGATCATGGCGACGGCGCTGTCCACGTCGCGCGCGCGGATCGCCTCGAACAAGGCGGCATGGTCGCGGTTGTAGTCGGCGATGCGCTCGGGCGTCAGCACCTTGTCCTTCATCGCGCTCCACTGATGATGGGCGCGCACTTCGTTGATCTGGCGATAGAGCGAGATCAGCAGCGGATTGCGCGTCGCCTCGGCGATCGAGAGATGGAAGGCCTCGTCCCAGTGCGAGAAGCTTTCGCGGTCGTTGAGCCCGCACTCGCGTTCCTGCCGCTCCATCATCTCCTGCATGCGGTCGATGTCGCGCGCGGCGGCGTTGATGCACGCGAGGCGCGTCATGTAGGGCTCAAGCGCAATCCTGACGTCGATCAGCTCGAGCGGGCTGGTATGGTCGGCGACGTCCTCGGCCGGCGGGCGCGTTGGCGAATTGACGAAGGTGCCGCTGCCGATGCGGCGGCTGACCAGGCGCTCGGACTCGAGCTGATCGAGAGCGGCCCGGACGGTGGTCCGCGACGTGCCGAATGCTTCGGCTAGCTGACGTTCCGCCGGCAGCTTGTCGCCATGGCTGTATTGGCCGGCCTGGATCGCCTGTCTCAGTTGTCCAATGATCCAGGATGAGCCCCGCACCGGGTCGTTCACCAGCTTCACCATCAGATCTCCCTGATCATCCCGGCCGTATCCCCCAGAGTGCCGAGGCGGGGTGCCGGGGCGGGTTTGCGCCGATTTTACGTCAGGATGCCGGTTGAACGCCAGTCCAATAACAACCAATCAAACCCATTTCTGTGCCTTTTCAAAAATTGGTTTGTAACCGGATTGCAGGTGGCTATAGTGGCTGCCTGCTCATACTCCGCTCCTGGGAAACGGATTCATGGCTCTTCCAAGTCACGTCAAATACGTCATCGTCGGCGCCGGCATCCACGGCCTCTCGACCGCCTGGCACCTCGGCGAGAACCTGCGCAAGAGCGGAAAGGGCAGCGGCAAGGACATCCTGGTCATCGACAAGACCGGCATCGCGGCCGGCGCCTCCGGCATCGCCTGCGGGGTGGTCCGCAACAACTACTTCCAG
>DASXAP010000027.1:0-60757 GCA_036406655.1 Xanthobacteraceae bacterium | reverse complement strand
ACCGCAATCGCCAGCAGTGTCGTCTGCACCCGACCTCCGACGGCGCTTCCGAGAACGCCCAGCTCGCATCAGGACGGCCGCCTCGGTCCGCGCGCCAGGCATCCTCGCGTAGCGACTCTGACGCTTGTGTGTCCCGGGCGCGGCGCAGCACGAAGTGTTGCGCTGCAGACCCGGGACCGCACGAAACTCAGTCTTTGTGGCGGTCCCGGATCAGCGGTGCACCACGCGCGCACTATGGTCCTGATCACTTCGAATGCCTTCGGAGCGCTCGTGCTGCACCGCATCCGGGACACGCATCTGAGAGAACCGTCAGAGACACAACACTAGGATGCCTGGCGCGCGGACCAGGGCGGCCGTCCTGATGCGAGCTGGGCGTTCTCGGAAGCGCTGTCGGAGGTCGGGTGCAGACGACACTGCTGGCCATTGCGGTTGCTCTCATCCTGGCGCTGGTCGCGGCGCTGGTAGGTCCCTTCTTCATCGACTGGTCGCGCTACCGCGGCCAATTTGAAGCAAGTGTCGGCCGGCTCACCGGGCTGGAATTCCACGTCGCCGGCCCGATCGAGGCGCGTCTTCTCCCCACTCCCACCCTCACCTTGACCGACATCGAATTCGGCCGACCGGGCGAGGACAGCAGGGTGCGGGCGCGTGTCCTGCATGTCGAGTTTGCGCTCGGCCCGCTGCTGCGCGGTGAGTTGCGCGCGGACGACGCGGACCTCGACGGGCCGGAGTTTCAGCTGGCGCTGGAGGAGGGGGGGCAGCTGGCCTGGCCCGGACCGGCGGCTGTTTCGGCGTCGGAGGAGGTCGCAATCGAGCGGCTCAGCATCAGGAACGGTCGCGCCACGCTCGCCAACCGGCTCACCGGGACAAATCTCGTGCTCGAAAAATTCGAGTTCGCAGGCGCGCTGCGCTCGTTGGTCGGGCCGGTGAAGGGGGAGGGCGCTTTCGAGACCAGTGGCGTGCGATACCCTTATCGCTTCAGCTTGAGCCGGATTGCGGACGACGGAAGTGCGAAGCTGCACCTCAATCTCGATGCCACCGACCTCGGCGTTAACGCCGACCTCGACGGCACGTTCTCGATCGAGGGCCGCAGCCCCCGGTTCGAGGGCAACATCGCCTTGGCGAGACCAGCTGCGGGCCGCAATGCCGACGCGAACGACAGTCCCTGGCGCCTCGTCTCGCGTGTCAAGGGCAACGGCTTGCGTGCCGCCTTCGACCAGGTCGAGCTCGATTACGGCCGCGAGGACCGCGCGGTGAGATTGCGAGGGGACGCGCAGCTCACTCTGGGCCCGCAGCCGCAGCTCAGTGGAGCGGTTTCCTGCTCGCAGCTCGACATCGATCGGATTTTCCGGTTGCCGGAGGAGGTCCGCCGGCGGCCGCTCGACGCCGTCCGGACGCTGACCGCTCGGTTGGGCGGCGAGCGGCTGCCGCTCCCGGTCAGCTTGCGATTCGACATCGATGCGCTGACCTTTGCCGGCGCTGCATTCCAGCGCGTCGGCGGCGGCATCAATGTCGAGGGCGACGCCTGGGCGCTCGACCGCCTCGAGTTGCGGGGCCCCGGCCTCACTCAGCTGCGCGTCAGCGGCCGCTTCGATGCGGCCCGCGGAGGGCCGGCGTTCAGGGGCAAGGCCGAGATCGATTCCGGCAATCCGCGGGCCTTGCTGGCATGGCTCACCGATCGCGCCGATCTGGCCGCGGTAGCCGCAAGCTCACTGCATGTGAGCAGCGATTTTTCGTTCGGCCCGGACAGCATCGCGATCGATCGCCTGGACGCCGCCGTCGACCAGATGAAGGTCCTGGGCAGCTTCGCCTATTCGCACAAGCGCGAGGATCGGCCGGCACGCCTCGATGCGACGTTGACGACGCCCGAGCTCGACGCCGATCGGCTCTATCCGCTTGCCCGGGCAATTCTGGGCAATGGTGCACTCGATTGGCCTCGACAGGGCTCGCTGTCGCTGAAGATCGACCATGCGACGCTTCAGGGGCTCGAGGCAAGACAGTCGGACGTGAAGGTCAGGATCGACCCCGACGGATTGGACATCGAGCGCCTGACGATCGCCGATCTCAGCGGCATGGCACTGGCAGTCAACGGCCGTATCGATACGCGGGGGCAATCGCCGCGCGGCACCGTTGCTTTGAATCTCGACGCGCATTCCCTCGATGGCGTCGCACGGCTGACGGACAGATTTGCTCCGCGGGCGGCGGAGGAGCTTCGCCGCCGCGGAGGAGGCCTGGTTCCGCTGGTCTTGCACGGCTCGCTCGCGTTCGAGCCTGCCGCGATCGGCGCCGGCGGTGCGGCCGGCTTTGGCCGGTTCAGCCTCGACGGACGCGCGGGCAAGTACCTCGCTTCGTTGCAGGGCGATGCGGCGGCGGGCGACCGGTTCAAGCTCGATGATCCCGCAACGTTTGCGGCGCTCCGCGTGAGCCTGTCCGGGGATGTGCGAGCCGATTCCGGCAGTGCGCTGGCCGAGCTGCTCGGTCTCGACAAGGTGATTGTCGCCGAAGATCGACCGGGAGCGTTGACCCTGGCAGCAAAGGGTCCACTTGGAGGCGAGCTGGAGGTCGGGGGCCGGCTGTCGGCGGGAGATCTCGGCATCTCGGTCAAGGGCACGCTTCAAGTCCTGGGCCAGGCGAACCCCGCGGCGGCGCTGACGCTCGACATCTCCAATGCGCAGCTTCGATCGCCGCGCCCGGCTGCGCCGGGCAAGGGCGCGGAGCATCTGCCGGCCTCGGGCAGCCTGTCGCTCGTCTTATCCGAGGGCAAGCTGCGATTGGGGGAGGTGACCGGGACCATAGCGGGCTCGACGGTCGGCGGGCAGCTGACGGTCGACACGCAGGAGCAGCCCATCAGCTTCGAGGGCGATCTCCGCGTGAGCGCAATGGATGTCTCGGCCGCGATCGGCACGGCAGCCGGGCTGCCGGCGGCGGAGGGTACGGGCCCGGCTGCCTCGGCCTGGCGAGCCGAGCCGTTCGAGCGGAGCGCGCGCGGCGGCCGCGGGCGAATCGCCGTCAAGGTGGCGCGCCTTTCGCTCGCGCCCAATCTGGCTGCGAGCGAAGTCGAGGGGGTGCTCCATTTCAACGAATCGCAACTTGCACTTCAGCTTGTCGATGGCAGGCTCGCGGGTGGACACATCAACGGCGAGCTCGCTCTCCTGCAGGAGGACGCGGGCCTCCTTGCCCGGTTCCGGGGCAAGTTGATCGACGCGAACGCCGCCGAGCTGCTGCCCGGCAGCGGCGCTGTCGCGGGTCGTCTCGCGGTCAACCTTTCGATCGAAGGAGCCGGGCTCAGCCCGGCGGCGCTTGTCGGCGCGTTGCGCGGCGAGGGCAGGATCAGCCTCGTCGAGGGCCGCCTGGCGCGGCTCAATCCGGCCGCGTTCGACAGCGTCATTCATGCCGTGGACCGTGGCGTGCCCATCGAGGCGGCGCGGGTGAGCAGGCTCGCGGAGTCGGCACTTGCCGCCGCCGCACTGCCGGTTCGACGTGCGGAGGCCGCGATCAGCATCGACGGCGGCCGGGCAACAATCTCGGCCAATCCCATGCTCGAGGCGCCGGGCATCGAGCTCGCCGTCAACGGCTCGGCGAATCTGGCGCAAGGAACCATGGAAGCACGACTGGTCATGTCGGCCCTGTCCGCAGACGCGGTCGGGACTGCCGGGCCGGAATTGGTGATCGGGCTGAAGGGGCCGGTGACCTCGCCCGCGCGCAGCCTCGACGCGAGCGCATTCGCCAGCTGGCTGAGCCTGCGCGCCGCCGAGCAGCAGTCAAAGAAGCTCGACGTGCTGAGCGATGAAACGCAGCGGCAGGGCGGGCCCCTCTCGAATCAGCTGCCCTCGCCCGCGGTGCCGCAGCCCCGGCGGGCGGGCCTGCGCTCGCGGCACATCCGTCGCGGGATCCGGATGCAGAGGGCGTGGTCCCGGCGAGGAGTGTCCTGCCGGGGCCCTTTACCCACGGGCGCTCGGGTCGACGCTCGCCGCCGTGCACTCGGGCTCCGATCCGGCCCCCCGCACGCGATAGCGGCCAGCGGCGCTCTCGGCGGCCGGCCGGGCAGCGCCGCTGCCGTGGCGCTCCGATGCCGGGTGAGCCCGGATGAGCTCGAGAATCTGAATGAGTGACATGGCTTGCCTCTGCGTGATTGGCCGCTTCTGGCGCCGATCGATGCGATCCTCTGCGCTCAGCGTGCGACCCTGTGCGACACCGTTTTCACCTCGGCTTCATACTGGGCGCGGCAGCGCGAGCTGACCTCTGACTTCTTCGCCAGCAGGCAGGACATCATCCCGTCCATGTTTCCGCGGAACGCGGTGCACAGCCTGGCTGCATCCCAGGCGCAGGCGGAAATGAGGCCGGCGGACGGCTTGAACTCGGCACGCGCGGCGGTCGGATGTGCGTTCAGTGAGATCGCAAGCACCGCCAGCGCCAGGTGAGGAATCCTGATCATGACTGTCTCCCAGGTTCGATGGCGTGCCCGCCACCCGACAACGATGGCGATGTTTTTGCCTCGGCGAACCCGGGAGTCGCTGTGACGGCCGTCACAGGAATGCGCTTTGCGCGACTGCGCCTTGAACCATCAGCCGCAGGATGGGTGGAGCCCGCGCAGCGGGCGATACCCATCATCGTGGGAGGTCGGAGCAATGCCGCGGGCTTGCGGCCAACCAGATCGATGGGTATCGCGCGCGCCGAGCGCGCGCTCCACCCATCCTACGCGAGGCTCGATCGGGGGCGCGCGGCGGCCGCCTGCGCGGCTACGAGCGCTGGCCCGAAGTGACGACCCGGGCCGGCAATGAGCCGGGCGTCATCGCCGCCGCACGGCGGGCTCGATCGTGCGAACGCGATCGCCGTCCCGCACGAAGGCGCCCGCGCGCTCGACCACCACGTCGCCCTCCTGAAGCCCTTCGCGGATCTCCGCCTGGCCTCCGGCGAAAAGCCCGACGGTGACGCGTTGCGTCTCGATGCGTCCGTCCCGGACGGTCTGGACGACCGATCCACCGGGACCGTACAGAACCGCCGAGAACGGAACCGCGGCTCCGCAACGTTTGGCAATCTGGATTGTTGCCCGCCCAAACGCCCCGACGCGCAACCGCGAATCGCGGCCGAGCATCAGATGGATTTGCCCGAGCTGGGTTGCCTCGTTGATCGAGGTCGAGAGTTCCCGCACCCGGCCGGTCATTTCGCCGAGACCCAGAATCTCGACCTTTGCAGTCTGGTTGGGTGCGAGCCGACTGAGGTTCCTGATCGGCGTTTCGGCGACCAGCTCCATCTGCTCGTTCACGGCGATCCGAAACAGCGGCTCTCGAGGAGATGCCATCATCCCGACGACAGCGGTCCGGGAGCTGATCAGCCCCGCCGTCGGGGCCTGCACGGTCGAGTTGCTTCCGGATTGTCCCTCCGGCGGCTTTAATCGCGCCAGCACTTGACCGGAAACGACGGTGTCGCCCGGCTCGACCAGCACCTGCGAGATCTGCAGCCCCTCCTTCTCCGGGCGGACGAGGGTCTCGCTTCTCGGCGCGATCACCCCGGTGACCTGGATCGTGTCGTTGAAGCAGGTGTTTCTCGCCTTCACCACCGAGACGACCATGTCCACGGCCTGGCTGCCCTCCTCGCGGTCAGCGGCGAAGGCCCCACCCGGATTTGCGAACGACGCCGCGGCGATCACCATCGCAAGACACGCCAATATGCGGCGTCCCCGCCGCGTTTTGCGCACCTGCCCGCCGGGCCCGATGTCGCGAGCAGCGGGGTAGAGCCGGGCAAGAGGCAATAGCATGCGATCATCCGTCCGTTGGTCAGGCGCCCGCTCCGAAGCGAGCGGCATCCTCAGCGTTGCTCTGCCTTGGCCGCGTCGGAGAGAATGGCCTTCACCTTGTCGCCGTCCCGCAACGACCCGCCCGCGTTGGCGACCACCATCTCCGATTCCCGCAACCCGTCACGAATCTCGGTGTCGGTGCTGGAATGAAGCCCCACCTGGACTCTTCGCCTTTCGATGACGTCGTCGCGCACTACCAGCACGCTGGTCCCCTCGGTTCGGTGCTCGACCGCGGAGCTGGGCACCGATATGCCGCAGCTGCGCTTCGCATCGATGGTGGCGCTGGCGAAGGTCCCCAGTCGCAGCGACGGGGCGCGCTCCAGCGAGACTCGCGCGCGACCGAGTTGCCGTTTCTGGTCGATGATGGCGGGCACCAGTCGGACACGTCCGGCCAGCTCGCGGTTGCCGCCGATCTCGATCCGTGCCGTCTGCCCGGCAGCAAGCGAAGGCACCTGGCTGCTCGGCACCTCGGCCTCGAGCTCGATCTCACCGTCGACGGCGATCCGGAACAACGGCTCAGGCGGCATCAACGGTCCGGTCATCCCCACCATGGCCGTGCTCCGCGTGATGATCCCGCCGGCAGGCGCCTTGACGACATCGGCGCCGCTCTTCCCCGCAGTGGGATCCGGGCCTTCGGTGGACAGCCGCGTCAGCCGCGCGAGCCTCTGCCCGGAGGTCACGCGGTCGCCCTCGTCGACCAGCACTTCCGAGATCTTCATGCCCGGCGCATCGAGGTTCACTATCGCTTCCTGCCGCGCGACCAGGAAGCCCGTCACGCGAATGGTTGCCGTGAAGCAGGCATTTGCGGCGCGCACGACGGCGACCGGCGCCTGCGCGTCGGACTGCGGGCCGGTCTTGGCCGGCTCCGCGGAATCGGCCGTACCGACGACAGCGGCGGCTGTCGCGGCGATCAGCGCCGGCAGCAATGCTTTCATCAGCTGGTCCCCTCCGCTCCGGTCGCCTCTGACTTTCGGCCGATCAACACGGCATCGAGCTTCCGGCGGGCTTCATGGTAGCTCCCGCATCACCCGAAATCCATTGGCGACGAATCGCACGTCATGGTCATAGCGGAAGCGCGATGTCGAGCGCAGATAGCGCGCCTGGCTGTCGAAGGCCCCACCGCGCAAGACACGCAATCGGCAGTCGCCCGTGGTCCAGGCGCGGCCGTCGGCCGGAGCGCCGCGATAGCTCTCGTTCCAGCAATCCTCGACCCATTCGGCCACGTTGCCGGCGGTGTCGTAGAGGCCGAACGGATTTGGCCGATAGGAGCCGACCGGCGAGGTCTTCTGCCCTTCGCCGGCCCGGCACTCCCGGCAGTTCGCCTGAGCCGAGCCCACCTCGCGGCCCCACCAGTAGGGAGTCTTCGTGCCTGCACGCGCCGCGAATTCCCATTCGGCTTCGGACGGAAGCCGATAGGTAATTCCCGTCCGCCGAGACAGCCAGGCGACGAACGATTGTGCATCGAGCCAGCTGACATTGATGACCGGGTGCTTGCCGCGGCCCCATTCTCGATCATCAGGGCGGAACTTGCAGCCCCCGTCATCGGCGCATTTATCCCATTCGTCGAAAGTCACCTCGAAGCGCCCGATTGCAAAAGGCCTGCCGATGCTCACGCGGTGAACGGGACCCTCATACTCGGAAGATGATCCCATCTCGAACGAGCCGGCGGGGACCACCACCACTTCCGCGCAATCGGCACAATCGCGAAACGTATCTCCCGGGCTCGAGCTGGTGCGGGGTGGCTCGACCGAGGCCCGGCCGGGCGCGGGCCGCGGCGCAGGGCTCGGCGCGGGGCTGGTGCCCGATCTCGGTCCGGGGCCCTGGCTCGGGCTTGCCGCCGCGCGTGGCGACCCGAAGTAGAATTCCTCCACCAGCGAGGAGGAGACCCAGGGCACCTGCTCGCTGCCGGAGGCCCGCGAGACGGCGATGCGGGTACGATTGAACGCGTCCTCGGCGGTGCGGTTGCCGGACCGAATCTCCTTGACCAGCTCGGTGGCGAAAAGGCTGTTTCCGCCGCTGCCGTCGCTGACGACCTTGCCCGGAGCGGCTGAATACATCGCCAGTGTGCCGTCCACGGCATCGAGCGGGGCGAGGCCAAGGGCGGAAGATCGAAATCGCCGTTCAAAGGGGTTTCTTCGCGCCGCGTCGATGATGATGATCTTTACCTTTGCTCCTTTGCGGTGCATGTCGGCGAGCATCGAATCGATGCTGATCCCGTCGCGACGGATTTCGGCTTCGGTCCAGATCTGCGCGTTCGTCGGGATCAGGTAGGTCTGCCGGCCGGACTGGATGCCGAAACCACCGAAATAGAACAGTCCGACGCTGCCGCTCCTGATCCTTGCCGTGAACGCGTTGATCGCGCGCTCCATATCCTCCTTGCCGACATTCTCCTTGAGATCGACGGCAAAATCGGCGCGGCGGAGCTCGTCGGCAATCGCGCGTGCGTCCCTGATCGTGGTAGCGAGAGGCGTGTTGGCGTCAGGGTAGCTCGCATTGCCGATCACGAGCGCGACCCGCGGCGATCTTTCCTGAGCCGATGCCGCCGAGGTGAGGATCGTGATCGCAACGCTCAAGCAGAGCCACAACCCGAGCCGCATTTTGATCCCGCGCCGTATTTTCCCGGCCAGACATGGTTCCATGCGGGGACGTGTGCCCGCTACCCACCCGGGGTTCAAGGGCGTGCCACCCGACAGAGGCATTCCGTCGCAGAGCCGATCAGCTGGCCCGCCCCGTGCGCGGTTGCTGAACTTCGAATGGGCGCGCCGGCCTTGGCCACGCTCCACAACCATGTATACTTTAACCGGGTTGATGCTCCCGGACAACCGGAACCGGTTTGCTGGACGCGCAGTCAACGCGGGATCTGCGGCCCGAGCCGTGCCGCAGATCCGTCAGCGGGGCTTGCTCGAGCTTCCACACCTCCAGCCGACCGGTCAATCATCGAAGGGTCAGGCATGCGCGTGGTTCGGAACCTTGCGAGCGATCGGCTGGGTTGGATCGCGACTCTCCTGTCGCTCGCGATCGCCGGCTGTGGCGCGGCGTTTGCACAGGGACAGCAAGCCGGGGGGCCGACCCGATCGGGCTCGGGCGCCGAGGTGTATTTCGTCAATCTCAGCGACGGCATGACGGTTCCGCCGCGGCTGAAGATCTATTTCGGCATCCGTAACATGGAGGTCGCGCCGGCCGCTTCCGATCGCGAGAATTCCGGGCATCATCACTTGCTGATCGACACCGAGCTGCCGCCGCTCGATCAGCCCATTCCCAACGATTTCAACCATCTGCATTTCGGCGCCGGCCAGACCGAGGCCGAGATCACGCTCAAGCCCGGCCAGCACACGCTGCAGCTGCTGCTCGGCGACAAGGATCACATTCCGCACACGCCGCCGGTCATGTCGGCACGCATTCGGGTCCGGGTAGTGGAGGGCGCGCCGGCGCTAGCGGGCGGGCCTACCCGATCCGCCCCAGGAGCGGAAGCCTACTTCTCCAATCTCAGGGACGGCGAGGTCATTCCCCCCAAGCTGACCATCGGCTTCGGACTGAAGAACATGAGCGTGGCGCCCGCCGGCTCCGGTCGCGAGAATTCCGGGCATCATCATCTGTTGATCGATACCGAGCTGCCGCCGCTCGACGAACCCATTCCCAACGATTTCAACCATCTGCATTTCGGTGCCGGGCAGACCGAGGCGGAGGTCACGCTCAAGCCCGGGCAGCACACGCTGCAGCTGCTGCTCGGCGACAAGGACCATATTCCGCATTCGCCGCCGGTCATGTCTCGGCGCGTTCGGGTTCGAGTGGCGGAGGGCGCTCCGGCACCCGCGCCATTGACCGGAGGTCCCACGCGATCCGCTCCGGGGGCCGAGGCCTATTTCCGGGGTCTCAATGACGGCGCGGTCATTGCGCCGAAGTCGACGATCCGCTTCGGATTGAAGGGCATGAGCGTCGCCCCCGCCGGTGTGGCTCGTGAGAGCTCCGGTCATCATCATCTGTTGATCGATACCGGGCTGCCGCCCCTCGATCAGCCGATCCCGAACGACTTCAACCATCTGCATTTCGGCGCCGGGCAGACCGAGGCGGAAGTTTCATTGAAGCCCGGCGAGCACACGCTGCAGCTGCTGCTCGGCGACAAGGATCATGTCCCGCACACGCCGCCCGTGATGTCGTCCCGCATCAAGGTGCGTGTGGTCGATGCATCGGCGCGAAAGCCCGCGCCGGCCGATGCGCGGGTGTATTTCATCGACCTGCATGACGGGTCAGTGCTTCCGCAGCACGCGACCATTCATTTCGGCCTCAGCCACATGGGCGTCGCGCCGGCGGGCGTGGACAAGGCCAATACCGGCCACCACCATCTGCTCGTCGATACCAAGCTGCCTCCGCTCGACGAGCCCATTCCCAACGACTTCAATCATCTGCATTTCGGCGCCGGGCAGACCGAGGCGGTGGTGACGTTGCCGCTGGGGCCGCACACGCTCCAGCTGCTGTTCGCCGATGAAGGCCACATCCCGCACAATCCGCCGGTCATGTCGAAGCCCATTCGGGTGTATGTGACCCGCACCGGGAGGCGGCGGCGCTAAGTTTAGTGTAGCGACTCTGACGCTTGTATCCGTGTGTCCCGGGCGCGGCGCAGCACGAAGTGTTGCGCTGCAGACCCGGGACCGCCCGAAACGCGATCTTTATGGCGGTCCCGGATCAGCGGTGCACCACGAGCGCTGTCGGTCCGGATCAATTCGACTGCCCTGGAGCGCTCGTGCTGCACCGCATCCGGGACACGCATCTGAGACAATCGTCAGAGACAGAACACTAAATTAGTCTAGAGCTAAGAGCCGGACAATTCGTCGTACACGACGGCGACGACACCGGCGCAAGCGGCCCCCCAGCCGCCGTTCCAGAGCAGCGTGCCCGCGAGCGACAGCGCCGCTCCCGCCATCGGCTCCAGGATGTACTCGAGCAGCGGAGTGACGATGCCGCTGGAGACGATCAGCAGGCTCGCCAGGGCGAAGGCCTTCCCGCGAACGGTCTTCGTCAGCCGCGAGCTGCGGCTGAGGCTGGCCAGTGGCGGCAACTTGTCGATGACACAGACCGGCATTGCCACGAGCCAGACGCTCATCAGGATCAGCCCCGGCACCACCAGGAGCATCAGACCGAGCGCAACCGGCACGGAAAGCAGCAAAGCCGTCCCGACGACGGACAGGCGCCGTTGCAGGAGCACCGCAGCCGCCTTTCCGAGCTCGAGCCGGTTTCCGTGCATCTCCTCGAGCGCGATCGGCACCAGCACCGCCTGGCTCAACATGCTGAAAAACAGCAACGCCCACACCCCGATCAAGCCCAGGCTTACGCCGGCCGCGACATTCGTGACCAGCTTGGCCACGGCAGCCAGCAGGAGTGTAGGCAGGTAGGCCACCGCGGCTACCGCCAAGAAGACCGGAAAGCAACGTGACAGCAAGCGGCAGGTACGGCTGATCACCTCGCCCAGTGCAAGATCGCCCGTCGCGGTGCGCTCGCGGTCACGTCCGTCAGGGATCAGTCGATCCTCTCAATCCACCTTCATCGGCTGCGCAGCCTGCGTCGTCGTGTCGCTGCGCAGATCAGCCGGGACGGGTGCGGGTCGCGAATGTTGAGCTGCTGCTCCGGCGGGTGGAGGTTCATCGGCTTTTGCGACAAAGCGTCCGAACACTCGCCAGGTGAGGCGACCGAAATCGTCCATGATCGTGAAGAATGCCGGGACGAACAGCAGCGACAAGAACGTCGAAACGATGAGCCCGCCAATGACGGAGATCGCCATGGGCGAGCGGAATTCGCCGCCCGCACCGACTGCGAAGGCGCTCGGAAGCATGCCGGCGACCATGGCAATCGTGGTCATGATGATGGGGCGAGCCCGCTTCCGGCAGGCATCGACGATCGCCGCCGTGCGATCGACCCCGGCATGCATGCTCTCGATCGCAAAATCGATCAGCATGATCGCATTCTTGGTGACGATCCCCATCAGCATCAGGATGCCGATGATCACCGGCAGCGTGAGCGGCAGGAACAGGATGAGAAGCGCCGCAATCGCACCGGTGATCGACAGCGGCAATGAGAACAGGATGGTCAGCGGATGCAGCAGGCTCGCGAACAGGATCGCGAGCACGATGTAGACCATCATCAGGCCGTTGCGCATGGCCGAGCCGAATTCCTCGAACAGCTCGCCCTGCAGCTCGGCGTCGCCGGCCTCGTTGAGCTTGACCCCGGGCGGGAGGTTCCGCATCACCGGCAGCGACTTGATCGCCGCCAGCGCCTCGCTGAGCGCCGCGCCCCCGACCAGGTCGGCTTCCACGCTGGCCTGACGCTGGCGGTCGAACCGGTTGATGCTGGTCGGGCCCTCGCCGAAGCTGATGTCGGCGAGCGCAACCAGCGGCACCCCGGCGCCGCGCTGCGAGGGGACCCGGATCTGCTCGAGCACCTGCCGGTCGGCGCGCGCATTCTCCTCGA
Organism: Xanthobacteraceae bacterium; assembly: GCA_036406655.1. Classification (GTDB taxonomy): domain Bacteria; phylum Pseudomonadota; class Alphaproteobacteria; order Rhizobiales; family Xanthobacteraceae; genus VAZQ01. Next base: position 48,501 of record DASXAP010000027.1, on the reverse strand, counting down.
GCAGCACCCGGATCGGGATGCTGCGGTCCCCGGCGTCGAATTTCGGCAGCGCGGGTCCGACATCGCCGATGGTGGCGACGCGGATGGTTTCCGACAGGTTCTCGGTCGATACGCCGAGCCGCACTGCGAGCTCGCGCTGCGGATAGATGCGCAGCTCGGGCCGGTTGAGGGCGGCGCTGGAGACGATGTTGCTCACCATCGGCAGGCGCCGCATCTGCCCGGCCAGCTCGGCCGCAACGTTCGCCACCACCGTGTTGTCTTCGCCGGTGAGGATCAGGCTGACGTTTCTCTGGCCATTGTCGTCGAGGAACCAGTAGCGGATATCGGGAATGTCCGACAGTTCCCGGGTGACGGACTGCTCAAGTTTCTGCTGTGAAACCGAGCGCTTGTTTTTCGGCACGTAGTTTATCGTGAGTGCCGCCTTGCGCACGTCGGTAGTCCCCGGCGGGATGCGTCCACCATCGACATAAACGCTCTCCACCTCGGGCCGGCTGCGCAGACGCTCGGCAATGATCTCGCTGGCTGCTTCGGTGTCGACGAGCTGCGAGCCCGGCGGCAGCTCCACCGCCAGGACCGAACGCGCGCTGTCGGACGCCGGCATGAACCCGGAGGGCAGGAGCCGCGCGCTTGCCACCGTCCCGACGAAGAGGATCAGGCCGAGGGCGACAGTGATCCAGCGATGGCGGACCGCCCACCCCAACGCGCCGGTATAGGCCCGCTTGATGCGGCCCTCGGCCCTTTCCGCCCTGTGCGCATGCGGGGCGAGGAAATAGGCGGCGAGCAGCGGCGTTATCATCCGCGCGACCAGGAGCGAGAACAGCACCTGCACCGAGACGGTCACGCCGAACTGCCGGAAGAACTGACCGGGCACCGAGGAGAGGAAGCTCGCGGGCAGGAACACCGCGACGATGGTCAGGCTGATCGCGATCACCGCCAGCCCGATCTCGTCGGCCGCCTCGATCGACGCCCGATACGGCGATTTGCCCATCGCCATGTGGCGGGCGATGTTCTCGATCTCGACGATGGCGTCGTCGACCAGGATGCCGACGCTCAACGTGATCGCCAGCAGGCTCACCACGTTGAGCGAGAAGCCGAGCACGTTCATCACCCAGAACGCCGGCAGGATCGACAGCGGCAGCGTGATCGCCGCGATGATCGTCGCCCGCCAGTCGCGCAGGAACAGGAACACGACCACGACGGCGAGGATGGCGCCTTCGTACAGCGTATGGACCGCCGCCTCGTAATTGCCCAGTGTGTGGGTGACCGAGGTATCAATCAGCTTGAGCTCGACCTCGGGATGCGCGGCCTTGATCGATTCGATGCGGGCGGCGACCGCATCGGCCACCGCCACGTCACTCGCCCCCTTCGCGCGCACGATGCTGACGCCGACGACCGGCGTGCCGTTGAACCGGGCGAAGGTGCGCTGCTCGGCGATCGAATCGGTCACCAGCCCCAGATCGTCCAGCCGGACCTCGCCTCCGGCCGGCAGGGCTATCCGGGTGGCCTGCAGGTCGGCGAGCGTCTTGGCGCCGGCGAGCGTCCGGATCGCCTGATCGCGGCCGCCGATCTCGGCCCGGCCTCCGGCGACGTCGACATTGCTGCCGCGCAGCTGCCGGCTGACATCGAGCGGGGTCAATCCGACGCCCTGCAGGCGGACCGGATCGAGCCCCACGCGGATCTCGCGCTCGACGCTGCCGGTGCGCTCGACGCTGCCGACCCCGCGGACGCCTTGCAGCTCGCGGACCACGACGTCCTCCACGAAATAGGAGAGCTGCTCGGGCGTCTTGCCCGGGGCGATCGCGGCATAGGTGAGGATGGGCAGGCCGGTGATGTCGATGCGCCGAACTATGGGCTCCTCGACGCCACGCGGAAGCTCGGCACGAACCCGTGCGATCGCATCCTTCACGTCGTTGAGCGCGCGGTCGGTGTCGGTGCCCAGCCGGAAGATTATCGACGTGCTCGAGATTCCGTCGGTGATAGCTGAGGTGACGTGCTGGGCGCCGGCAACGCTGGCGACGGCGTCCTCGACCTTCCGCGTCACCTGGGTCTCGAGCTCGCCGGGCGAGGCGCCGAACTGCGCGACGGCAACCGTGACCAGCGGGACGTCGACGTTGGGCATGCGCGTGATCGGCAGCTTCGCGAAGTTGAAGTAGCCGAGCGCAACCACTGCCGCAGCCATGACGATGGGCGGAATCGGGTGGCGAATCGCCCAGGCCGATACGTTGAGTGCCATTTGCTCCTCCCGCTCGATCAGCTCCGGCAACGGCGGCAGATCGACCGCCGCGGGGCCTTCCGCTTCCCGCTCGCCGTAGCCGGGCCGGCCTGGCTCGTTGACCGCTGCAGAGTTGGGGCTGGCATGGTGTCGAGATGCACGGGTCGCGTCGACCGGTGGGTTCTTTCGACAATGCTCGCTGCGGGAACGTCTACCCTTGGTCTGCGGGCTGGGGTGAGCGCGAAACGAGGTGGCACCCGAAGCTCCTCGCCTTCGATTGGATTACCTGGTCATCGGAACCTGTTCCAGCCCGCTCTCGGCGGCGAATAGTGCCGTCCACGGCAGGCGCTGGCAAGTCCGGATTGCGGCCTCTGCTGCATGTGCAGGCGTGTCCTGCTTCAAGCCGAGCCCTTCAGGCTTTCCGCGTCTGCTGCAACAGCTCGACAAGCCACATTTGAATTCCGCGGCGAAATCGGGAATGAATGTGCGTCGGAATGCGAGCGCCAGGACGGCCGTGAGAAACGGGGAAACCATGGGTTTTCAGCAAAAGCATGTGCCCATACCCGATCCGGACCATGGTGAGCCCCGCCCGTACCGCTCCTTGACGTGATCTGAACATGAATTTCACGCGAGCACTGGCCCGCCTGCGCCGCAGCACGCCCGCCGCGGGCGCAGCAATCGCTGCCAATTCGCACATTTTGCATTCGATGCCGCGCCGAAGGATCTCGCATGCGGTCGAGAGCGCGGCCGTGACTCTGCCCAGGGCGCGGCCTCCGGTCACCTTCGAGCCCGGCATCATTCTTCCGATCCGCAGGCTGTTCGTGTGGCTCTCGGTGTTTCTGGGATTTTACCTCGGCAACCTGGCGGACTTGCTGCTGGGTCGAGACAGCGTCGAGCGCCGGGCGGCCCGGCTGCGGCGCGTGTTCGAGGACGCCGGTCCGACCTTCGCCAAGCTCGGCCAGCAGCTGTCCATGCGCGCGGACATGCTGCCATACGAGTACTGCGCCGAAATGGCCAGGATGCTCGATCAGGCAAAGCCGATACCGACGGAGCAGGCGGTCGAGATCATCGAGCGCAACCTTGGCAGCCGGCTGGACGAGGTGTTCGACACTCTGGACCCTGAGCCGATCGGCTCCGCTTCGCTGGCCTGCGTGTACCAGGGCCGTCTGCTGACCGGTGAAAGCGTGGCGGTCAAGGTGCGGCGCCCCGGCATCGGGCCGCTGATCGCCGCCGATTTGCGGGCGCTGGACTGGTTCCTGATCCTGGCCGAGACGCTCACGCTCATCCCCCCGGGCATTGCCAGACGCTTCCGCGAGGACTTCCAGACGATCCTTTTCCACGAGATGAACTTCCGGGCGGAGGCGCGTTACACGGACCTTTTCCGAAAGCGTGCGGCCAAACAGAAGAAGGGCGTCACGGCTCCGCGCGTCTATTTCAAGTACTGCAGCGAAGAAGTGATGGTGAGCGAGCTCGTTTCCGGAGTCTGGATGTGGGAGCTGCTCGCTGCCGTTGACACCAACGACCAGGCCTTCCTGGCGAGAGTGCGCCGTCAGGGCATCGACCCCAAGGCGCTCGCCCGCAAGATGGTGATGGTCATGAACTCCGAGGTGCAGGAGGAGCTTTTCTTTCACGCCGATCCGCATCCGGCCAACCTCATCATCAAGCCGAACAACGAGATCTGCTTCATCGACTTCGGCGCGATCGGCCGGTTTTCGACGGCGACCCGAAAGCTGTTCCGCGAATTCGCATATCACATGGCCAAGGGCGACATCGGCAGAATGGTGAACACCGCGCTGGCAATGGCCGGGCCCCTGCCTCCCATGGACGTCGAAAGAGTTCGTTCGGCGATGGAGCAAATCTATTCGGATGCGGTCTACGCCATGAACAGCGACGACGCCGAATGGTGGGAGAAGAGCTCGGCCCAGGGCTGGCTGCGCTTTCTCGAGGTCGGACGGCAATTCGCGATGCCGGCGACTTACGAGTCCATCCTGTTCTTCAGAACGACGTTCTCCTACGACGTCATCATCAACCGCCTGGATCAGAAGTTCAACGCTCGCGAGGCTTGGCTGGCCTATCAACGACAGCGGGGAAAGGAAGCCCGGGCGCGGGTGAAGAAAAGCCTCAAGCGGCGCCTCCGCGGCCCGACCGACATGGATTACCTGCAAATGGAGGAGTTCGCCGATATGGCGACTCAATCCTTCTTCAAGCTGCAGAGAAATATCGAAGCCCCGATTATCCATTTCAGGAACATCGTAGGAAAGATCGCATACATCGCCTCGCTGTTCCTGAAGCTCGGATATGCGGTCGGCGTGCTCGCGGCGATTGGTCTCGTCGCCAATGCCGTCTCCAGGCATTGGTTCGGCCACGAGATCGACTGGGGCCAGGTCCTGGCCTATGCCACCACGTTCGGCTGGGTGCAGCTGGTGCTGATTGCGGTGCTGCTGGTGATCATCCGAAGGATCGTCATCCGGTTGGGCCTGCCGGATACAAGGCTCGGGCCGGAGCGATGAGCCGTCCTGCGGCATGCTTCCTTGCCGGAGCTCGAAATAGGCTGGAATCGGCGGGTTGCCGAATATGCCGCGCTGCTGTAGAATTTTTGTCGATGCAGGATACTGATATCGTGAGGCGGCAGCGGTGCATGACTTGAGTATGGTTGTCGCGTCGATGGCCGAGATGCTCATTCCGCGTGTGCCGCTGGATACTGCTCGCCGCGATCGTACGGCGATCCCAGTGATCTTCACTACCGACGCTGAGGAAGGATGCCATGGACAAGCTCGTTAAACGCGTCACCGTGGTTCAGGGCAGCGGTGACAAACGCCAAGCCAATGTCGTCTACAAGAGCGACGAAGATGAAGACGAGGAGGGATTTGGCGCGCCCCGGTTCAATCGACTCGAGCGTAGCGTGCGGCACATGCTGAAGGCGCAGGTAATCGCCGCACAAGAGGCCTATCAGCGGCATCTCGACTCCGTGGAGAAGGGGGGAAACCAGTGGCTCCTGGACGATCCCTTCAACTTCATGAAGGCCCGCCGCAAGGCCATGAAGGAGGTGCGCAAGGCGTCGCCCTTCAGAATGATGAAGTTCGAGTCCGAAGAGGATGAAGAGGAAGGAGATTGATGATGGCCAGCACGTCAACGGGCGCGCCGAACCCGGCAGAACGGGAGTCCCGCCCGCAGGAGCGGGCTGGTGGCGGCAGCCAGATCGTCGTCGTCGACCTGGACGAGTTTCAGCCTTCGCGGCTCGTCAATAAGCTCCGCAAGGGTCAAGGCAAGCTGATGGCCCGCGTCGAGCGCATTGTGAACGACCTGGTGGCGGCCGGAACGGTCAAATCCACGGCGCAGCCGGTAGTGATCGTGGTGCGTGAAATTCCATCGGCGCCCTGGTCGTTCGGCGAAGACGACGACGACTGAGCCGCCTGATCGGTATTTGGATCGCGTAGCCTTGGCGTGAAGCTGCGGGGGCGTGCTTGGTGGTCGCCCCTGCACCACCGTCGGTGAGCTTGAAAGCGGCCGGCTCGCGCTGCGATACGCCCGTCTACACTCTCGCCTCGGGAGTGGCCGCATGAGCTCACTGGCAGGAGGCGCCGCGGAGCTTTCGCAGCGCAGCAGCTCCCGGCGAGCCGCCGGAGGACAGCCCGACCCTGCCGGTTCGCTGTCAAGAGCTTTTCCCGCCGCCGATTCGATATTCACGAAGATCGCCGAGGACGCGATCGACAGCCCGTTGCGGCGAAAGCTCTTCCTCCGTGCGTTGCGCCTGCTCGGGATAGTCAGATCGGCCGAGAGCCGTCGCCGACAGATGATGGCCCTGGCAGAGCAGGGAATGGACCCTTTCGACCTGCGTTCCATTCCGATCGGGCCGTTCGTGACGATCCTGCCCGAAACCAGCTTCTCGATCCTGCTGGAGAGGTCGAACGATCCGATCGCCGAGCGGGCTGCGAAACTGCTGCATGCCGCCCTTCAGTACCGCCAGCTGACGCTGGGGGAGGCCCTCTCGGAAGAGGCAGCTGCGCACGATATGCGCCGCCACCTGTTCGGCCGCGTGGCTAATCTCAGAAAAATCGGGCTGCGATTGACCAGGTCGGTCAAGGAATGCAGCAACAGCGCGCATGTCGTTGTTGCCGTCAACGGCGCCTATTACCGGCTCGACGTCATCGACCGCAACGGCTCGGTGTTCAATCCCGAGCTGCTGCTGCACGGCATAGAGTCGATATTGCGGGCAGCAAGACAGGACAGCTCGCCCCTGAAGCCCTATGGGTTACTGACCGCGCATGTCAGCAGACCGGCAGCTGAGAATTTTCTTGCCGCCAAGCTGGATGAGTCGATCAGGACGATCGACGATTCGATCCTGCTGCTCGCGATCGATGACCTCAAGGATCCGAAGAATGAAAGCGAGGCAGCGCAGGATCTGCACATCCGCAATTATCATAATCGCGACTACAGAAAAGCCCTGCAGCTCGTGGTGATGAGAAACGGCTTCTCCGGCGCGGTCTTCAACCACTTCGCCGGGATCGAGGGAGTGACGGCGACTCAATTTGCCTCGTGGCTTGCCTCGTACGCGAACGGCATGCCGCAGATCGCCGCGACCGGCGATATCGGGCAAGAGCAGGTGAAGCTGGAGTTCGCTTCGATCGACTTCGGCAAGTTGCCGATAGCGAAGCTGGAAGCGGGGATTCTGCGCTGCGTGACCAATTTTTCCCCGTTCGAAAGGATCGATGCCCTTGGCAAGGACGCGATCAAGCGCCTGAACGCCAGCCCGGATGCGTTCTTTCATGCGGCGGCGCATTTGGCCTATTACGAGAAGTTCGGGAGAATCCCTTTTGTGCATAATTTTTCCGACATGCGTGGGGTCAAATTCGGGTTCATCACTCGTTACCTGAGCACGAATCCGGAGCTGGTTGCATTCCTGCAGTCGCAGACGAGGCCTGCGCTTCTCCGCGCTTTCGAGGCTCACAAGCGCCTGATCCGCGAGGTCAAGTCGGGTGACAACCCGATCCATCATGTCATTTTCTACCTTTTCGCCTCGGTTAATCTCAAAGCCGTCATCGCCGGCATGTTGTTCACCTGTTTCATCCCCGATTTCTTCAAGCGCTACCTTTCGCCGGACATCTGGGCTTCCAACATTCCCGGATTGCCGGGCATCCATTGTGTGGGGCGCTTTGGAACGCTGTTCAGCCCCGCGCGCAACGGCTGTCTGGCGGGCCAGTACCTGCTCTTCCCGGATCACATCAAGGTCTGCTTTGTCACGCGCAACAGGAAGACACTCGAATCGTGGCGATTCGATCAGGCACTGAGCAGCGCAATGATGAAGTTGAAGCGGATCCTTGCAAGCGATGAAGATGCTGATGCGCGCGCCGTCTTTCCGCATCCGGGAGCACGGCCGCCCGCGGGATCCGACTAGCTGGCGGCGATGTCTGCCAACGCGCTTTCCACCTCCTGCTGCATCGTCGGCGCCGGACCCTGTGGGCTGATGCTCGGCTTCCTCCTCGGGCGCGCAGGGGTAGACGTGACGGTGCTCGAGAAGCACGGAGATTTCCTGCACGATTTCCGCGGCGACATAATACATCCTTCGACGCTCGAGGTGATTGCCGAGCTCGGTCTGCTGGAAGAATTCCTCGAGCTGCCGCACCAGAAGGAGGAGGTCATCACCGAGCAGTTCGGCAGCCGAGAATACACCTGGGTGGATTATCGGCATTTGCCGACTCGAGCCAAGTTCCTGGCGATGATGCCGCAATGGGATTTTCTCGACTTTCTCGCGAAGCGCGGCAGGAAATATCCGTGCTTTCGCCTGCTGATGCGGACGGAAGGCGTCGGGCTATTGGCCGACGGCGACCGGGTCGCCGGAGCTCGCGCGCGGACGCCCGAAGGCCCCATCGAGATCGGGGCCGATCTGACGGTCGCCTGTGACGGCCGCGGCTCGCTCATTCGCGCCTGCGCCGGACTCGTTCCCAAGGAGCTCGGCGCGCCGATGGATTCGCTGTGGTTTCGGATGCCGAAGCGGGCCAATGATCCGCCGAAAACCACCTCTCGGCTCGAGGCGGGCCGCAGCATCATTCTTCTGGATCGCGGCGACTACTGGCAATGCGCCTTCCTGATCGTGAAAGGCTCGATTGAGGAGGTGCAGCGTGCCGGGCTGCCTGCACTGCGCAGGGACATTGCTCGGCTGGTGCCGTCGTTTGCCGACCGGGTCGAAGAGCTTGCCGATTGGAGTGAGCTCAATCTGCTCAGCACCGCCGTCAACCGCCTGGAACGGTGGTATCGGCCCGGATTGCTCTGCATCGGCGATGCCGCCCATGCCATGTCGCCGGTGCTGGGCGTGGGAGTGAGTCTTGCGGTGCAGGACGCGGTGGCGGCGGCCAACATATTATGGCGGCCTCTGACGATGAGGAATTTGCGCGAAAGCGACCTGCGATCGGTGCAGAGGCGGCGTCAATTTCCGATCTGGGCCACCCAGCAGGTCCAGCTCACCCTGCATAGATCGATCGACCGATTGTTGCATGCGGAAGGGCCGCTCGAGGCGCCTCTGCCGGTGCGAATGCTGGGACGATTCCCGCGGCTGCGGCGGATCCCTGCGCGGCTGATGGGAATGGGCTTCCGCCCCGAGCATGTGCGCACCCCCGAGGTCGAGGTCGCGCCCGGGCTGGCCGGTCGCCTCCCGGAGGCCGCGCAGGCTGCATCGTCAGGTCCGCAGGCAATCGGCGGATGATCCGCGCGCACGCTTGAACACGTGAGACGGCGGATTTGACGGCTTGTCGATGACCAGCCAGCTCGCTGCATAATGAAAAAACGGTGCCATCAACGGCCCGCGCCCTTTTGCGAACAGATACAGCGGCGCCGATTCGCAGCCCATCCGCGACTTGAATCCTGTCGCTGTCTGACCAGTGTTGATTCGTGTCGCGCCTCGCCGAAATGCGCGATCGAAGCCGGTGTAGAAAAGATTGAAATAGAGGTCGAATTCCCGCTTCAGCGCCTGGTTCAATCCGGCATACATCAGATGATACGTGGCACCGTCATGCAGCCCCCAGCCGAATGCGACGAGCCTGCCGTCCCTGCACAGTGAAATGAGATCGGCTTGCCCGTTCAGACGTATTGCCAATTGCTGAAAGTACTCGATCGGGAACGTTTCCAGCTTCACGTCGGACTTCTCGACCATGTGGCAGTACATGGCATGCGCCTCCGGCGTGTACATCTTCAGTATTTCGTTCGGATCGCTCAGCACCAGGGCGAGAATACCGCTGTCCTTGAGCTTCCGCACCGAGCGATTGACCTGCTGGCGATAGCGCGTGTTCAAGGCCGCGCAATACTGCGAAAAATCCGCAAACGAGTGCTTGAAGACATGCATCGGCGGGATCGGGATCCGGCGATATCCATTGTCCAGAAGTGAATTCATGGACTGCAGATCCTCTTCGCCGAACTCCTTGTACATGATCGAATCCATTCCGGTCTCGTTCGCCAGCTCGTGCAATGCTCCATCCAGGGCCGACAGGATCTTCGCGCGGTTGCCGAGGTCTGCGATCGCGAGGCTCTTCTGTCCCGGCGAGCCGGGCAGGCTGCAGAACAGCACTTTCAGGTTCCGGAAGCGCGACAGCAGTGGCAGGGCTTTTACGAACCGCGCCAGGCGCGGATCGGAAAAATCAGTAAGATCGACGGTCATGGCCGCCAGGCCCGCACACGCCACCGCTCGACCCGCATCGTCGTCGACGATCACGTACCAGAAGCGACACGCCGGTTTCATGCTGGTCTCGACGCCGGCGATGAAGCGATGGTCCATGAAGATCGAAGCGCCGCTTTCGGCGCAGACACGCTGCCACGCCGGCAGATCGACCTGTTCAATCGAGTCGAAGATGCGGCAACTGTAGGCCATATGCCCCCAAGACAGCACTGTCTTGTATATTCGACGGTTTGTCGATTTCACGCAACAATCAATGAGCGCCCACCATGACCGGTTGGGCGACAGGGTTGCCGCGGCGCTCCCCGCACATGCTGCTCCGCGAACCTGCCGACCAATGTCATTGCTGCCTCCCGGAATCGTGCGGCCCCAGTCGGCTTGCGGTGGACCACGTCATCGTGGAGAGCGGGCGACTTGTCTCCTGAAGATATTGTTCGGGGCCGGGGATGGCTTCTGCAGCAGCAGAAGGTTCCCGGCCGCGCGAACAATCAGGGACATCAATGGACCACACCCCCTTACGAATATGTACAGCGGCTCGGAATAGCAGCCGAGCCTTGCCTTGAAGTCGTCGGCCCCGAGACCGACCTCGATCGTGGAAACCCGCTTGCGCAAGGCGCGATCAAGCCCGGCATACATCAGATTGAAATACAGATCGAATTCATTGTTGAGCTGATAATCCAGCCCCGCATACATCATGTGATAGCTGGTGTCGGTGTGCAGGCACCAGCCAAAGGCGACGATCCGGTCGTCCATGAAGATCGCGATCAGATCGATGTTGCCTCGCAGTCGCGAAGCCAGCTCATGCAGGAGATCGATCGGCAGAACGTCGGGATTGAACGTGGCTCTGTCGGCCATTTGCCGGTAGAGGGCGTGAACCTCCGGGGTATAGGCTCGCAGCATCTCGTCGGGATCAGTCAAGACCCGCGTGGCCAGGCGACTGTTGCCGAGCTTGCGTGTCGAGCGATTGATCTGCTGTCGATACCGCGTTTTCAAAGCGGCGCAGTAGTGCGCAAAATCGGGAAAATCCGACCTGAAGAAATGCATCGGCGGGGTCGGAATTCGACGATAGCCAAGCTCGAGCAGGGGCTGCGTCCATTCCAGATCCTCCTTTCCGAACTCCTTGTACACGATCAGATCGGCCTTGCACGAGGTCGCCAGATCACGCATGAGCCTGTCGACGAACGGGATGACCTGCGGCCCAGCGGATTGCCTGGCGATTCCCAGGATGTGATGCGCCGTGCCGATCGGGAGACCGCCTATGAAAATCCGCAAATCCCGCAAGCGCGAGAATCGCAGCGGCGAATATCGAATGACGCGCGCAAATGCCGGATCGGCAATGTCCATGATGTCCAGGGTCATGACCGATGCGCTGGCGCAAGCTACCGGGAGGTTCTCCTCATCGTAGACGATGATGTACCAGAACTTCGGAACCTGCTTCATGCTCGCCTCGACCGCCGAGATGAAGCGGGGGTCCATGACGATGGAGCCTCCACAGGCCGATCGCACCTGCTCCCAGTGATCGAGCTGCACGTCTGCGATCGAGTTGAAGATTCGGTAACGATAGGCCACTGGTCATGATCTCCGCTGCAATCGCCGAGCCCGCATGTGAAAGGTTCTCCGGCAAAGCCGGGTGCACCGCGGAGATTCCCGAAACCCGGCCGCGACGGAGGGGGCCACCTGCGATCAGGGCTTGCTCGCAACCGCGATCACGTAGTCGAGCTCATCCTTTGCGTCCGTGCGCAGTGACGTCGCCCAGGCCCAGCGGATAAGCGGGTTCCATCGGGCCCGCATCTCGGCGGACTGCAGCCGTCCGCGGGCGAAGTCGGTGAAGGGTGAGAGGACCTTGTCGACGATGCTTCTTACGTCCACGCCGTCGAAGCCGGCAGCCTCCAGCCGCCGAGCGAACTCGCTGCGCGGATACAGGTTCGCCGCGGGAACGTACCATCCGATCGTGCGGTCTCGCCAACGCTTGAGCCGGCCTTCGGCGGGAAGGATGTCCGCCATCGCGAGGCGTCCGCCCGGCTTGAGCACCCGAAGCGCCTCGCGGAAGAAGTCTTCCCGCGTGTCGAAGTGAAATGCCGTCTCCAGCGCCACCACCCGGTCCAGGCTGGCGTCCGCGAACGGCATGCGGGTCGCGGAACCCAGATGGACCCGCACCCGCTCCGACAGACCGGCGGCGTGGATCCGCTCGCGCGCTTTCTCCACCTGAACCGGGGTGATGTTCAGGCAATCGATCGTGGCAGGGTCGAAACGGCGGATCCAGAACAGCGCCGCATCGCCGAAGCCGCAGCCGCAGTCGAGCACGGCACAGCCTGGACGCAGGTCGGCGGCCTCGCCCAGCACCTCGGCGAGCCTCTGGCAGGCATCGTCATAGCGTGTTGCACCATCCCAATAACCGGCGTTCAGATACAGGCTGGTCTCGCCAAGACAATTGTTCGTCGAGAGCAGCTCATAGATGTGCGTTGACCGCTTTTCGCTGTCGCGAGTGAACATGCCGAACAGGTGAGCTGCATCGGTCATCCAGGTCATTGTGATACCGCTCCATGCTTGCAGAGCACGATTGGGAATTCATCGAAACACCGAGCGAGTCAAGTGCCCTGGCGAATGACATGCGGATGCTGCCGAAGAAGTCACGCCAGCACCAGGTTCCAGCTCTTCGGTGGGGCCGGCACAGGCCCCCGTCCGGTCGACAGCGCGAAAACATTCAGCTGTGGGACCGGGGGAAGGAACAGGTTCGCAGCCAAAGCGGAAGTGGGTGCCAACCCGCAACCCAGCACCAGCACGATATGCACCTCGCGCTCGCGCAGACGATTGCAGACGTGGCCAAGAAGTCGGACGCGCTGGGAGGCGCTGAGACCCTCCGTCGCCCACAGCTCGATGAGCGCCGCATTCAATGGACTGCGCCCGTACGCGACCAGACGGCGGTACTGCACCACTGCCTGCACCGATCCACCCTGATCGAACACGAGGCTCTCTGCCGCGGGATTGCCGAATTCCCCGGCGAGGGCTGCCGGCGACCACACGACAGCCCACTCCAGATGCCGGGATCCCTGGTTCAGCAGCTCCGTGCATCTCTCGAGATCGCCGCCGCGCCCAGGCCGCACGTGCCGATCGTATGATGGGGGAGTGAAGCTCAGAAGCCGACCCAGCACCCTCGCGGTCAATCGTTCCCATTGCTTCACCCCTGCGCGGGCCACCGCGCGCGGCTCCAGGATTTTTACCCAGTGACCGGTCGAGAACAGGTAGTGAAGGTTGCCGGGAAATGTCTGCCCGTACTTCGTCCAGAAGCGGTACGAGCCCGAGGTCGGGTCGTTCGCGACTCCGCCGATGGCAAAGTCGATTCCCTGCTCGGTGTGAAGCCGACGAATTCGTTCGATCAACGGCAAGGCCACGCGCCGGTGCGCCGGATCAACCGTCAGCCCGGTGATGAACGCAGTCGGCAGCGTGGAGGGCCCGACCCGGATGGAGTAGGGAATGGAAAACATGCTGCCGACAACCTCGGCGCCGTGATAGGCAGCAAGGCAGGTGCCGTTTCGCGCCATGTGGCGCAGGGCGGGTGCCTCGGGCAACGAGAACCAGGCCTTTCCAGCGTATTCCGTGGTCCAGGCACGACGCGTCAGCTCGGTGAGATCCTCGAAATCACCGTCATACTCGTGTATTTCGATGCCCGCCATCGCTGAGCTGCGGTCTACTGTTGTAATGGTCAATCTCGCGGCCGCTATTCGGCCGAATCGTCCTTGCAGGCAATCAGTAGACTGGTGTTGATCGCAGTCAGTCGGTCATTGCCGATCATCAGCGGCGCCGCGAGCGCGTCGCGTAGCAGTCGGCCGATACTGAACTGAGAATCGTTCATGTAACCGGCGAGGCCGCACACTTCGAGTGCCGACATGCAGATGCGGGTTACGAGGCGCGCCGAGATGAGCTTCAGCCCGTTTACGCGCAGTGCATAGGACATGGACGAAAGCGAGCTGCTGCTTGCCGCGTCGAGCTGCTCGTACTCCGCGGCCGCCGCGCGAACCGATGCGCGCATCATTTCCAGATCATTGACCGCATCGACGAGTCGTGCGCCGCCAAATGGCGTAGTGCCCGGCCGCCTCGACGCCTCGAACTGCACCGATGCCCGTGCGATGGAGACCGCTTCCTCGGCGATACCCAGCCAGCCGGACGCCCAGGCGATGCACGACCATGGCACGAAGGTGCGCACGGAGACGGTGCGGAATGGCTCGGGAAGAATCTGCTCAACCGGTGCCTCCGCGCTCACCAGGAAGGCCGGGCTGCAGGTGCCGCGCATTCCCAGGGCATTCCACGCGCTGGTTGTCTCGAGGCGGTAGTCGGTCTTGCGGAGCAGCGCGAGAGCCTGGTCACCGGCGTTCGCGCTCGGGGCGCGCCGCGCGGTGATGAGAATTGCATCCGCCTCCGCGCCATAGGAGACCACGCTGCACCTCTTGCGAAGCGAGAACCGCTGACCGTTACGCTCTATCGCCGCGATGCTGGATCGTAGATCGCCGCCGACGCCGGTCTCGGAGACGCCGGATGCGACGAGCCACTGCTTCTCCGCCGCATCGCGGAGATAGCTGTCGAAAAATGCGGCGCCTGCCGAGTGCCGCGCAATGGTGGCGAGCTGTATCTGCTGCATCGCGAAGATTGCCGCCGTGGAGGCGCATGCGCGTCCGAGGATGGTGCAAAGCTCCGTGATCTCCAGCAAAGAGCTGCCCAATCCCCCCAGCTCTCGCGGGAGTGCGGCCGCCAACAGGCCCTCCTCGCGCAGGGCGGTGATTGCTTCATGGGGGAAGCGAGCGTCCCGGTCGACGCTCGACGCTGCCGGACGCGCGACGTCCTCTGCAATCAGCCTTGCTCTCGCAGATAATGCCTGCTTGGCATGCACGGGCTTCATATGAGCCGCCGAAAAGCCGGGCACCGGCGCGTGCTCCCTGCCGTCGTCGAGCTTGCCTCCCGTCCGGCCCGGGCGCGAGGGTGGGGGCCTGGTCGATCTGCCGCTCACGATTGCTGGAGCACCATCAATGTGAGCGGGGTAGGGGAGAGTGGACGAGCCGCCGCTCCGGAGAAGCCCGCAGCGCGAGCGAGCCGGTCGAGATCGTCGACGGTATACGCGTCACCCTGCGGCGTGGTAGCGAGCATCACGAATGCGAACGTAGCCTCCAGCGGGGGCGATACTCGATCCCGATTCGGAACGAACTCGACGATCAGCACCTGCCCCGTCGGAGACAGGCTGGACTTGGCTCGGCGCAGGAGGTCAATGCATCGTTCCTCACCGAAATGATGCAGGAGGTTTGCGAGAACTATGATGTCGAATCCGCGGCCCCAATCGACATCGAATGCACTCCCGATGATCGTGCGAAACCGGGAGGTTAGACCGGCCCTTTGTGCATTTTCCTGGGCCAGCGCCAGCACCGTTGCCCAGTCGATTGCCGTCAGCACCGAGTGCGGCGCTATTCTCGCGATCTCGATTCCATAAAGTCCGTGGCCGGCCGCCACATCGAGGATCGTGCCTGGCGGCTTCGGGAGTGTAGTGACATAGGCGGCCAGGCGTTTGGCCGCCGGCCCGGAGAACGGCACCATTGATCGTGCAAAGCGAAGCCAGACCGGATTGTCCGGGGCAATGAGGGTAAGGCCTTCGGAGCCGCCGCGGCGGACATAGGTCGAAGGGTCGTCTAGCGCCAGCGATACCATCTCGGGCGCGGCCAGGAAATCGACGCAGCTCGCCAGGCAGAAGGGCGAGGTGCGGTCAAGGTACTGTCGGGATGTCGGGGTGAGGCTGTAGCTTGAACCATTCTTGTGCAGCAAGCCGATGACCGTGAGATAGTCGCACAGGATGCGCAGGCCGCGGAAGGAAGCACGGGCTCTCTGTTCCAGCACCTGCGCTGTCGCGGAGCCCGTGCCGATGATGCTGAAGATGTCGAGATCGACTGCCGCCCTTATCGCAGCCGTTCTGAGGTAGCCGAACGCAGTGTCGAAGACCGGATGCCCCCGCCCGCGGGTGAATTGCCGATCGTTGCCCTCTCGCACATCGCTGCCGTCCTGCAGGATGTGAGCATCAGGGGACTGCGGCAATACCTTCCCTCCCTCCGCGCGCGCTGTCCCCGGCCGGATTCGAAAGTCTCTTGGCCAGCGCGCGGACCGTCGACGCCTCGAACAATATCGATTCCGGCAATTCCTGTCCGGTCAATCGCTGCAGCTCCAGCTGCAGGTCGAGCGCAAGCAGCGAATCGCCGCCTTTCTCGAAGAAATCGTCGTCGATCGAGACATCGTCGGTTTTCAGGTATTTCTTCCACAGGCCCAGCAGTTGTGCGTGCCATGCGTCGTCCGAAGGCATCGAGCTCTCCTTTAAGATATCCCTCAGCCGGTTTCGCTGGATCTTGCCGGTCAGCCCCTTTGGCAGCTTATCGACGATCGAGATACGACGCGGAACCTTGAACGTGGCAAGCTCCCTGCCCACGAGCTCGCGCAACTGGGTCGGGGTGACCGTTGAACCCGCTCGGAGAACCACGGCGGCTGCAACATCCTCGCCCAAGCGCGGGTGCGGCACCGCATAGGCTGCCGCCTCGGCTACGTCCGGGTGTCGCATCAACGCCTGATCGACCTCCAGCGGCGCGATTTTTTCGCTGCCTCGATTGATGATCTCCCGGAGCCTGCCTTTCAGCGATAGGAACCCATCGGCATCGAGCATACCGATGTCGCCGGTGCGGTACCACCCGCCTGCGAACGCGCTCCGATTGAGCTCGGGTGCGTCGAGATACCCGGACATCACGGTAGGGCCTCTGACCAGGATTTCGCCTTGTATGCCGGCAGGAAGCCGTCGGCCGCTGGAATCGGCAATCATGACGGTGTCAGGCCAGGGCATCCCGCAGGTTCCAGGCCGGCAAGGGCCCGGCGGCGGGCAATTGGCGGAGATCTGGGCGGTCTCGCTGGAACCGTAGTGCTCGAGCACCGGAACCCCGAGAACCTCCTGCATGGTGTCGCGCAGGTCTCGCGGCAGTCCCGCGCCGGCCGACGAGATGAAGCGCAGGCGATGCATGCGGCGGGCATCGGAGCGCACGCCTGCCTTCTCCACAACCGCCAGATGCAGTGTCGGGCCGGCCGAATACCAGGTCGGGGAGAGCGCAGCGAACCATTCGGCAAGATCGACATTGATGGGGTTGGCTGGAAGCGCGATGCTGCCCCCGGTCAGGAGGGCTGGCATCACCGTCGTGGTGAGGCCATGCGAGTAGTGCAGCGGCGAGACGCTGAGGCACCGGTCTTGTCGAGCAAGCCGAAACCAGGACTGCACGCGTTGGGCGGCTGCCAGCATGTTGCGGTGACTGAACGGAACCAGGTTTGGTTCCGCAGTCGTTCCCGACGTATGCAGGATGAAGGCAGGCGCCTCGGGATCAGGCTCGTCAAGGGGCGCGGCCGGGCCTACCTGCGGCGCCACCATCTCCATGCGGAGCGTGCCCTCTCGCGGGAACGCCGCCTCGATTATCGGCAGTTGGAGGCGTGCAGCCGCGCTGCGTGCCGTCGAGACGCCGTCGTGCATCAAGATCACGCCGGCGGGACGCGTGATGCGCAGGCACCTTTCAAGCTCTGCATTGGTCAGCTTGGGATCGAGCGGCACGACCGCAGTGGAGCTCGCGAGCGTGATGACGGCCAAGGTAGCTTCGGCACCGCTGGGGAGTGCAACGGCGAGCCGCGCATGACGATCGAATCCGGCCGCGCGCAACCGTTTGCGGACCCCGTCGATCTGATCCGCCAACCCGGCATAGGACAGTGAGCCGAACCGGGATGTGACCAATGCCGGCTCTTGCGGATGCCGATCGGCGTGCTCGCGCATCATGGCTCCGATCGTGCGCGGCTCGTCCCGGTCCGGCGCGCCGGCTGCCCGGCCTTTGCCCGCAAATGCTGGGTCAAGCTCGATCATGTGGCTCGCACCTCGACGATCAACACCTGGACGATCAACATCTGGACACGAACCTTCCGGCGTCCGCAACATGCTTGTGGTCTCATTGGGTCGGCAGAGCCGTGACAGCGACCTTCACCGTGCCCTCGGCTTCGGCAATGACGCGCAGGATCCTCGAGTCGAACTCGATCCCACTGAGACGCAAGTCGTTGACGGCAGCGTCGACGCGCACGCCCTCGGTGCTCTTCTCGAACTCGGCTATTGCCTTGTCGATGTTCTGCCGCGCGTTGGCGGCGATGGGCTTGAGATCGATGACTGCGTTCTCGCTGAGCGTTCGTTCGAGGTAGGGCATCGCCGGGCGCGCCGCCACGCCGAGCGCGCCGAACGCGGCTTCCGATTGCACGTCGAGGGAGATGTCGGCAACCCGCAGCACCTGCTGTGCCTGATCGAGCACGGGCCGACCCCACAAGTGGACGGTCACCTCCGCGCCCAGCCCGAACCAGCTCTTGTGCTCGTTGGCTTTCACCCGAAGAGAGAGGAGCAGGCGGCCGGCGGACGCGGCGATGTTGATTCCGCGCACTGTCGCGGTGAACGCTCCGCTACGGTCGAGCGGGAAGGTTTTTCCGACCAGTTGCGCCTCCATCAGCCGTTTGATCTCGGTAAAGGGCATGTCGATCGGGATCGCGATGCTGACATGCCCCCGCTCGACCTGCGAAACGAGGTCCAATTGTGCCGGGAACGGACAGTCGGGCCTGGTCTCTTCGGGCACTATGCGCGTCTCCGCCTGCACCCCGAACGTGAGGACGACCGAGGACCGGTCGATGACCGGTTGCGCGGCGAAGACGCGGGTGGGACGGACCTCCAGCCACACATTGGGCATCTCCGGGGAGACCGAGCCGAGCGGGACCGAGCGGCATCCCTTGGACCATTCCTGTTTCGCGGCCTGCTCCAGGAAAGCGCTATCGGCGAGCCACGACTGCAGCGAGTCGACCTTTTCGTTGATGGCCTTCTCCACGACGGGCTTCATCTCCTTGGACAGGCTGAACTTGCTGCCCATGATGCTCGCGGTGGCATCGGTGATGTTGACTTGCGCCGCAAGGTTGGGCTGCAGCCGCCAGGCGGCCTGCAGGGTCGGACGTGCTCTCAGCTCGATATTGCCGCTGACCTTGATGCCGTGCTCGGAGTCGGCGCTGGCCTGGCCGCGCTGCGGCGATTGCTCACGGCCGCCGAAAAAGCCGGGCGGGGGCCGCATGCCCGGCGGCAGCCCGAATCCACCGGGAAAGCCGCCCCCTCCGAACCCGCCAGGAGGGCCAAAGCCCCCGGGCGCGCTGATCGCCCCGTTGAGCGAAGTCGAGAACATCAGCCCTTCCGAACCACCCGCCAGTGCAAACGCTCCCCGGGCCATGGACCAGGTGACTTCCGGACCGGAGCCGAACGGGAGCATGGGGAGCTCGAGCTTGCCGGAGGTCTCGCGCGGTGCCCTCTCGATGGCATCGGCGATCGCCGAGAGCGCGATCGTGGCGGGGAGCACGATGCGCGAGCTGCGGGTGACCGGAGCAAGCGGCGGCATCTCCACCAAGGCCGGCCGCCGCTCCGAGAAGGTCGGCCACACCCATTTCATCGCAAGCACCGCAACGGCGAGCACAATCACGAGCAGCCCGCCGCCGACGAGAATTCTTGCCCGTAACCCTTGCATGACCTTGGCGTCTCCTGTGCCCAAGCCGGCAGCTTATTTCAGGGGTGATGATGGCGCCAGCGCGACCGAAGGTCCGGCGGATGCGGAAGGGGCTCCATTCCCGTGGGACGTAAAAATGGGCCCCGGCGTCCCTCGCCTGGAGGGATATTATGGGGCTGACCGAGCCAAGGGGCGGCCTCGAGCAACTCGACCATAGAAATGGTGAATGCCGCGCGAGGCCGACCGCCTTGCCAAGATTGCCTCGGCGGCCCTGAGCCGGTATGATTTCACTGCAAACTTGCCTGCACATCACGGGATTCGCACGCAGCTGGCGCACATGAATTTTGTCTCCTTGAGCTCGCGCCTTGCGCTGTCTCTGATGGTCTTGTCGGCGCTTGTCGCTGCGGGCGATAACCGCCCGGCGCGCGCACAACAAGCCGAGCCGCGGATCGCGCTGGTCATCGGCAATGGTGACTATCCGGATGCGGAGGCACCGCTGAAGGACGTCATCAGCAATGCGCGCGCGCTGGCCGATGAGCTGCGTCGGCAGGGATTCGATACCGACTTCGGAGAAAATCTCAGCAAGGAGGCGACGCGGGCGGCCGTCGAGCGTTTCTACGGCAAGATAAGGTCCGGCTCGGCGGCTCTGCTGTTCTTCAGCGGGTTTGCCATCCAATCGAACCGGCAGACCTACATCATCCCGGTGAATGCGCAAATCTGGACCGAGCCGGACGTGCGGCGCGACGGCTACAGCCTGGACGCGATACTGGCCGAGATGAATTCCAAGGGAGCGCGCGTCAAGATCGCCATCATCGATGCGTCGCGGCGCAATCCGTTCGAGCGTCGCTTCAGGGCCGTTCCCTTGGGCCTCGCCCCCGTGATCGCGCCCAACAACACGGCAGTGATGTATGCCGCCGCGCCGAGCATGGTGGTCAGGGACAGCGATCGCGGCTCGTTCGTGAGTGAGCTGGTCAAGGAGATTCGTGCGGCAGGCAAGATCGACGAGATCTTCAACCGCGTGGCGAGGAGCGTCAAGGAAGCCAACAGCGGGCAGGTCCCCTGGTTCTCGTCGTCGCTGGTCGAGGACTACTCGTTCGCGCCGTCCTCGCGCCCCCGGCCGGAGCCGCCGGCGTCGCGGCCCGAGCAGGCCCGCAAGAAGCAGCCTGAGCCGGAGAAGAAGAAGGCGGTGGCTGAGCCTGAGAAGAAGCCTGCGGCATCGGAGGCGGAGCTACGGCGCGAATATCAGCGGGCCGAGCGCGAGAACACGAGGGTGGCCTACCAGGACTTCCTCGCCCGGCATCCTGCGGGAAGCTACTCCGATCTAGCCCGCGAACGGCTCAAGAAGCTCGAGCCGCCCCCGGAGAGCGCCCGGCCACGCCGGCAGGACCCGGAGATCGCCGAGCTCGACAGAAGGATCGAGCGCAACCCCAATGATGCCGCGGCTTATTACAAGCGCGGCCAGCTCTATGCGCAGCAGGGGGACTTCAAGAACTCCATCAGGGATTTCGATCAGGCGCTGCGCTTCAATCCGAGGGATGCCGAGGCTCTCAACAATCGGTGCTGGGCCCGGGCCATGGTCGGCGAGCTTCAGCTTGCGCTCAAGGACTGCAACGAAGCCCTGCAAGTCCGGCCAAGCTATGTCGATGCCCTGGACAGTCGCGGATTTGTCAGCCTGAAGCTCGGCCAGCCGAACAAGGCCATCACCGACTACGACTCGGCACTGCGCATCAACCCCAAGCATGCTTCCGCGCTTTACGGGCGCGGGATTGCCAAGCTGCGGACCGGAAATACCGCCGGCGGCAACAGCGACATTGCCGCAGCAAAATCCATCCAGCCCGACATAGCGGACGATTTCAGCAGCTACGGGATACGGTGATCACCAGCCGGTCCCATTTCGCGAACTGGAGGCAGATGATGTTGGCGATCAGCAGAGGGTGCGGGCTTGCTCTCGTGGGTGGGGCATTGACGGCGTTCCTGTTCATTCCGCCTGCCGGCTCGGCAGTTGCCGCCGAGCAGGCATCGGCCGAGCAGATCATCCAGGCGCTCAAGCCGCGGGTGACGCGCAGCCTGACCGCATCACCGGCGGATGCTGCTCGCGCAGCCGAGGAGGCGCAATTCATCGATACGCTTCGCCACCGGACGACCCGATCACTGGCGACCGCGGAGCGCGAGAAGATCGCGACGATCTCGCAGAGCAAGCCGAGCATCGATCTGGAGATCAACTTCGAGTACAACTCCTCGGTGATCGGCGCCAAGGCGCTCCCGCAGGTCAACGCGCTCGGGCAGGCCTTGACCAGCGCCGACCTCAAGGGTGGGACCTTCATTCTGGCGGGTCACACCGACGCCAAGGGCGGCGATTCGTACAATCAGTCGCTCTCGGAGCGTCGGGCCGATGCCGTCAAGCGGTTTCTCACCGACAGGTACCATGTCCAGGCCAACAACCTCGTCACGGTCGGATATGGCAAGATGCAGCTCAAGAACGCAGCCGAGCCGTTTGCGGCGGAGAACCGCCGAGTGCAGGTCGTCAATGTCGCGGAAAAGTAGAATGAGGGTGTCTCTCCCCACCGGCTGGGAATGAGCAAAGGGCCGGTGGTGATCTTCCGGGGGCAATGATGCTGATCCGTTCCGGGGAGCTTCGGCAGGCAGGAAAGTCGATCGGCATGGACACCATTTTTCTGCTGCTGGTGGGGGTAGCCGCGATGATCGTCGGCGCTCCGCGGTCGAGCGCGCAAGGCACCATGAACGAAACGGCGTATGTGGAGACAGTGCGCGGGCGCGTCGTCGTTCTCGCAAATGGCGCACCGACGCTGCTCGACGATCTCGACACCATCGGCGAGAATGCCCGGCTCGACCTCGAAGCCAACAGCGAGCTGCGGATTTGCCATTACCTGACCCGCAAGCTCCTGACCCTGAAAGGCCCCCTGCGAGCCTCGGTTTCCGCCTCCGGCGTCTCGGCCGAGAACGGCAAGGGCGTCCTGGCCAGCAACGAGACCTGCGTCCCGCCTGTGCTGTCGACTCTCCAGGGCGGCTTCATCACCCGCAACGTCGCTCTCACCAAGCTGGACGTCCCGCTGCGGCCGAGCATCAAGGTGATCAATCGCGGAACCAGCCCGATCCGGAAGGTAGCGCTCTGGGACGGCAGCCAGCAGAAGCTCCTCCTCACTTTTGAACGCAATCTGGCACATCCGATCCTGGAGCAGGGCAAGTCGTATGTCCTCGTCGTCCAGCAGAGCGATGGGACCGAATCCAGGATGCTGCTGCGGGCTGACGCGGGATCCCAGGTCGTGCCGTTGATCGTGACGGTTCGCTAGGACGGACGGTTCGATCAAGGCAGGGCCTTGTGGATCTCGGCGACTGGAGCATTCGAAATTGGCGTCTGGTTTCGCTGCTGACGACGCTTCTGCTCGTCGGAGCCTGTGGGCTGGTCGGACTTCTGAGCGGCTATGATGCTCGAGTTCTGCCTGCGCTGGGCGGGCCGAACGGGATGCTTTACGATGTGACGTTGAGGCTCTCGCAGCCTTGGCGTCGGGACATTCCCACCGTTCCGGTGGCTTTCATCGCGGTGGACGATGCATCGCTTGCAACTCCCGAGCTTTCGGCGCTGCCGCGCCCGTTGTTTCAGCCTATCTGGGCTCGACTGATCGATGGGCTGCTCGACGCGGGCGTGCGGCGGATCGCTTTCGATGTGGTCTTCGGCTATGCCGGGGCGGATTTCCATGTCGGGGCCTACGTATTGCCCGACTATGACCGGGGCTTGATCGACAGCCTGGTGCGCGGTCGAGAGCGGATCGTCCTCGGGCGATTTCCGGGCGTGCCGCCGGCAGCCGCCTTCGTCCAGGCGATCGGACGCTCGCGGGTTGGAGCGCTCGACCTGCAGCTCGAGTCTGACGGGCGCGTGCGCAGCACGGCGCCGCTCGTGCGCCTGCACGACGGCAGGCTTGCGTTGGGCTTTGCTGCGCTCGGCGCCGGCTGGAATATACGCCAGGCTTCATCGAGCGAGCGAATCCTGATGACGCCGCGCGGGCCGCTCGCCGATGTGCCGACCTACAGCCTCGCGACGCTGCTCGCCTGCATGGGAACTTCGGACGGAGCCGCCGAGGTGCACGAAGCGCTCCAGGGCTACGTCGCGGTTGTCGGCACTGCCGTGCTCGGTGAGGACGAGCACCGCGGGCCGACCCGCTTCCTGGGCCATGCGGCTCCGGTCCGCGCGGCAAGCCGCTGCGCGCCCGAAAGGCAGCCATTCGAACGCCCCGATCCGGAAAGCGCGCCCGGCGCGCTGCTGCAGATCGCGGCGATCCAATCCGCAGCCAGCGAGAGACCGGTGACACTGGCCCCGGCCTGGCTGCGCCTGTCCGCCAGTGCCGTGCTCGCCCTGCTGTTCGCGTTGCTTGCTTTTCGCGATGAAAGCGCCCTCACGATCGGCGAACGCGACGTGGTGCCGTTCACGACCATTGCGATCCAGCTTCTTCGCACCGCGCTTACGGGCCTCGTCGGGCCGGCCGCGGTCGGGCTTCTGGTCGGCGCCGCGGCTTTCGTGCTCGCCGACTTGTGGCTGCCGATGGGATACCCGATCCTGGCCACAAATCTCGCTTTCGGCGTCATTGTCGGCGAGCGGTCGGTCCGCCATCGCGCCATATTCAGGCGCCTGTACCGGACCGCGGGCCGCTATTTGCCGCCGGCGCGGCTGGTGACGCTCGCGCGCACTCACTTCGCCGATCCGGGCGAAGGCCAGGAGCGCGAAGTCTCGATCTTGCTCGTCGACCTCGTTGGATTTACCTCGTTCTCCAACAGGCCCGATCTCACAGCCTCGCAGATCGTCCGCATCGCCAACCAGTATTTCACCCTGATGCATGCGACCATCGATCGGCACGACGGCTGCAGCGACAAGTTTCTCGGCGACGCGGTGTTGGCATTCTGGAACGGGCTCTCCGACGAGCCCGACCACGCGATCAAGGCAGTGGCAGCGGCGCAGGAGATCATGCAGGCGGTAAGCGACGTTCCGGGGTTGGCGGATCATCGCTTGGCTGCGCGTGCGGTCGTGTGCTCCGGCAGGGTCTATGTCGGGGATCTGGGGGCGAAGGAAAGAAGCAACTTCACGATCATCGGGCCCGCCGTCAACGAGACGTTTCGCCTCGAGAAGCTTCCGGACCTCTATGGAGTGCCACTACTCGTCGCCGCGTCGACGGCGCAGCTGCTCATGTCCTCGAAATCCGCGGGTGGCCCCGACGGCATGCTCGTCAAGCACGCCCTGATCCGGCTGGACGACGTGGCACTCAAAGGATTCGCCAAGCCCGAGTCGATCTATGGCCTGGTGCCACGCGACGATCCGGGACTCGCAAAATTCGCCGGCGCTCGCAAGGCGCTCGACCGGCATATGGTTGGTGAGGCGCTTGCCTGCCTCAGCGGCATCGAGAACGGGATGCTCAAAGGCGCGGCGAAGGTTCTGCGTGACCGGTATGCAGCCGTGAACGCGTCATCAAAGCACGTCGATCGCGCCGAACATCAGTAGCGTCAGCCCCGGCCACTTGAGCATCACCATCAACAGCGAAAGGCTCACTCCGGCAATCATGATCTGGCTTTCCTGCTGCAATGCGCCGGAAAGGGCGGCATCGGCGGCGAGCATGCCGAACTACGCTTCGAGCGAATGTGTCGGCCGTCACACGCACAGCTTTTTTTGCACGCGACAGAAGGCGCGCCGGCCCGAACCATGCTGTGTACAGACACGAAGCGGCAGCCCGGCGCAGCATCGAGCGGCACCGGGCACCGGGCCACGGACGCGGCAAGACCCGGATCCTGCTTCCGCTCAATCCGCGCCGGGAAACCGGTCTAGGGCGAGCCGAAGCAATGCAATCAGAAGCCCACGCCTACGATAAAGAAACCCCGACACCCGAGATGCAGGCAGCTAGCCACCGCTGACACCACATCGGCACGGGACGCGATTCGAACGCGAGAGGGAATTGGCGACCGTCGAAACGGGGACGCGAGATGGCTGGCGCGGTAAGTCGAGGCTCCGGCGAATCCCTGGGCAGCCGCCTCCGGGGGACTCAAGGCCACGACTGCGAAGACTGCAGCGGCGGCTAGGGGTGCAAGCAAACGCATTTGGCTCTCCTCAGTCACTCGAAATATGCGGCGGGGTGCGTGCGCCGATCAGAAGCCCACTCCGATCATCGGCCGACCGCCGCCGCCACCGCCGCCGCCACCGTAGGACGGTCGCGGAGCTGCCGCTTCCTGGCGGACTCGCGGCTCGGGTCGCGAAACGCGCTCCACTGGCCTTCTTTCCGGCCTTTCCTGTCGCTCCTGTCGCTCCTGCCGCTCCGGCCTTGACGCCTCCTGCTTGCGTCGAGGCCTCTCTTCCTCGTCGACCTTGGCCTTCTGACGGCGAGCCCTGTCCTCCTCCTCGATCCTGGCCTTCTGACGGCGAGCCCTGTCTTCCTCCTCGATCTTGGCCTTCTGACGGCTGGTCCTCTCTTCCTCGTCGTCGGTCTTCGCCCGCTGCTTGGTGACCGGCTCGGGCTTGCGGGCTGCGACGCAGGTCTCACCCTCGGCGACTTTCCCGGCCGGACAGATCAGCGGGCACACCCGGGAGGCATGATCCTTGAGCTCGTCGAGGAAGGCGTCGCCGATGTCGGTCTGGCCGCCGCGACCCCCGCGCTGGGCCTGGTAGCGCGTGATCGCGATCCTGGTCGCGGGGCCCAGATCGCCGTCGACGGCCCCGGCATAGCAGCCGAGCCGCGCAAGCTGCTGCTGCGCCGCGCGCACCTGCTCAGGCGTGTTGACGGCGGGCTTCGGGGGCTCGACCGCTGCGACCGGCGGCTTCGGGGCTGGCTCCGTGCTGGCTTTCTCGAGGGCCGCCGTGACCATCGGGCGCAGACGCTCGCACCCTAGATCCCGCTCGAGCCGCTTGAGATCCTCTTTCGCCCAACCCTGGCCGCCTGCCGCCCTCAGGCTTGCGAGCAGGTCTTCCTCATGCTTGCAGACCGAGTCGAGCTGCTTGGCGCGATTGGCGGTCTCGAGCTTCGCCTGCCGCTCCTGCTCCGCCCGCTTGAGCGCGGCCTCCCGCTCGGCCTTCTGCCGCTCGGCGGCTTCGGCCGCTCGAGCGCGCCGTTCCTCCTCCGCCTTCTGCTGCGCCGCCTCGCGCTCCGCCTTCTGCCGCTCCATCTCCGAGAGCTTGGCCAGACGCTCCGTCTCCGCTCGCTCGCGCTCGGCCTTCTCCCGTGCGGCTTGCTCGGCGGCCTTCACGCGGCGCTCCTCCTCGGCCTTTCTCTGTGCTTCCTCCCGCTCGGTCTTCTCCCGCGCGGCCCGCGCCGCCGCCTCCTGCTGGGCGCGCGCGGCTTCGGCCGCCTTGGCCTCGCGCTCGGCCTGCTGCCGCGCCGCTTCGGCTCTCGCCTTTTCCTCACGCTCGCGCGCCGCCGTCTCGATCGCCTCCACGCGGCTTTGTGCCGTGCCGGCCAGCGTCGAGGACGGATAGCGCTTGATGAAGTCGCGCAGGAGCGCCGGGTTGCCGGAATCCTTGATCTTGTTCCAGGCCGTCTGCTCCTCGCGTTCGCGGGCGGCGCGTTCGAGCTCCTCGAGGCGGGATTGGGCGGCTTCGGCGAGCTGGGAGGAAGGGTATCGCTTGATGAAGTCGCGGAAGGTCAGAGGATTTGTCGAGGACTTGATCCGGTTCCAGGCCTCCTGGATCGCCGCTTGGGCTGCCTGCTCCTCAAGCGCGTCGAGACGAGCCTGCGCCGTCGCCATGAGAGGCGACGAGGGATATCGCTTCATGAAATCGCGAACCGCGGCGCGATCGCCCGAGTCCTTGATCTTGTCCCAGGCTGCCTGCACTGCCTGCTCCTCGAGCGCGTCGAGACGAGCCTGCGCCGTCCCGAGCAGCGGGGACGCCGGGTGCCGCTTGATGAAATCGCGAACAGCGGCGCGGTCGCCGGAGTCCTTGATCTTGTCCCAGGCCGCCTGCGCAGCCTGCTCATCACGCTCGCGGGCTGCCTGTTCCAGCGCTTCCAGACGAGACTCCGCAGTGTTCGCCAGGACCGAATTCGGGTACTTCTTGATGAATTCACGAAATGCGGAAGCGCTGCTCGAATCCTTGATCCGGTCCCAGGCGCGCTGCTCCTCGCTCACCGGCTCCGGCGGGGCTGGCCGCTTGTTCACGTCGAGGGCGGCCACCTCCGACTCACCCGGTCTCTCCGGCTTACGCGTCACCGACGGCTCGGCAGGGGTTTCCAGCGCAGCGAGCTTGCTGAGCTGCTGGCGCGCCAGATCGGAATAGAACCCGGTCGGGTGCTGCTTGAGGAACAGCTCCCACGCCTCTTTTCTCCCGATCTTCTCGACCAGCTCGTAATCGATCAGCTCGCCAGAGCGGACCTGGCTGCTGCTGGCCTTCGCCAAGGTCGGCTGGGCGGGCGGGGGAACAAGCGAGATGAAAGCGCCGCCGAGCGAGCCCGCCACGTACGGCTCCTGCCGCTTTCTGGTCTTCTCCAGCACGTCATCGCGCACGCGACCGAAAGCAAGACGAAGCTCGAGCCCGGGCACAAACAGATGCTTCAAGAGCGCGCTGGTGAACGGGCTGTGCTCACCGCTGCCGTCCTCCGCGGCGGTACCGGCTTTGGCCGCGTAGGCAATCAGCGTGTTCTGGCTCGTCGGCTCGACGATATTCAGCCCGGTCGCGACTGCCCGCAGCGAGGCTTGCCGCGAACGCTTCATGGTCCTGCTGAACGGGTTGTCGCGGCACGCATCGAGAATGACCAACCCGAGCCGCCTCGCCCCTTCAACCGCTTCGGTCAGCCGGTCAAGCTTGATCGCTTCGTCCTCGGCGTCGCGGTCGTTTGCCAGCCGGGCATCGACCGGTATCATGTAGTTGGTGCCGCGAATCTCTATCCCGTGACCGGCATAGTAAATGACGACGATGTCGGCATCGACCGATTCGTCCTCGAACTTTCGGATCGCACGCTTGAATTCCAGATTGCCCAGGTCGTAGTAGGCGTTCACGACCTCGAACCCGACCTCCTTGAACCTATCCTCCATGGCGTGCGCGTCTCTCGCCGGGTTGGGCAGAGCCGCCACGTTCTGATAGGCGGAATTGCCGACCACGAGCGCCACGCGCCGCTCTGCCCGTGCCGAATCGCCCAGGGCCGGCGCCAGCAGCAGCGCCAGCGCGAGGGCAGCGGACAGGAGGAGCTTCTTCATCGCTCAATTCTCGGTGCACCCGCCGCGGTGCGTGGTGCAGACGCTGTGACGATGATCCACGATATTTCGGCTGCGCGATTCGCACGGGCGCAGCTATGCTTCGGCAGTGAAATGATACCCGGTCCGCCGTGGCAAGGCAATCGGCGCCGATGTCGTCCGGCTATCGACAGCGTGAAGAAAACCGCATACGGATCTGTGCCGCCTCCCGAAGACTTGAAGGATCCGATGCACCGGTTTGCAAGCCGGCCGGGTGACCTTGGGAAGGACGATGCAGCGGGCCCCCCGCGCTGGCTGTGCAAAGCGTCTTCTGATTGGCCAGTTACCATAGCCATGGTTGTCGTTTCGGCCCTTGAACTTCAGCGGGGTTCATAGCCCTTAACTATAAGCTGCTCTCGGATCCCTCGGTGTCGTTCCAATCCATCCTTGAGAACGGCGCGGGATAGTCGCTTCCGGCAGCAGTGACATCAAATTTCTGTGGCCTGAGGATCCGCATCTGGGCTCTTTCCGAGCTCGGGCGGCCAGGACATGGAAAGCCCCGGACGCAAGGTCCGGGGCTTAGGCTCAGCCGCGGCTTAGGCTCAGCCGCAGATTTGGTTTTTGCTCGGCGCGGCGGGTCGCTTTGAGGGATTCAGTAGCTCGCGGCCACCGGCTGGTTGAACCGATAGTTCAGGCCGATCTTCCCCTCGGCGATGCCGGCACCGATGTTGAGCCGGGTGCCGTCGTTGGCGGTGATGTCGCCGTTGGCGAACTTGATATAGGCGATCTCCGCCTTGGCCGACACGTTGCGGGTGAGGCCGAACTCGACTCCGGCGGCGAGCAGCCCGCCGAAACGCCTGGCCGATCCGGAGAAGTCGTTGGTCGGCAGACCGGTCACGCCGCGACAGAAATTGAAATTGCCTGAGCTCGCACCACTGGCATCATTCGCAGGTCCGAAAATGCAGTTGATGTTGGCCGCCACGGAAGTAACGGCGCCACCGCCCTTCACGTAAAGCAGGGTGCGATCGGACCACCATGGGACGAAGCCCAGCCTGACGGCTGCCGTTCCGATCCACTCCAGCGCATTTGCGCAGCTCAGGAACAACGGACTGACACCGGTGCTTTCGCCGGTCACGGGGTCCCGACCCGACGAAGTGCCGCAAAGCTTGGTGCCGCTGGTCTTGGTCCTGCTGGCCTCGACCTCCCAGCCGACCAGATAGGGTCCATACTGCAGGTTGTATCCGACCTGCCCGCCCCACAGATAGCCGCTGATATAGGGATCGACCGTGGTGGCCGCATCGACGAAGCCGATATGGCCGCGTCCCTGCGTCACGCCGGCGTGACCGCCGATGTAGAGACCGGACCAGTCATAAAGCGCGGCCAGCACCGGCGCCTTCACGACCATCTTGCCGCGCGCCGGCAGCGCCTCCGGCACAAAGTTGTAGCGCACGCCGCCGGTAGCGCTCCAGCCTTCGATATTGCTGCCAAAGCGGTAGTCGCCGCGGATGAAGCTCACCCAGCCGGTGTTGATGATCTGCGACGCCAAGCCGGCGGAGAGCTGGCCATAGGTTCCCACCCGCGACGTGCTGAATGTCCCCGCGATCGTTGCGGGTTCGCCGCCGCGAAAAACGCAGCCTGCGCAACTGATGAAATTGGTGGTCACATCTCCGGCAAATTCGTGGAAAACGCTCGCCGAGGCGAACGGCTGCCAGGCCACGCCGTCCGTGCTGAAGTTCTTGCCGACGCGGACCGTGGCGCGGCCGAGCAGGCTGTTGATGTCGTTGATCGACACCATCCCAGGCAGCTGGAACGGCGACTCACCTTGTGGCGCGAAAGTCGGCCCAACAAGGCCGAACGGATCAACCGAGGTGCGCGACCAGATCAGCCCGGCCGACGGCTCGACGAACCAGCCGTCCTGGAGGCCGAAGTTGTAGCCGGCGCCCCCCGAGATCGACCATGCCCGGGCGCCGAAGTGCTGGTTGTACAGATTGAGCCCGGGTTGGGTGAAGGACACGTTGTAGATTTCTCGGCGGACGGTCAGATCCGAGAAGAAGCTGCCCTGGGTGGCCACGACGTAGCCGCCGATGAACGGGACCTGAAAGCCGTCCTGGAGGGAAGCAATGACGGGATTCGCCAGCGTCGAGGGAGCGGTCGCCGCGATATCCTGGCCGCGCGACTCGAAGTAGCCGGCAGTGATCCCGAGGTGCACGTTCCAGCCGTTCAAGTTCAGCCGGGCGATGTCGGTGCCGGCCTGAACACCCCAATAGTCCTGGCTCACCTTGCTGGCGCAGGTGCCGGAAACGCTGGTAGCTCCTCCGGGCAGAGTTGAGTTGGTTTCGACGATCACCGCCGAGGTGCTGCTCTTGGTATCGACTGTTCCCACGACCCCGCGCGCCCAGATACCCCCGCTCTGCTGGTCGGGTCTGTCCGACGTTGCTCCGGCCACGAACGCGCTGGTCTGTTGCGAGACGAAAGCAGTGGAGACGTTGCCGAGGGAGCCGGCCAGGGCGCTTGCCGCTCCTGCCGCCGCGCTGGCAGTGCCGCCCAGATTGTTGATCAAGGGGCTCGAAAGGTCGGTGCAGTTTTGCGCCAGCGCGCTGGTACCGCCGAACAGTATCAGCGCAACGGCGATGCTTCCCCCGCGCCAGCCCCTTCGCGTGATTTGTCTCGACGCCGACGCGATCTTGACCGACGGTTCGCTGCCGACTGCGGCGGTGTTCATTTCAGCCCCCACGCTCTGAGCCCCGGCTTGCGCCATGCTGCGCGACGAGTCCCCACTCGCGACGCGCGCAAGCTTGCAAATTCCACGATAGCTCAGGGCCGTAGGGGGCGGGAGTCTCGCGCGTCCAGCCGATGCCGCAATTTCAGGGCGCGTGCTTTTTTGGCAACAGACCGGCGCACGATTTGCGCCGCTTTCCTGGCTGCACGGGTGAATCCCCCGAACCAGGACTTCGAGGGTGGCGACTGCCGGCCGTCTCGCCGCGCCACCCGGCCCGCCAGTGGATAACTCGGCCCGATTGCATCAATAATGACCTCGTCGAGGCCGGTAGGGTCCGGGGGATCGACAGCGCTGAAGGGCATTATTGTTTGGTTACCATGCCGGAATCCGGGCAATCGAGCCGTCAAAGCAGCGGACCGGGCGCTTCACCGACCGCGCCGCGGCTCGCCGGCCGATCGGGACGGAGCGCGGGCGAACGGCGGCTGCAGGTCTGGGCGGGGTTGCCGGAGCGATGCCGGAATGAAGCATGCCGGCTGATTCGGCAGCGATGCGAAGCATTCATGGCGTCGATGCGAATCGAGCGGAGCGAGCGGGATGCGGAAGCCGCCAAGCTGGTGAGCGAGGTTGTCGCGCATTTGCTGCGGGCTGCCAGCGTGCAGCGGGAGGAGGACGACGCCGGGGCCGGGGCTGCGGAATCGGCGGTGGCCGCAAGGGAACGCCTGCCTTCGTCGGGGGCTGCCGAGGAGCAGCCGGCGGTGCTGACGCATGGCAAAGAGGAAACCGAGGGGGGCGATCCGACTGAGGACGCGCGGACCGCCTGGCTGGTCGAGGAGACATGCAATCGACAGGCCTTGCTGCACCGCTACGAGGACATCCGGAGGCGCGAGCGGGGCGGCAAGTGGGATGGTTCCGGGTACCCGCTGGTCCAGGCTGACGAGCGCGTCCTCGAGCAGCTGGGGGACCGGCTCGATCCGGCGGAGGATCACGCGGGTTGGCTGCACAGCCGCGACTCTCGAGCGGCCTGGCTGGGCCTCGTCCGGATCGTCGAGCATCAGTTCGGATCGCGCGACGATGTTGCGGCAGTGGTGAAGCTGCTGGGCGAGGATGGAGAGATACAGGAGGCCTTCCGGAGTCAATGGCCGATCTCCAAGATCGTGCGTGCGTTGAACAGTCGCGAGCGAAGCCACGCATGGAACGACGATCGGGTGGACAATGCCAAGCGACGGCTGACGAAATGGATCGCGCGAATCAAGAGCACGCATGGTCTCGACGCCATTGACCTTGCCGCACTCCTGGCGCGCTACGCCCGGCAGAGTGACGGCACCGGCTCCCTCGATCCCGCCGATGGCGCGGTCTCCGGGAGACCGCGGGCACGAGGCCGCCGATGAGTGACGCGAATTCCGATCGAACGCTGATGACGCTACTTTCGCTTGACCGCGCAGGCGATCCGCGCAGCCCCCTAGATGTGACGCAACAGCCGTCGCTGCCGAAGTTGCCGACGCTGGATGAGCGGGTGGTGATGTTCCTGCGGGCTGTTCACGGCCCGGAGCACGTGCACACCGACGCCGAGCGCATGGCAGCGCGGCAGATTATTCTGAGCGCGATGGCGGCTGATATCGCCGAGAGCACGACCGAGGCTGCTCCAGCAACGCATCCTGCTCCCCCGACCGCGCCGATGCATGGGGGATCGCGGATTTCGCGAGGCCTCGCCGGGCTCGGGCAGGGCCTGTGGCAGCTCCTGTCACCCGCCGCGGGTGGTCTTGCGATGCGCGGCGCCCGGCTGGCTGCGGTGCCGCTGCTGGCGCTGGTGGTGATCGGAACGGTGTGGACGGGAACGCTGCTTCATCAGGAGCAGGCGCCTGCCTCTCTCCGTGACAACGCGCCGTCTGCCGTGCCGGCGCTCGATCGCCCGCAAGCTGCCACGAGGGGGCTCGCGGTCGAGTCCGAAGCCGATCACGCCGGCATTCGGCCGGTGCCAGGCCGCCAAGCGGGCGGGTCCGAGGAGGCATTGCGCGCGAAGATCACAGAGGCGGAGAAGTCGGTCGGACCGACGCAGCCCGTTCTGCCCGGCTTGCTGGTTGAGCTCGCCGATCTCTGCAGCTCGCAAGCGCGCTGGAGCGAGGCAGGGGCGCTTTACGAGCGCGCGGTGGCAATCAGAGAGCGGACCTCGGGACCCGGCGATCCCGGCACGCTGGAGATCTGGAGGCGGCTCACGGTCGTTTACCGCGCGCAGGGACGCAACAGGGACGCGGACGAGGCGTTGCAGCGCGCGCTCGGCGCCGCCAAAGACGCGCAACGGCCGAACTGACATTGACGCTATCGCGACGCGGCGGCCGCTTCCGGTGTCCGCACGTGCTCCGGGCGGATTCCAATGCCGACGAGACGCGCCGGAATCCGGCGCAGGAGCGGGAAACGCGCGGTGAGCCGCAGCGGCAGTGGCGGCTCGAGCGGTTGGTCGGCTCCGAGCACGCGACCCACCACGTTCTCTTGAATGACCAGCTGGATGCGCTGGGTGACACGGGTCGGAAGCTCGCGCCGCCGCTGCACCTGCTCGAGGTCGCTTTCCTCCAATGTTCCCTGCCGCAGCGGCTGCCACAGGATATTCGCTGCGGCGACCGCGTCCTGCACCGCGAGATTGATGCCGACCCCGCCGATCGGCGACATCGCGTGAGCGGCATCCCCGATGCAGAGCAATCCTTCGCGATGCCACCGCGCGAGCCGGTCGACGACCACGGTCAGGAGCTTGATCTCGTTCCAGTCCAGCGCATCAAGCCGGTCGGCGAAAGCAGGGATGATCCGGGCGATGCTGCGGCGCAGCGCCGGCAGGCCCGCGCGCTCGATCTCCTCCATCCCGCCCTTGCGGATCACGAAGGCGCATTGCCAGTAGTCGCCGCGGTCGAGCATTACTGCGATCCGTCCGGCAGCAAACCGGCCCATGCTCTCGGCCGGATCGCCGTCGCGTTTCGGCAGCCGGAACCAGAGGACGTCGATCGGCGCGCCATGATCGATCACGCGCAAGCCTGCGCGCGCACGGACGGTGGAATGGCGGCCGTCGCAACCGACCGTCAGATCGGCGCGCACCTCGATCGGCCCCTCCGCCGTCTCGGCGCGCACGCCACCGATCCGGCCGCCGACCTCGATCAGATCGGTCGCCTCGGCCCGCATCAGTAGATGAAAGGACGGGTAGGCCTTGGCGCGCTCGGCGAGGAAATTCAAGAAATCCCACTGCGGCATGAAGGCGAGGAACTTGGCGCGGGTCGGCAGATGGCTGAAGTCGGCAATTTGGTACTCCCGGTCGCCGAAGAAGGCGCCGAGCGTGCGGGCGCGCTGGTGCGGCAATCTCAGGAACGCATCGAGCAGGCCGAGCTCGGCCATGATCTCCATGGTGGAGGGGTGGATGGTGTCGCCGCGGAAGTCCCGCAGGAAATCCGCGTGCTTTTCCAGCACGATGACGTCGACACCCGCGCGGGCGAGGAGAAATCCGAGCATGAGCCCGCACGGCCCGCCCCCGACGATGCAACAGCGAGTCGAAAGCGGTGCCGACGGCATCTCATATCCCGACCAGCCGCTCGGTCACGACGTAACCGGTGAGCAGGAGCGCGCCGAATGCGATGATCACCAGTGCGGCCCCGACCTCGATCCCGCGCATCGCCAGCATGCCGTATCCGGCGCGTGTGCTCGCGATCCGGCCGGCCCAGGCGCGGGCGCCGACGGCAATCGCGGCAATGGCGGCAACCGTGATTGCGGTGCCGAGCCCCATCACGAACGTCGCCGCCACCCCGGTCCAGAACAGACCCTGCGCCAGCGCGAAAACCAGCACCAGGATCGCCCCCGAGCACGGGCGCAATCCCACTGCCACGATCGCGGAGAGACCCCGCCGCCATCCTCCCGGGCCGGCAAGCTCTTCCGGCTCCGGAACGTGGGCATGCCCCCAGGCGGAGGCATCCTCCTCGTGCGCATGGCTGCGCCGGGGTGAATGCGGCGCCGCTCCCTCGTCGCGAGGATGGTCATCGGAATGACGGCAAGGCCGACGCGCATCATGGTGATCACGCACGCGATCGGCGTGCCCATGATGATGCGCCGCCCCGAACGGGGCCGGGCGGTGCAGCGTCCGCAGCACGGCGATGAAGGCGCGCCCCTTCACCCACAGCAATCGCAAGCCGATCAGCATGATGAGCGCATAGCTGACGACCTCGATGAGATCGACTGCTCGCTTCATGGTCGCAGCGGTCGCGTTGAGGAGCGCGGCGGCGATGCCGACGATCACCACCGCGACCAGCGCCTGCAGCAGCGCCGAGGCGAACGAGAGCGCCACCCCGCGCATCCACGTCTCCTCGTTGGCAACGACATAGGACGAGATCACCGCCTTGCCGTGACCGGGACCGGCGGCGTGAAAGACGCCATAGAGGAAGGAAAGTCCAAGCAACGTCCACGCCGCGCTGCCGTCGGCCTTGGCCGAGCGGATCAGACCCGAGAACTGCCTGTAGAACTCCGCCTGCTTGGCCAGAATCCAGCCGACCGCGCCACCGAATGGCCCCGATTGGGCGAACGCAGCATCAAGCGTTCCGAGAAGCAGGAGGAGCAACACGATCGTGCCGAGCAGCCCGACCAATCCGCTTTCTGAGGAAATTGCCGCAGGCGGCCGCCTGCTCCTCACGGGCATTTGACGAAGAGCTTGTTGGCGTATTCGCCGCCGATCGTCAGCGAGGGGTCGCGCTGGTTGGGGCCGAGCTGGCTCAACTGCTGCGCCAACGCGGCATTCATCTCCTGCGGCCGACCCAGGCTGAGCTCGCATTTGGCGGGCGCGCCGACGAGCTTGACCGGGTCCTTCTCGGCAAAGCTGAAGTCGACGAAGAACTCCCGGTCGTAGATCTCGAGCGTGAGGTCCTTCGCCTTAACCGGCTGCTTCAGCGGCAACGTGAAATGGAGCGTGAGCACCGTCTCCTTGGGATCGAAAACGAGATAGTAGCCGGGAGCCGGATCATTGAACTCCACCGGCTTGCCGTTGGCCTTGGCGGTGGTGAAATATTCATATTCCTTGAGCGAGGTCACGTTGACCTCGGCGAGCGGGGCGAGCTCCTCACGGGTGAACTCCCCCTTCCTCTTCGCTTCGATGCCTTGAGTGGCGAACACCGAGAACATGTCGTCGAAAGTCCAGGCGTGCCGCACGCTCGTCACCGAGCCATCCGGTGCATAGACGAGCTCGCTCTGCATCGTCACCCAGACGTGCGGGTGCGCCCACGCTGCGGCCGGGATCACGAGTGTCGCACCGGCGGCAAGCAAGGCTGAAAGAATGCAATAGATCATGGGACGCTCGGGTGGGAGGCGGCGCGCACGATAGCATCGAGTGGGGCGGAATGGAGGCCGATATTTCGCGCAGTCATATCCCTGCCGCGCCGCCGTCGGCGCGAGGATCGTGTCCGCCCTCCATGGTTCCGTCCGGGTGAAGCACCACCGCGCCGGCATGGCCCATGAGGTCGCAATAGGCCTCGGCGAGCACATCGACGTCGTGTCCCGCCGAGACGAGGCGCTCGATGAGGCTGCCGTCGAAGCGGCTTTCCATCCGCAGCGTCGTCCGGGTCGCACCCCAGGTTCGTCCCCACAGCCAGCGCGGCGCTTCCAGCGCTCTATCGAGCGGCATCCGATAAAGCACATGACGCGTGAACAGCGCCGCTTGCGTCTGCGGTTGGCCGTCCCCGCCCATGCTCCCGTAGGCCATGACCCGGCCATCGTCGAGCAGGGCGAGGGCCGGATTGAGCGTATGGAACGGCAACAGGCCCGGCTGGAGCGCGTTCGACACGCCGGGATCGAGCACGAAAGCTGCACCGCGGTTCTGCATCAGCACGCCGGTCCTCGGCAGGACCACGCCCGAGCCGAACTCCCAATAAAGCGACTGAAGATAGGACACGACAATCCCGCTTGCGTCCGCTGCGCCCATGAACACGGTGTCGCCCCCGCCGGCGGAGGCCGGCCACGTCGCCGATTTGCTCTGATCTATCTGCCGCGCCTGCGCATCGAGAAAGGCCGGCTCGAGGTAGCGATGGACCGGCCCGGGCAGATGATCGGGATCGCCGACCACGCGATCGCGGATGCGGAATGCGCATTTGGTCGCCTCAATGAGCCCGTGCAGGTGCGCGAAGCTCTCGGGGTCCTTCACTGCGAGCCGCTGGAACAGCGCCAGAATGATCAATGAGGCCAATCCCTGGGTGGGCGGCGGAGTGTTGAGCACGGTCGCGCCGTCGAGCTCGACGGAGAGCGGCTCGGCAACCGTGGCGCGGCAGCGCTCGAGATCGGCACGCCTGACGGGACTGCCGAGGCGGTCGAGATCGGCGGCGATCTCGCGCCCGACGTCGCCGCGGTAGAAATCGTCGAGGCCGGCATGGGCGAGGTGATCGAGGGTGGCCGCGAGCGCTGCCTGGCGCAGCACCGTCGCCGCAGCGGGCGGCTTGCCGTCGACGAGAAATGTCGGCGCAAAGCCCGGCACCGCCCTGAGCTCGTCGATCTTTTCCGCAGTCAGGCGGGCCTGACCGGCCGTGACGGGATAGCCTTCGCTGGCATGCCGAATGGCCGAGCCGAGCAGCTCCTGGAGCGGCAGGTGCCCCCCATTCGCCTTGGCCGCTTGCAGCGCCAGCGTCCAGCCCGCGACCGCACCCGGCACGGTCAATGCGGCGAGCGGGCCGCGCGGCGGGATCGCACCCAGATCCCGGTAGAGCTCGGGCCGTGCATTGGCGCCGGCACGGCCCACCGCGAGCAGCGCGCGCAGCCGACCCGAGCGCTCGCGCAACAGCCAGACCCCGTCGCCGCCGACATGGTTCATATGCGGGTAGACGACGGCGGTCGTCGCCGCCATCGCAACCGTCGCCTCGATCGCATTGCCGCCCTCGGCGAGAATCGCGCGACCGGCCTCGACCGCGAGGCGATGCGGAGCACTTACGACGCCCAAGCGATGTCCGGCGGTGTGGAGATCCATGGCTGCGGGGTGAATCAGGCCATGTTTCGGCCGGATCGAGTCAAGGGGCCGTCATGGCCGGGCTTGTCCTGGCTTGTCCCGGCCATCCACGCCTTGCGCGACCTTTCGCAGACGTGGATGCGCGGGACGAGCCCGCGCATGACGTGGATGCCTATGGCTTGGCGGCCTCCTCCAGCAGACCGCGTTTCCGCAAGAGCCCGTCGGGCGAAGGCATGCGACCGCGGAAGGCGAGGTACAGGTCGGCTGGATCGCGCGACCCCCCTGCGGCATAGACGTGATCGTGCAGGCGCCTGGCCGTATCGGCGTCGAAGACATCGCCGGTCTCCTCGAAGGCCGCAAACGCATCGGCATCGAGCACCTCGGACCACATGTAGCTGTAATAGGCGGAGGCATAGCTGTTGCCGGCGAACAGGTGCTGGAAATGTGTCGGACGGTGTCGCATCACGATCTCGTCCGGCATGCCGATCTTCACCAAGGCGGCACGCTCGAACGCGTTGACGTCGAAATGGCCGGGAGCGCGGCCTTCGGCGAACGGCTCGAGGTGCAGGTCCAGGTCGACGAGCGCCGAAGCGACGTATTCCACCGTGGCGCAGCCCTGGTTGAAGGTGCGCGCGGCGAGGAGGCGGCGCAGGAGCTCTTCCGGCATGGGCGCGCCGGTGGTGCAGTGCACGGCAAAGCGGCCCAGGATCTCCGGTGTCTCCAGCCAGTGCTCGTAGAGCTGGGACGGCAGCTCGACCCAGTCCGTGAGCACGCTCGTGCCCGAAACGGCCGGATAGCGGACGTCGGAGAGGAGCGCATGCAATGCGTGACCGAACTCGTGGAACAGCGTGTGCGCATCGTCGAACGACAGCAGCGCCGGCTCGCCTTTGTCCGCCTTTGCGAAGTTCATCACGTTGACGACCAGCGGCCGGATGTCGCCGGCGAGCTTCTGCTGGTCGCGCAGCGTCGTCATCCAGGCGCCGCTGTGCTTCGAGGCGCGGGCGAAATAATCGCCGAAGAACAATCCGCGGTGGCGGCCCTGCCGGTCGCGCACCTCCCACACCCGCACATCCACGTGCCAGGTCGCAATCCCGCTGCAGGGCTCGAAGCTCAGCCCGAACAGCCGGTCGGCGGTGTAGAACGCAGCCTCGATCATGCGATCGAGCTGGAAATAGGGCTTGATCATCGCCTCGTCGATGTCGCATTGCGCCTTGCGCAGCTTCTCCGCGTAGTAGCGCCAATCCCAGGCGGCCAGCGCGAAGTTTGCTCCTTCCCCCTGCACCAGCGCCTGCATCGCATCGCGGTCGGCGAGGGCGCGGCGCCGCGCCGGCGACCAGACCCGGTCGAGGAGCGTGCGCACCGCCTGCGGAGTCTTCGCCATCGCGTCATCGAGCCGATATTCGGCGAAGCTCGAATAGCCGAGGAGGCGCGCGCGCTCGCTGCGCAGCTCGAGCATCTCGGCGATGATCGCCTTGTTGTCGGTTGCGCCGCCCCCGTCGCCGCGGGCGAACCAGGCGCGAAACACCTGCTCGCGCAGCTCGCGCCGTTCGGAGAACTGCAGGAACGGCTCGACGCTCGAGCGCGCCAGAGTGACCACATGCTTGCCGGGTAGCCCGCGCTCGGTGGCGGCGGCGCGAGCGGCGGCACGAGCGAAGTCCGGCAGGCCGGCAAGATCCGTCTCGCCCTCGAGCACCAGCGCATAACGCTGCTCGTCGGCCAGCACGTTCTGGGCGAATGTGGTGCCGAGCGTGGCGAGCCGCTCGTTGATGGCGGCGAGCCGCTCCTTGTGGGCGGCATCCAGGGCCGCGCCGGCGCGCGTGAATTGCAGGTGATAGCGGTCGAGGACGCGCTGCTGCTCTGCGGTGAGCCGGAGCCGATCGCTGTAGCGATGCAGCCAGTCGATCCTGCCGAACAGAGCCTCGTCCATCAAGATCCGGTTCCAATGCCTGGCCTCCAGAGGTGCCAGCTCCCGCTCGAAAGCCATGATGGCGTCGCTGGTGTGTGCGCTGGCGAGCGCGTGGAAGAGGTCGGAGACGCGCGCAAGCAGGGCGCCGCTCCGTTCGAGCGCCTCGATGCCGTTGGCGAAGGTCGGCTCCGCCGCCTCAGCGGCAATCGCGGCGATCTCGGCCTCATGCGCGGCAAATGCCCGCCTGAAGGCCTCGGGAAAATGCTCGGCCCGAATGCGGTCGAACGGGGGAACGGCGAAGCGGCCGGTCCATTCCTCGAGCAACGGGTTATCGGCGCCGCCCGCGGCGGCATGGGCTTGGTTCGGTTCATGCATGTGCGTGATATGGGCCTCCCGATCCCGAATGGTAGGCGACGATCGAGGTAGCTATACTGCGTCATAGCCGATTTGTTCACCGTCATGCGCGGGCTTGTCCGCGCATCCCGATTGACGGGGCACAAGGGCGCCTCATGCATCGGGATGGCCGGGGCAAGCAAGGGCAAGCACGGCCATGACGCCGGAGAGCTGGCGTTGTGACCAGTAGGAGTGGCTCCATCTCCCATTGCGGATTCGAGTTTCGTCCGGACCTCTTCCTGTGCCGCTCGCGAGCTCGGTTGCCGGCGTGGCGAAGGCGGCAACCGCCAGGAAACACATGCTGTCGTTCAGCTTGAACAACCGGCAGGTCATGCTCGATGCGGACCCGCGCACTCCGCTCTTGTGGGCGATCCGGGATCATCTCGGATTGACCGGCACCAAATACGGCTGCGGCGCCGGCCTGTGCGGCGCCTGCACGGTGCATGTCGACGGCGTCGCGCAGCGCTCGTGCCAGGCCGATATCGGCTCGGTTGCCGGCAAGAAGGTGGTGACGATCGAGGGGCTCTCGCCGGATTCGTCGCATCCGTTGCAGAAGGCCTGGATCGCCGAGGAAGTGCCGCAATGCGGCTACTGCCAATCCGGTCAGATCATGAAAGCGGCGGAGCTGTTGGCGAGAAATCCGAAGCCGACGCGAGCCGAGATCATCGCTCATATGGACGGCAATATCTGCCGCTGCGGGACCTATCACCGCATCATCGCCGCCATCGAACGCGTCGCGCGGGAGGGCTGATGCTGATCGATCCGAGCACGCGGATCATGTCACCGCCCGTGGAGCGCCCCATTTCGCGCCGCGCCATGCTCGCGGCGCTGGGCGGCATGTCGTTCTATCTCGCGCTTGGTCGCAATGGACTGCGTATCGTCGGCCGGGCGCAGGCCGCTGTTTCCGGCGATGTGCAACTTACGCCCTGGGTTCGCATCGCGCCCGACGACACCGTCACCATCTACAGCGCCGGCGCGGAGATGGGGCAAGGCTCGATGACCTCGCTCGCGCTCATCGTCGCCGAGGAGATGGACGCGGATTGGTCGAAGGTGAGGATCGAGTTCGCGCCAACGGACGCCGCCGTCTACGGCTATCCGCTGCGCAATCACCGCAGCATGGCGATCGTCGGCAGCCGCGCCGTTCAGGTCTACTTCCGCAGCCTGCGGATTGCCGGCGCGCAGGTCCGCAAGGTCTTGCTGACAAATGCCGGCACGCGGTGGGGCGTCGATCCCGCCACCCTGAAGACCGAGCCCGGCGCGGTCGTCGATCCGCTGCGCGGACGGCGTCTGAGCTACGGCGAGATCGCCGCGGCCGCCGAGCCGCCGGCAATCATCCCGGCGGTGGATTCGGCCGAGCTCAAGCCCCGCAAGGAATTCCGCCTGATCGGCAGGACCGTCCCGCGTCGCGACGTGCCGGGCAAGGTGAACGGCTCGACCCTCTACGCCATCGACGTGCGGCTACCCGGAATGGCTTACGCCACCGCGCTCCATTCGCCGGTTGCCGGGGGCGAGGCGGAAAGCTGGAACGAAGACGAGATCAAGCGCATGCCGGGGATCATCTCGACCATGCATGTTCCCGGCGGCATTGCCGTGGTTGCCTCGCAATTCGAGCAGGCGATAGCCGCACGCGACGCGCTCGAGCCGACCTGGAAACCAGGGAAGGCCACGGGCTACGACTCGGAGCGCGCGCTCGAGGCATACGCGCGGATGCACGCAGAGCCGAGCGCGCCGGCTGCCAAGCTCGAGGCCAAGGGTGATGTCGATGCCGCTTTCGCCGGCGCGGCCAGCGTGTACAGGGCCGCCTTCCGCAGCGACTACGGCTACCACGCGCAGCTCGAGCCGCTGAACGCGGTGGTGGCTTTGAACGGGACCGCGACCGCGGCCGAGGTGTGGGAAGGGAGCCAGTCACCCGACGCGACCCGCCGCGCGGTGGCGAGAGCCCTCGGTCTCAACCCGGCGCAGGTCACCGTCCATCAGTGCCACATGGGCGGAGGCTTCGGCCGCCGCACCCTCGGAGACTATGCCGCCGAGTGCGCACGGATCGCCAAGGAGGTGCGCCGTCCGGTCAAGCTGATCTGGACCCGCGAGGAGGACGTTGCGCATGGCATGTTCCGCCCGCAGGCCTGTCAGTTCCTCGAGGCGGCGCAGGATCCGACCGGCCGGGTCATCGGCTGGCGGCATAGCGTGGTCGGCGACGGGGGGTCGCTGCTTGCGAGCGGCATGAGGCTGCTCTGCTATCGCATCCCCAATGTCAGCCTCGAGCTGCGCGCCGTGGCGGGCGGGGTCCCGGTCAAGCATTGGCGCGCGGTGGGC
This sequence comes from Xanthobacteraceae bacterium, assembly GCA_036406655.1. Classification (GTDB taxonomy): domain Bacteria; phylum Pseudomonadota; class Alphaproteobacteria; order Rhizobiales; family Xanthobacteraceae; genus VAZQ01. The sequence goes on along the minus strand of DASXAP010000027.1, from coordinate 5,618 downwards.
CATCTCTTCAACACCTTCGCCATCGAGAGCTTCGTCGACCACTTGGCTGCGCAGGCGGGTATGGACCCGCTCGCGTTTCGCCTGCAGCACATGTCGATCACCGCCAAGGCGCGCCGCTGCTGCGAGGCGGTGGCGCAGATGTGCCAATGGAGCGCGCGGCGGCCCGACGGCCGCGCGCTGGGCATCTCGGCCAGCGAGCGCTCGGGCTCGGTAGCGGCGGGAGCAGTCGAGATAGCCGTCGACCGCGCCAGCGGCAGGATACGCGTGCACAAGGTCTGGCTGGCGATCGACGCCGGCCTGATCGTGACGCCCGGCGCCGCCAAGGCCAATGTCGAAAGCGGTGTTCTCTACGGACTTTCCGCGGTGCTGCACGAACGTATCACCGTCCGGGGCGGCGTGGTGGAGCAGTCTAACTTCCACGACTACCGGGTAATGCGGATGTCCGACCTCCCCGACGAGATCGAGGTCGCGTTCCTGGACAGCGAGACGAGGCCCACCGGCATCGGCGAGATCGGAGTTCCTTTCGTCCCGGGCGCCGTCGCCAATGCCTTCTTCCGGCTCACCGGCAGGAGACTGGCACACCTGCCGTTCACGCCGGAGCGGGTGCTCGCGGCATTGGAGCGATAGTGCGCAGGCATCGCCGCACCCGGCATGGGCGCGCGCTCATCCGTCCTGTCCGGGATCGGGCTTGAGGCCTGCCGCCTCGATGCCGGCGATCGCGCAGGCTTCGTCCTTGTCGGAGGTATCGCCGGAAATGCCGACGGCGCCGATCACGTCGCCATTGCCGTCCCGGATCAGCACGCCGCCGGGGTTGGTCACCATGCGTCCGCCGCTTGCCGCGGCGAGCATGGTGAAGAACTGGGGCGTCTTGCCCGCCCGCGCCGCGAGCGTGCGTGAGCCGAAGCCCATGCCCAGCGCGCCCCAGGCCTTGCCGAAGGCGATGTCGAAACGGAGCAACCCCGATTTGTCCTCGCGCTTGAAGGCGACGAGATGCCCGCCGGCATCGAGGACGGAAACGGTGAGCGGCGCGCAGCTGGTGTCGCGGCCCTTCTCGAGAGCGGCGTCGACGATGGTGGAGGCTTGCGCGAGGGTGAGCGATGGCATGGCGACTCCTGGTTTGCATGATCTGTGTGTTGTCGCAGGTCAGTGCTTGCCGCGGTTTGCCCAATAGACCGAGACCGCCGAGATCTCGGCCGCTCCGGACACATTGCGGCGTGCCTCCTCATAGCAACCGAGCGTCTTCTCGAGGAGCGGCAGCTCGAGCCCGCGCTCGCGCCCTTCGCTCAGCATGGTGCGCAGATCCTTGACCGCGCTGTCGATGTCGAAAGTCACCGGTCCACCGTCGCCACCCTTGAGCATCTCGGCAACGGGTCCACCCCGGACCTTGAGCACGTTCGGCCCGCCCGAGGTGTCCGACAGCAAGTCCATCATCCGCGCCGGATCGAGACCGAGCGGCCGGCACAGCGCAAGTGCCTCGCCCAGGGCCTGCCAGTAGATCATCAGCGGCATGTTTATGGTGAGCTTCATGATCGCCCCGGCGCCGACTGGACCGCAATGCTCGATACGACGGCAAAGCTGCTCGAGAATCGCCCGCGCGCGGGGAGCATCGCGCGGCTCGGCTCCGAGAAGCCCGATCAGCCTGCCCTGCCGCGCGGGCCCGGTCGAGCCGCCGACCGGGCAGTCGACCAGGGCGGCGCCCTTGGCCCGCACCTTCTCGGCGAGCGCGGTTTCGACCTGCGGCCGCACCGTGCTCATCTCGATGAAGAGCTTGCCGGCGACATCGCCGGCGAGCAGCCCGGACGCGCCGTTGTACACGGCGTCGATCGCGGCGGCATCGGTCAGCAGGGTGAGGACGGCTTCACTCCGGCTCGCCAGCTCCGAGGGCGTTTTCGCAGCTGCCGCGCCCGCGCCGACCAGTGCCTGCAGCTTGTCGGGCGAACGGTTCCACACCGTGAGCTGGTGCCCGACTTCCATCAGGCGCTGGGCAACCGCGGTGCCCATCTTGCCCATTCCGGCGATTCCGATATTCATCTCTATTGCGCTCCCCTGCGCTTGCTCCCGGCGGCAAAACGACTGCAGGAGTTGCCGCACAATAGACTATAGCCGAGCCCACCGATCCACTCCGCAAGCTGCTTGAACCCGAGCAGAGCGCTTGTGTAGCGTCCGAGCTTTCGGCAGGGAAGGAATGCGCATGGCCAAAGGAAAGGTCGGGATCGTCGGGCTCGGGATCATGGGCGGCGCGTTTGCCGCAAATCTCGTCAAGGCCGGCTGGCGCGTCGTCGGCTATGATATCGATCCTGCCCGTTGTCGCGCGTTGGCGCGAGCGGGTGTCGAGATCGCCGCCGACGCTGGAGCGCTCATGGCGGCGGCGCCCACCATCATCACCAGCCTGCCCAAGCCCGCGGCGCTCGAGGCCACGGTGAATGCCATTGTCGCTGCCCGCGCGCGACCGCGGGTGGTGGTCGAAATGAGCACGTTCGCGCTTGCCGACAAGCTCAGGGCCGCCCAGGCACTGCGCAGGGCCGGCCACACCCTGCTCGACTGCCCGGTCAGCGGCACCGGCGCCCAGGCGAAGGTAAAGGACCTTGTCGTATATGCGAGCGGCGACCGAAAAGCCATTCGCAAGCTTGCGCCCATGTTCGCCGCTTTCTCCCGCGCCGCCCATGACCTCGGCCGCTTCGGCAACGGCAGCCGCATGAAATACGTGGCAAATCTCCTGGTGGCCATCAACAACGTCGCCGCCGCCGAAGCCATGGTGCTGGGCCTCAAGGCCGGTCTCGACCCGCGCACCGTGTTCGACATGGTCACGACCGGCGCCGGCAATTCGCGCGTCTTCGAGCTGCGCGCGCCGATGATGGTGAAGGACCGTTACGACCATCCCACGATGAAGATCTCGGTGTGGCAGAAGGACATGGCGGTGATCGGAGAATTCGCCCGGGAGAACCGGGTGCCGACCCCGATGTTCGATGCGAGCGTGCCTGTGTACGACAAGGCGATGAAGAGCGGCCACGCCGACCACGACACGGCGGCGGTTTGCGCGGTGCTGCAAGCGATGGCCGGAATCAGACGCGGGAAGGCAAAGCGAGCTCGTGCGTAGCTCCTGGGCGAATCGGCTCGCGGGTACCGCGGAGGAGCTCATTCGCGAGGCTTGACTGCAACGAAGAGCTGCTTCGGTGCATCCGCGAAATAGCGCAACAGCGCCGGACAAAGCCAGCCCTCGATCTGCAGCTGTTCCGAATAGTACCAATTGCCGCCGTCTTGGGAACGGCGCCAATCGAGCCGGTACTGATGACCCGGAAAGGGCGTGCCGGAAAAGACCAGCACGAACCCGCGGGCAGCATCGGGGATCTCGGCAACGACCCGATCGATCATGGTATCGGCACCGGACACGAAAGGCTCCTGGACGAGTCCCACGCGCGAATCGTCGAACACCCACATTCCGTGGTGCTTGTAGGGCGCGATGACGTTGATCGAATTCATTTCAACCTCACCTCTGCAGGAAGTCGAGAACGGCGGTCTCCTCCAATACCGCTTCCGGTATGCCGTGCCGTCGCGAGCGGGCGAGCTCCTCGGCGGTCTGCGTCGCCTGCAAATAGGCGCCGAGATGCCGCGCGCGCTCGATGATGCGGCGGCCGACCGGCAGGCGGGCGGTCTCGAACGAGCGCAATGCGGCGGCGACGTCGGTGTCGGCGCGCAGCGCCGCCGCGAGCGCGGCCGCGTCGTCCGCTGCTTTGGCGACCCCCGCCGCAACGTGCGGCCGGGCGACGAAAGCGGCATCGCCGATGATGGCGACGCGGCCGAATGCCATACGCGGCGTCTCCAGGTCGTAGATCGGCTGCAGGATCGGCTCGGCGATCATGCGGATCACCGCGCGCATTTGCGGAGCCAGCAGGCGCTCGGCGGCCGATCGCATGTCGGCAATGGCCTCGCGGCGGATCAGTGGCGGCGGAATCGAGATGATATGCGTCGTGCCGCTCGCGTCGGTGAGCAGCTGCTTGAGCTCGGTCGATTCCTCGGCCGGGCGATACCAGACGACGTTATAGCGGCGCTGCCCTGGACGCAGCTCGTTCTCGGGCCCGGCGACCGGGTACCCGAGGCACTGCTCGCCCGGCGGCAGGCAGAAGGTCATGTAGCCGAACAGCTCGCGATGGATGGCCGGCGGGAACTCGGCCTCCGGGATCAGCGCTCGCCACGCCACGTAGCCGACGTAGCGCGGCGTGAGCTCAGGCAGGCATTGCTGGCGAATGCTGGAGCGAAGACCGTCGGCTCCCACCAGGAGGTCGCCTTCCTCGCTGCCGCCATGGGCGAAGTGCGCAACGACCGAGCTCGCCGTCTGCTCGAAGCTCCTGATCTCTCTGCCGCGGTGGTAGTGCTCGGCGCCGAAGGCGTCGCGCAGCGCCCGGTAGACCCGCTCCCAGGCGGTGAGCACCTGCGGGCACACGAACTCGCCGGCCACTCGACCCGAGGAATCGAGGATCTTTCGGGTCGTGATCTCGACCCCGAGATCCGTCGGATCGATCCCGATTCGCCGCAGCGTCTCGATCAGGTCCGGCTGCGCGACGATACCGGCCCCGCGCCCCGCCAGCTCGGTGTCGACGCGTTCGAACACCTCCGCCTGCCACCCGTCCCGCCGCAGCAGCAATGCGGCCAAAAGCCCGCTCATGGAGCCGCCGACGATCAGCGCGCGCCGCCTGCCCGCCATCCCGCAATCTGCTCCAGCCTCGCCGCTTCCGGGCGACCGAAAGCTGCTATATATCCGACGAAGGCAGGAGGAAGGCCATGGCCCTGACGATGCTGGACAAGCGAGCGGAGATCTCCACCAGATCAGCATGGCCGGCGGAGATCGCCGCCGAGCTCGAGCGCGAGCGCAAGAGCCCGAATCCTTGCGTGGGCACCTCGCTGGTGTCGGAAACCAATCGGGTTCGGGTGTGGATGATCCGCCTCGCGCCTGGCGAGCGGGTCGGCTTCCACCGTCACGTGCTCGACTATTTCTGGACCTGCGTCACCGGCGGCCGCGGCCGGCAGCATGTGCACGACGGCAGCACGGTCGAATATACCTATGCGCCCGGGGAAACCCGGCACGAGAGCTATGGTCCCGGCCAATTCAAGGTGCACGACCTGGAAAATGTCGGCGACAAGGAGATGGTGTTCATGACCATCGAGTTCCTGCAGAGCGCCAATCCACCGCTGCCGCTGCCGGAAGCCGTGCGTCGGCAGGCCGCCTAGCTGCCGCGAGGACGACGGGTGCTGCTGCGGGTCACTCGCCCGCGCTCTTCGCCAGCTCTGTGAGCCGCTCGGCCAACCGATTGAGGGCCCAACCGCGTGCAAGCGTGGCTGCCCGTGCCCAGGTGGGTGACTGGCTGCGCAGGGAAGGCAACGGCGCTGCAGGGTTCATGGTGGCGATCGATCGATAAAGGCGCAGGCTCGCCGCCTGCGACGCGAAGAGCCCGGCGGAGAGGATGCCGTCGAGCGTGCCGTAGCTGCGCAGGAGCGCCGCTGCACGCTTGGGCCCGACCCCACCAGCCCCGGGCAGCCGGTCGGAGGGATCGCCGCGCAGGGCGATGAAATCCGGCACTTGCGCGGGATCGACGCCATAGCGTTCGCGAACTTCCGGCGGG